>NZ_LWMT01000060.1 GCF_001639265.1 Methanobrevibacter filiformis
TGCCGGGCAGCTACGCGCTAGACGATAAAGGCTGAAAGCATCTAAGCCTGAGGTGTCCCCTGAAAATAGACTGCTTTTTTAGGACTCAAGTAGAAGACTTGTTTGATGGGGTAGGGATGTAAGCTTCGAGGTTTATTCCGAGTTGTTTAGTCCGCTGCTTCCAATCGTCCACTAGCATATTTTTCTTAAAAGCAATATTGTCTTTATGGTCTTGTGTAGGCTTTTAACTAGGTTGAAACTGATAATTATCTTTTTACTTATCATTTCTGGTTTGGTGTATTCAGTAGGGTGAAAATGTACAGAACTTAATTAATTTATGCTCATTATTCATTGGTTTTGGCGACCATAGCATCAGGGCAACACCCAGTCTCGTTTCGATCCTGGAAGTAAAGCCTGTTTGTGTTTTGTATTGTGTACTATGGGCTATGCCTATGGGAATTTCATTTTGTTGCCAAACCTTTCTTATTATTACTTCTTTTAAATTTAAAATAGTATTTCTATGTTAAGCTATCCTGTTTATAACTCTAAAAATATTAATTCTATATTTGTTTTCAGCTTAATTTTCACAACTTTACTTTTGTCCTCTGGACTTTTTATCAATTCTTTTTCTATAATAGCTATAGCCTTATTTGATTTATTAAATACTTTAAATATTGCCATACAATTATTTTTGAAATTATTTTTTAAAAAAACACATGAAGACACATTCACTTATGGTTATAAAAGATTTCATCTTATTGCTTCAATAATTTTATCAGTTATCTTTATTTGTACTTTAATTCTACTCCTTAATCAAATCATAATTAATTTCTCATTAAAATACACATTAAGTCCTTTATGGGTTTTAATAATAGCTATTTTAGGAATTATATTTAGAGTAATCATATTATTTATATATAAAAAACATGAAAAATCATCTGTAGATTATATAAACCATATTCTTGGTTGGTTTAGTATTTTAGTACTTTCTATAATTCTAATGTTTTTTAAAATAGCTATTTTAGACAAGTTTTTATCAATAGCTATTATTGTATGGTTATTTTTTATTTTATCAAAAAACATCCTTAATCATATCATTATACTTTTACAAAAAGTTCCTGATAATTTTAATATTCCTGATTTTAAAAAAGAGATCTTATTAATTTATAATGTTAAAAGAATCAATGAGATTCATGTTTGGTCTATTGATGGTTTTGATAATGTTTTAACAATGAAATTATCAATTACTTTTAATAATATTTATGATTTTAAAAAAGTTAAAAATGAGATTAATAAAATTTGTGAAAGTAAAGGAATTTCTAATACTACTATTGAATTTGTAGATTAAATTACTTCCTCTTCTTTTCTTTTTTGAACTAATTCATATCCTATTTCACTTAATTTGTATTTTTGTATTTTTCCACTTGTTGTTAGTGGGAATTCTTCTACAAAAAAAACATATTTTGGAACTTTATACCTTGCAACATTATCTATTGCATAGTCTCTAATATCTTCTTCTGTTAAATCAGAGTTTTCTTCTTTTATAATAAATGCTCCAACGATTTCTCCATATTTTTCGTCTTTTATCCCAGCTACTTGAACATCTTGAACTCCATCAATTTTAAAGATTAATTCTTCAATTTCTCGAGGATAAATGTTTTCCCCACCTCGTATAATCATGTCTTTTATTCTTCCAACGATGTTGAAGTATCCGTCTTTATCCATTGTAGCTAAATCTCCACTATGTAACCATCCTTCGCTATCAATAACTCGAGATGTTTCTTCAGGCATTTTATAATATCCTTTCATTATATTATATCCTCTACAACATATTTCTCCAGTTTCTCCCACTGGTAATGGTTCATTAGTTTCAGGATCCACAACTCTAACTTCAACTCCTTCAAATGCAACTCCTACGGTTGTTGTTTTCTTTTCTAGTGTATCATCTGATTTTGTTTGTGTCATTCCTGGAGAGGATTCAGTAAGTCCATAAACACTTGTTATTTCTCTCATATTCATTTTATTTGCAACATCTTTCATTGTTTCTATTGGGCATGTTGAACCTGCCATTATTCCTGTTCTAAGTGATGACATATCAAACATATCAAACATTGGATGTTTTAATTCTGCTATAAACATTGTTGGAACACCATGAATAGCTGTACACTTCTCTTTTTCAATAGCTGATAATGCAAGGAGTGGATCAAACTCTTCTAACATAACTAATGTTCCACCATGAGTTAGCACTGAAAGCACTCCTAAAACTGTTCCAAAACAGTGAAATAGAGGAACAGGTATACATAATTTATCCTCTTTCGTGAACCTCATCCTCTCTCCAATGGTAAATCCATTATTCAGGATGTTTCTGTGACTAAGCATAACTCCTTTTGGAAATCCTGTAGTTCCTGATGTGTATTGCATGTTAATTACATCATTATTATCTAAGGATTCTTTAATGGAATTAAGATCGCTGTCTTCTTGATTTTTTCCAAGTATCATTAATTCATGGGTGTTGTACATTCCTCTGTGTTTTTCAGGTCCTATGAATATAACATTTTTTAAATGAGTATATTCTGCACTTTTTAATTTCCCTCTGGCTTGTGTTTTTAACTCAGGAACTAAATCATAAAGCATTTTAACATAATTAGTATCTCTAAAACCATCAATAATAGCTATTGCTTTCATATCTGATTGTTTTAAAATGTAATCTAATTCATGACTTTTATATGCCGTATTTATAGTTACCAGTACTGCTCCAATTTTAGATGTTGCAAACATAAATGTTAACCAGTCAGGAACATTTTTTGCCCAAATTCCTACATGATCTCCTTTTTTTATTCCTATTGAAATAAGACCTTTTGCTAATGTATTTGTTCTCTCATCAAATTCTTTATATGTAAATCTTAAATTTCTATCTGGATAAACTATGAATTCTCTATTTTCATCCTTTTTTACTTGTTTTTCAAAGAATGTCCCTATAGTTTCTTCTGAAAACACCATTTTAACCACTTTTCATATGTTCTTTAAGTTTTGCTTTAATATCTTCTGGAATTATCTTAGATTTTTGATCAATGAAGTCATAGTGAACAACCACGGCTTCACCTGTGACTTTTAATTCACCTTTTTGCCAAGCTTCATGACCTACTGTAAATGAACTATTTCCAATTTTAACTATGAAAGTTCTAATTTCAACATCAAATCCATAATACATTTGACTGATAAAGTTAAAATCAGTTCTTGCCATTATTAATTTCCATTTTTCATAGCTAAGATCTAAATCTGGGGTGAAAAATCTAAATATATCGTTTCTTCCAGTTTCAAACCATCCAGCTACTACAGTATTAGTAACGTGTTTTAATCCATCTATATCTCCGAATTTAGGCGTTACATTAATTTTAAACATAATATCACAGTTTTCTAAAATGGTGTGTAGAGAACAGCTAGTATTTTTGATTTTTCACACTTGTGAGAATGTAGGTGGTGTGGAACTATGGAATCATAGTAAATACTGTCTCCTTCTTTTAAGTTATATGTTTCTTTACCATATTTAAGTTCAATTTCTCCATTTAGCACGTATATAAATTCTTCTCCTTCATGTGAAGATAATTCAAATTCAGTTTTGTCTGTGTGAACATCGATTATAAATGGTTCCATATGTCTATCATTTTTCCCATAGCCTAAAGAGTAAAATTCCAAAGCACTAAGATCAGTTTTACCTTCTTCTCCTGAGAAGTAAAGTATTTCATCACTTGCACCATTTCTTACAATACTTGGTCCTGTTTGCTCAGCATCATCGAAAAAAGTACCTAATCTAACATTTAATCCTTTAGCTATTTTAGTTAGTGGAGTTAGGGAAGGAAGAATCTCTCCATCTTCAATTTTCTTAATTAAGTCTATACTAACTTCACTTGTTTTAGATAGGTCTTCAATTGTACTTTTTTTTGATTTTCTTATTTCTTTAATTTTAGCTCCGACTTTATTCTTTTTAGACATTAATTCACCGATTTTATTAATTTATATATAAATATTTTTCATATTTACATTAGTTTTATGTTTATTTATTGTTGTTTAAGTAATTGACTGTGTTAATAATACTTATTTGATTAGTTATATTATTTTATATATGAATTTGAATATTTATTTTATAAATAATTTCATTTTATAGTTCTTATTTTGTGTGATGATGATTTATTTTTATTCAATAGAAAGTTTTAAATAATTATATATATATATATTTGGTATTTGTTATGTTCATTATTAAACAACATATTTTTTAAATAATATATGGAATAAAATATAATAAGTATCTTAATTGTTTAAACAAAGAGGAATTTTATATGGAAAATTTAGAAAACATTCAATTGGCTGCCTTACTACATGATATTGGTAAATTTTATCAAAGAACTGAATTGAAACATGAATCAAAATATGGTGCTTCTGGAATGAAAGGTAATCATAGTAAGTGGTCTGCTGATTTTGTTCAGCAGGTATTTGAAAATGAGGAAATTGAAAACTTAGTTTTAAATCATCATTCTCCAAGTGATTCAACGAAAAATATTGCTGATTTTTCTAAAATTATTCGTAATTCTGATTGTCATTCTGCAATGGAAAGAATTGATGAAAAAGAAAAAGGTGAACCCAAAAAAGATCCTTTATACTCTGTTTTTTCAAGAACACAATTGGGAGATACAGAATCTGATCTTTATTATGTTCCATTAGAAAAATTACAATTTGATTCAGAAGGTTTTGAAAAATTAAAACCAATTAAACAGAAAGAAAAAGTGAGTAAGGGTTGGAAATTAGTACCAGAATATAAAAAATTGTGGAGCGAGTTTTTTACAGAAATTAAACAGTTTAAAACAATGGATTTTCAGAGTTGGCTATCATTAATGAAAAAATACACTTCCACAATACCTTCAGCATCATATGTTTCGCAACCTGACATATCATTATATGATCATTCAAAAATCACTGCAGCTTTAGCAACTTGTAGATATTATTATAAAATTGAAGAAGGTAAATTAAAAACAACGTCTCCTTATTCTGAGAAACAATCTGTTTATTTAATGATTGGAGGTGATATTTCTGGTATTCAAAAGTTTATATTCAGAGTCTCATCTCCTGAAAATGCTCGAAAAGGGATGAGTAAAAGACTTAGAGGTAGATCTTTATATTTATCTTTGTTCAATGAGGGTATAGCAACAAAAATAATAGAAGATTTGAAACTTTCATCTGCAAATATTTTATTTTGTGGAGGAGGACGTTTTACAATTATTGCGCCAAACATTGAAAGTGTCAAAAAAGGTTTGGAACAAATTAAAAGGGATATAAATCACAGCTGTTAAGTTAAGGATTTTTCATGTTAGATATGTAGTGTGTAATGTTGTGATGTTTTTTGTTTATATTCTTATTTTTCTTTTAGCATGTTTTTTATTCTTGATATTGTTAGTCTTGTGTGTC
>NZ_LWMT01000061.1 GCF_001639265.1 Methanobrevibacter filiformis
AAAATTCAATTTATATAACTAATTAAATATCCATATAATTAATTTATCAACAATATAAGACTCTTAAAATACTTATTTAAGAAAATGAGTCTTAATTAATTATCTATTGAATTATGGGACATCTCCTTTAGAGAATAAAATTAATATTACTATGAAAGTTTTCAAAATGAAATAAATATTGCTTCAAAATTGAAATATCATAAATAACAATTATAAGTAAATAAAATCTATTTAATAAGTAAGTGATAAACTAATAGCTAATTAATATCTTAAATAAAATATAACTACTTCTTAATCAATAATTCGTCAATTCAAAATTAATTATACATATTAATTATTATATATTAATTATACATATTAATTATACATATTAATTATTAAATATTAAGTATTAAATATTAATTATTAATTTATATCAATTAAGGTCCTTCAAATCCACAGTCACATTTGTAAACATGACCAAAAGTACGGCATTTTTCACACCTATATATTACTTTTTCACATTCTGGGCATTTAAATTGAACATAAGGTTCAATTAATGGTATTTCTTGCTTACAAGATGTACATTCTACTTTTTCCATTTTAATCTCCTCGAATATATGTATATTTGAAATTATGATTGTTAAAATTTGAATTAATTATAGATAAAACTCTCTCAGGGTATTTCCCATTAACAATAAAACAATCAGCCCCAAATTCAAGCAAAAGCTTAGGTAACATCAAGTCAATTGATGATTCATTAAAAGATAGTAAGTTTTTAGCAGTTATTTCATCAATAAATTTTGAACCTTGAAGTGTAGGTTTTTGGGTATATATACCATCTACATTTGTAGCTATTAAAAGTTTCGATTTTAATAAGTTTGATATGTACGCTGCAATTGAATCAGAAGTTACATCCCATGAGGATTCCAATGGATTTAATTTATTTATAATCCCTGAACTTAAAAGAATAGGAATCTTTCCATTACCCGCGACCTCAATAGCTTCATCAAGAGTGTAAACAAGTTCACTAAATTCAATTTTATCATTTAATAATTTAGCTATTATGTCCATAGAATTAATAGCTGTTTTATGACTTACATCATCTGTAAAATCAACTTCACAGTCATATTTTCGGATAAGGTTTGCAAACTCTCCACCGCCATTAATAACTAAAGTTTTAGTATCTTTGATACTTTTTATTAACTCAATAGCATGTTTTGGAAATAAGCTCCCTCCTACTTTAAGAACCCAATCAATAATTGTAATCACCAAAAATTAATATAACTTAAGATGTCCTGTAAGTTTATCAATGATTTCATCAGTATCTGGACCAATACCTAAACAAGTAACAGTTGATTCAGGTAGTTCTGTTCTTCCAGCATCTATAACTAAATGATGAGGAACTTTATTTACTGCAATCATCTTTTTAAGTTCAATTAACTCTTCTAATGTTTGTATCTTTAAAACTACCTTTGCTTGACCTTCATTTTCCCAAATTTCTATTTTACTCGGATTAGCATTTTTATAAGCATTTAATGAACCATGACAGCATTGAGCAGCCATTTTACCTTTAGACATCTTAATATCTTTTCTAACGACTATAACTTGTTTCATTTTAAACTCCAGGATTTATTATCTAGCTATTCTTAAAATTATTAAAATTTTTTAATTAAATTTTATAGTTACATATATATTATATCAAATCACATATTTAAATATTATAAATAATTAGTATTAATTTAAATGATTTTTATTAATAAAAAGAATTATTATATATAAAATGCTTATTTTTAAAATAGAAATGAGAAAATAGCTTTTGACAAAACTTTTTTTAAAAGTTTAATTTTATAATTTCAAATAGAGGTGAAAGTATTGAGTAGGATTTCAATATTGGATCATGATAGATGTAAACCAAAAAATTGCAATTATGTATGTATAGATTATTGTCCTGGAGTTCGTATGGAAGAAGATACAATTGTAATCGATGAACGAACTAATAAACCCTTAATTTCAGAAGAATTATGTAATGGCTGTGGAATATGTACTAATCGATGCCCCTTTGGAGCAGTTAATATTATTAATCTTCCAGAAACTCTTGATACTCCAATTCATAGATTTGGGCAAAACATGTTTGAATTGTTTTCTCTTCCAAATGTAAAAGAATCATCTGTAGTTGGGATTCTAGGTCAAAATGGAATTGGAAAATCTACAATATTTAGAATATTGTCTGGTGAAATTATTCCTAACTTAGGAAATTATGAAGAAGATAAAAATAAGCAAGAAAACACTATTGATGAAAGTTCTTGGGATGAAATAATAAACTTTTATAAAGGGTCTGAACTTCAAACATACTTTAAAAATTTATCACAAAGAAAATCAAAAGTCATTCATAAAGCACAAATGGTTGATCAGCTTCCTAAATTTGTAAAAGGAAATGTTAATGATCTATTATTAAAAGTTGATGAGCGAAACAAAATTGATCAGATAGTTGATGATTTAGATTTAAGAAATATATTAAATCGTGACATAGCTAATCTTAGTGGTGGTGAACTTCAAAGAATAGCTATTGCAGCAGCTGCACTTCGAGATGGTGATTTTTATTACTTTGATGAACCTACATCTTGGTTAGATGTTCGTCAAAGATTAAATGCAGTTAAAGTAATAAGATCTCTCGCTGAAGATGGAAAATCTGTACTTGTTATTGAACACGACCTTGCAACTTTAGATGCCATATCTGATTATGTTCATATTTTATATGGTAAACCTGGAGCTTATGGTGTAGTATCACAAATGAAAGGTGTGCGAGTTGGAATTAATGCTTATATTAATGGTTTCTTAAAAGAAGAAAACATAAGAATTAGAAATCGTCCTATTGAATTTAAAGTAAGACCTCCAACACCTGAAGACGAAGGTACACCACTTACTTCTTACACTGACATTAATAAAAAATATAAAGGATTTTCTCTTAATGCTGAAGCAGGTGAAATATTTTATGATGAAATTGTAACAGCATTTGGTCCTAACGGAATCGGAAAAACAACATTTGCAAACATTTTATCAGAGAATGAAACCCCAGATAGTGGTGAAGTAGATAAGAAAGTAGAAATAGCTTATAAACCTCAGTATATTGATAATGATTTTGATGGAAGAGTTGAGGATTTATTATATATGAAAGCTCCAACTTATGGATCTAATATTTTTAAAAGTGAAATACTAAAACCATTTGCACTTGATGAATTATTGAATAAAAATTTAAGTGATTTAAGTGGAGGAGAACTTCAACGAGTTGCTATTGCTATAACTTTATCCCAAAACGCTGATTTTTACGTTTTTGATGAACCAACAGCTTTTCTTGATGTAGAACAAAGATTAATAACTGCTAAAACCATTAGAAAAATAATTGAAAGTAGAAACTCAGCGTCTCTTATAATAGATCACGATATTGTTTTCATTGATTATATATCTGATAGAGCAATGGTATTCTACGGTGAACCAGGTCTAGAAGGAATAGCTACAAAACCATCAGATCTTAGAACATCAATGAACAAATTTCTAAATGATTTAAACATAACTTTCAGAAGAGATAAAGAAACAAAAAGACCAAGAGTAAATAAATTAGATAGCTATCTAGATAGAGAACAGAAAAATAGTGGAGAATACTATTATTTGAAAGAGTAATAGTATAGCTATATTTTCACAACTTCTGGATAATATTATCAACTAACACAGTCGATAAATACATATCAATTGAACAAATTCAAAAATTATTGAGACATTCATAAATAGACACGACTATGCAGCATGCAAGGCTTCAATCAATAATTAACATACTAAATTATATTAAACTAATGTTCTTATCAAAAGGAAATCAATAATTTTCATAAAATCAAAATATTGATAATATATGAAAAACATAAAACTATTTATTAACTAAAAAATTAATAGATGAAAATCCTATTTATAAATAAGAGATAATTAAAAGAAGGTTATAAAATGGAAACAAATAACATTGGACGACTATCTTTTGATGTCAGCGATTTTAATAAGTTGATAAGTCTAGAAAAGATTTACGTTGATAAAACTAAATTCATAAAACAAATGATAGACGAGAAAGGAACATACTATTTTCTATCACGTCCAAGAAGATTTGGTAAGACATTGTTTATTTCAACATTAGAAAACTTCTTTAAAGGAAATAAAAAATTATTTGAAGGTCTCTATATATATGATAAATGGGACTGGAATGAAAATTATCCTGTAATACATTTGGATATGAGTAAATTAGTAAGTAAAAGTGTGGATTTACTAGAGCTAACTCTTGCAGAGTATATTAATATATTTGCTGAGGAATATGACATAAAATTAAATGAAGAATTACCTGTATCTTTTAATTTTTCTCAGTTAATTAGAAAAATACATAAAAGTACAAATAAAACAGTTATTGTTTTAATTGATGAATATGACGCACCAATACTTGATAATATAAACAATGCAGAAATATCTGATAATAATCGTAGATTTCTACAAGACTTTTATAATGAGTTAAAGAGTAGTGAAGAACATCTTAAATTTGTCTTTATAACTGGAATAACCAAATTTGCAAAAACTTCAATATTCTCTAAATTAAATAACCTAACAGAACTCACACTAGATCCAAAATATTCAACTATATGTGGTATAACTCACCAAGAATTAGAATATCATTATAAAAACCAAATACAAGACTTATCAGATAAATTAAACTATTCTTACAAAGAAATTTTAGATAAGATTAATTTTTATTATGATGGTTATAGTTGGGATGGAAAAAACAAGGTTTTTAATCCTTACTCAACTATTTTAGCTCTTAAATCCCAGAAAATCATACCCTACTGGTTTGAAAGTGGAACACCAACTTTTTTAGCTGAAATTTTAAAAAATAGGGCTATTAACATTGATTATTTTAAACCAATAACCATTACAGAATCAGAATTACGTAAGTATGATCCACTATCTGCCAAAGATCTTCCATTATTGTTTCAGTCAGGTTACTTAACAATTAAAGAGAAAAATCTAGATAAAAATGATATGATTAATTATACATTAGGTATTCCTAATTTTGAAGTTGAAATCGGATTTAAAGATAATCTATTAGATCTATACACAGAAAAAATTGAAAATAGGTTTAAAAAATCCCAAGAAGCTATTTGGGAAGACATTCTTAATGGTAATTGTGAAAAATTATCTAAAAAATTAAGAGCATACATATCAGGATTACCCTATTATCTCAGAATGAGTAAAGAAAATAAAGAAAATCATCACAGCTGTTAAGTTAAGGATTTTTCATGTTAGATATGTAGTGTGTAATGTTGTGATGTTTTTTGTTTATATTCTTATTTTTCTTTTAGCATGTTTTTTATTCTTGATATTGTTAGTCTTGTGTGTC
>NZ_LWMT01000062.1 GCF_001639265.1 Methanobrevibacter filiformis
CATGAAAACATATTATATTTAAAAATGATTAAAATAACTTTGTTTTACTATATATTTAGTTAAAACGCTTAAAAATTAATTAAATAGATTTTCAACGACTTATAGAATTATGGGACATCCCCTATAAGTAATACTAATAATCATGTTATGTTTTAATAAGATTTGAATATTTTATTTTCAATGTTTCTTTGTAGTTAACCATATATTAATTAAATTAATGATTTAAAAGTCTAATATTCCTCTTAATATTCTTAAAATGATTATGCCATTTAAAATTGTAAATGTTAGAACAAAATTTAATTTAAACTTTGATTGATTAAACCTATACTTTTAAGTAAATCTATTTGAATAATTAAATTATGATTTATTGCTTTTCATAGGGATTAATTAAAAGGAATTAAATGTTTATAAACCAGATAAAAATAAGGATAACCTATTATATAAAATATTTATAGTGATTTTATGCTTCAAATTGCAGTTACAGGAAAACCAAATGTAGGAAAATCATCATTTTTCAATTCAGCAACATCATCAAAGGTAGAAATGGCTAATTATCCATTTACAACCATAGATGCTAATAAAGCAGTTGCACATGTTGTAACTGATTGTCCTTGTGCAGAATTAGATTTAACATGTAATCCACGAAACTCTAAGTGTGTTGATGGTAAACGATTTATTCCAATAGAGTTAATTGATGTTGCAGGACTTGTTCCTGGAGCACATGAAGGAAAAGGATTAGGTAATAAGTTTTTAGATGATCTTCGTCAAGCTAAAGTTTTTATTCATGTTATAGATGCATCTGGCTCAACTGATGTTGAAGGAAGACCAGTGGATGCTGGAACACATGATCCTTTAGAAGATATTGAATTTCTTGAAAATGAGATAATAATGTGGATGTATGGAATATTAAGTAAGAATTGGACTAGATTAATTAGAAAAATCGAAGCTGAAAAATTAGATATTTCAAAAGTAATCCATGAACAATTATCTGGAACTGGAATAGCTATTGAACACATTATTGAGGCAAAAAGACCAATCAATCCAGATTATTTCAAATGGGAAAAGAAAGAATTAATTGAACTTGTAAGTAACTTACTTAGAATAGCTAAACCAATGCTAATTATTGCAAATAAAGCAGATTTACCAAGTTCTGAAGAAAATATTAAAAGAATGAAAGAAAAATATCCAAACCTTATTCCAGCCTCAGCAGAATCAGAACTTGCACTTATAAATGCATCAAAAGTTGGATTAATTGATTATAAACCAGGAGACGCTAGTTTTAATATTTTAAAAGAAGAAGAATTGAATGATAATCAGAAAAAAGCTTTAGAATATATTAAAACAAATATTTTAGAAAAATACGGAGGAACTGGTGTTCAAAAAGCTCTTAATGCAGCTATTTTTGATTTACTTAATATGATAGCTGTTTATCCAGTAGAAGATGAACATAAATTAACTGATCAAAAAGGCAACATTCTTCCTGATGCTATTTTAATAGAAAAAGACTCAATTCCTAGAGACCTTGCTTATATGGTTCACACAGATATTGGAGATAAATTTATGCATGCTATTGACGCTAAAACAAATATGAGAATAGCTAGTGACTTTAAATTATCTAATGGAGACATAATTAGCATAATAACCCATGGATAAATATTGTAAGATATAACTAACAAGTAAACAAATAATAATAAGTAATTAATAATAGGTAATAGCTATGAAAGTAAATGGAAAAGAGATTACTTTTAAAAAACTATTTTTCAAATACAATGATTTTTAAGATTTAGTAATACTTCTTTAGAATTTATAAATACTTAATATAAATCTTTATATATGTGTATCAATATATAATACACTATATGAAGCTAGAAAAAAGAACACAAACTAAAATAAAGAGTCACATTATAAAAGGAAGAATAACAAAAAGAGGATGGTCAATAGTCATAATACCTCCACACACAAGAATAGACACTTTTCATAGCTTCAACCATATACACCTATCATCAAACATGGAAAAACACAACCAAATAAAAAAAAGAAGCTTTGAAAAAACATGGACAATAATAGAAAACCATATTGAATCAAATAATAAATTAATAGAAGATAAGCTATATGAGGAGTTAAAATGATCAAAATAAATTTAGTAAAAGTCATAACTGGACAAGACCTAATCAACGACATGATTGAAAAATATGGCTCAATTGAACAATTAGAAAAACTGTTAGAAAAAGATAAAAATAATGGAGAAATGTTTTCTGATTTAGAAGACTGGAAATTCTTTGGAGAAAACCCTGAGGATGAAATAACAGATATCACAACAATCCTAACAGATAAACTAACACTAACTAACATCGAATTAGAACTATTAAACTTCATTAAAAATAACAATCCCAGTTCAATACGAGAACTATCAAGACTAATAAATGAAGATGTTAGTAACACACAAAGAAGGATTTCACGGCTAGAACAAGAAGGTTTATTAAATTTGAAAGAAGGTATTAAAAATAGTAAGATACCTGTTGTTACTTATGATAAAATAGAAATAGCTATCTAATTAATTATAACTAACTATTTTCTCCTTACTTTTAATAATGTATCTTAAACTTATTTTATACCATTAATCTATCATCGAATATTCGCCCTATTTATTATAATATTCATCTTTTTGAAATTGATTTAAGTTGATTACAACAAGGTTATATAAATATTATAATAATAATAGTAATAACTATGAAAGTGAATGGAAAAGAGACTACTTTTAAAGAAGGAATAACATTAAGTGAGTTTTTAGAAAAAAGTGATTATAGCCTTGAAAAAATAGTAGTTGAGCGTAATGGAAAAATAATATCAAAAAATAGCTACTGCGAAATCATATTAAAAAATGAAGACAACTATGAAATTGTAAGCTTTGTTGGAGGAGGATAGGAAAGATGTTAAATATTAAATTAAATGGAAAAGAAATTAAAATCAATCCTATCTCTGCTTTTAACCTGCAAAAAGAATACACCCAAGATGAAGATGAAAGTGTTATTATAGTTAATGGATTTCAGATATCTAATGATATTGAACTTAGTGATAATGATGAAATTGTGATTATAAAAAAAGGAGTTATGCCTAAAAAAGAAGAATGGGAAAGCATGTTAAGTGCTCGTCATAGTCCTGGAGTTTACAACAAACTTAAATCTGGTAAAGTGGCCATTGCTGGACTTGGAGGTCTTGGAAGCAATATTGCACTTATGCTTGCTAGATCAGGTGTTGGAAAACTACTTCTTGTTGATTTTGATATTATAGAGCCAAGTAATCTTAATAGGCAACAATATACAATAGAAGATCTTGGAATGTTTAAAACAGAAGCTATTAAAAGAATAATAGCTAAAATAAATCCATTTATTGATGTAGAAATAAAAACAGAGAAAGTTACAGATGAAAATGCAAAAGAACTTTTTTCTAACTATGATATTGTTTGCGAAGCTTTTGACAAAGCAGATCAAAAAGCAATGCTGATTAACGCAGTTTCTCGTGACCTCCCAGATACCAAAATGGTTTGTGGTTCTGGAATGGCAGGATATGAAAGTTCTAACACCATAAAAACCAGACAATTAATGAAAAATGTATATATTTGTGGAGACCTGAAAAGTGAAGCGCAGGCTTTTAATGGACTAATGGCTCCAAGAGTAAGCATTTGTGCTGGACATGAAGCCAATATGATCATGAGGTTATTATTAGATATAGAAGATGTATAATTTCCATAATATTTATATTGAATTTAATTATTCTATTATACATTATTGTATACAATAGTTATACAGTATCGTATATAATATTTATACAGTATCGCATACAATATTTATACATTTCTTTTTTGTTAAATAGCTATTTCTATTTATCATGATTATTGGGATTTTACTAGAATTTCACTATTTTTCATCATTCTCATCCTTGTTTTAATTCTATTAAACCTTTGTTTTCTAGTTTCTTAATTTTTATTTGTATTGATTGTTTTAGATGATATTATAAAATGATCATATTTCAATTAGAAGTCCAAAAAATTATAGTCACCGTGATATATGCAATAAAACTAAAAAATGTGAATAATTTTAATCATTCAAGTGTTGATAGATTAAGTTGATCTATTTTATCTATCTTAGTAATATTAATATTACACTTGCTATTATTAAAAATATTTGCACACCAATATTAAATATATAAGTTTTGGATCTATCTTTAGATAAATAGCTCAATATTATGTTTATTATTGCAATTATGATAATTATAATTGATAGTATTTTGGTTAATTCCATGGGTATTCAATTCCTTTTTGTTAATATAAGTATTTATATAAATTTTAGAATATATTAATTTTTTCACTTGTTGTTTTATAAATTTCCTAATTTTAGCTAATTTTGGTAATTTTGGCGGGATGATTTTATTTGAACAATATTGTATCATATGTGTTGATGTTTTAAAAATATCATGACACATTGAATTAGAAAAATTTGGCATTATGCTATCAAGATTTAAATAATAGTTAATGGAATGAAAATGCAGAGAGAATTACCCTCTTAAATTTATTAAAACATATTAATGATAGTTTGCTAGGTTTATGAGGCATAATGGCTGAATTTAATAGTAAAAATGGTTTGATTATCGATATTTGACAGGAAGAATTTAATTCTGTGTTTTTTAAGCATGGCAATATGATTAGTATCTTAAAAAATACTAAAATGGTTAAATTAAAATAATATAATTTATATAACTTTATATTATTTTAGTTAAAAATGTATATGGGAGGATTCGTATTTAATAATTTTCTTTTTATATGTATTATTTTTTTTCTTTGGTATTTTTATTTATGTTTGATTGTTTATATATTTTTTTATGAGTTTTAATAGTAGTATTCGTAAGTGTTTTAGGTTTGTGTTGAAGAAGTTGAATGTTTGGGAGAGTAGTGGTAAGTTTAGTGTTGATTTTGATTATTTGAGGTCTGTTGTTCGTGGGGATTTTAGTGATTTGTGGAAGGAAGGTCTTAATTTTAATATTAATAGTCCTTTTAATAAAGAGCTTTTGTGTTGTGATTTGGAAAGAATGGTTCGCGCATTAGATGATGGAGAAAGTGTGAATCATTTTAAGACTCTTTTTCTTCTTAACTCTATGAATAATGAAAATGAAGAGTTGTTAGAATTGAAAGAACATAAAAATATGCTGAATTGTGAAATATATAGATCAATACTGGAATCCATGTACAATCACCAGTGCAGAGGTAGACCACATCATGATGTTACTTTAATGTTTAAAATCATGTATTTACAGGCTAAATATAATT
>NZ_LWMT01000063.1 GCF_001639265.1 Methanobrevibacter filiformis
AAGCTAAAATAACTGACACTACCACTGGTAAACCTATACAAGGACTCACTGTTAAATTCTATGTTGAAGGTAAATTCGTGGGAACTAATAAAACTGATGTAAAAGGCATATCCTACTTCAATTATACCCCAACAAAAACAGGCAAAATTCAATATTACGTATCAATCAATAATGAATCTGGCACATACCCTCCAACACACTCACCTAACTCAACAATAACCATAAATAAAGATACTATTAAATTAACAGTTAAAACACCATCAGGCAATGTAGGCGATAAAAAAACAATAAAAATTAAAGCTACTGACATTGAAAACAAAGTATTAGCTAATAAATTCTTTACAGTATATATTAATGGTAAAAAAGTAGGAAAATACAAAACAAATAGTAAAGGCGAGATAACTATTAAAACAACACTTAAAGCATCAAATAAACTTAAAATAACTTTTGCAGGAGACGAAAATTACAAAAGCCTTTCTAAAACATACACATACACTGCTAAAGCTAAAAAAACAATTATTAAAATATACAAAGCAAAAACATTATATGGCAAGACTGTTCAACTAAAATCTAAATTAACTGATGCAAAAGGAAAACCTTTAGCTGGAAAATATGTTAAATTTTATGTTGCTGGAAAATATGTTGGAAAAGTAAAAACTAATAAAAAAGGAATAGCTATTTTAAAATACACTCCTAAAAAGAAAAAATAAACAGTTAAACAGATTAAAATGAGAACTGGGAAATTTTTATTTTCCCAATTCACTATATTAAATGTATATATTTATTTCAACCAATTATTAACAGCTATTTCATAGCTATTTCATCAAAAATAATCATTTTTAAATATTTAATTTTTATTATTCTTCAACTCTTTAATTTAATTTAATTTTAAACAATAAATATAAAATATTTACTAATTTTAAACATTATAATCATGTATTTTAATATAAAATTATAATATTAATACTTTAAATAAATTTTAAGCTATTTTAATCAAATATCTATTTTTAAAAATAATGACTGCACATCCATATAATTGTCATCAATGATAGATGACAGAATAATTGTAAAAAAAATTATCAATAAATTAAAATAATAGTGTCATCAATGAGAGATGACAAAAATTATATAAATAAAGATTTATAAGAAATTTTATTTTTAAAGTTTTAAAAACAGTTTAATAAAGATTATTAACCTAACTGCAATATTTTTTAAATAATAATACTGTATAACTATCTTTTGAACATAGTAAAAAATCAAAAAAAGAAGTAAATCAAATAATTATTCTTGGAATTCCAAATTTCATCTGGAATTAATGATCAATTGTATTAAATTGACTGTAGTGATTAAAAAGTAAAAGTATAACATTAAATATTATTTAAAAATTATTAAAAAAATAAAAATATTTAAAAGTATCTGTTACATCGAAGTAATTAACTCATTTCAATTGCTCTGATTAATCTTGCTGCTTCGTTTTTAACTTCAGTATCTTTAATATCTTTGCTCTGTTCGATTTTAAGTGCAAGAATCAATGCTTTTTGAACATCAGTTGATTTTAAGTTTTCAGCCATTTTAAGGTATGTTTCAGCTTCTTCTTCACTTATTCCAACTTCTTTTTCTGCTTCACTACTGGCTTTAAGAAAAGTTTCACAGCTTTTTTGTATATCATTATCTTGACTTAAAATACAGGTTTCACTTTTTTTAATTAACTCATCTCTATTCATGTTTTCACCATATTTAATTATTTTAATTTAATATAATTAATTATATATTTCGTATATTACTTAAATTTTACTAATTTCTTTTGACTGTTAATTTATCTTAAGTCTGAAAAGAATACTTTGACCTCTATATATTAGAGATGAATTGTTAGTAGGACTTATTAAACAATTATTGGAGTTATAATAAATAGGAAGAGGTTAAGTCGATAAATAACTGAAAGATGATGTGTTCTGGTTTTTTTGTTCTTTTTTCTTAGTTTAGATATTTTTTTTAGCTAATTAGTAATTATTACTTTTTCAAATGATCTATGCTAAACATTGATTGTATTAATCGAAATTATGCTGATTAACCACTTCCTCAATATAAAAACAGATATGATTGTCTGGAATAAAGTTCCTCAAATTTAAAGGAAGTAAAAATACCTGATCAATGTTATCTTCATGTAAAACTATAAACACCAACTCAATAAAAACTAAAAATCATTGATACTATATTACATTCCATAATATTTAAAACTAAGCATAACTAAAAAGAATCAAAAAAAATAATTATTGCACAGCAACATGATTTTCATATATATATATATATATATATATAGTAGAATGATTAATTATAATACAATAACTTTCAGAGTAAGAAAACTGAAATAATTATCAATGAAATCGCCAATGATTCAGTAGTACTTATTGACACAATCTCTCTTAAAATTAGAAATGTTGAGGGATTATACCAAACAAATATCTTTTTATCAGATAGTAAAAAATTTAATATTAAATGTTGTCATGTTAACTAACTACTTGTCCTTAATATTAATTAATTGTTTACTATCTATTCTAAACATTCACCACTTATTATTTCTCAATATATCTTATAATGGATCTATATGAAAATTTTCAAATGAAAGTGATTTCACTGAAAGTTATCTAATAAAACCACATTAAAATATTAAAACAAAACTATCCTATAACCTAATGGACAAAGTTTTGTTTTGGAGGCGATCTAAACCTGATACAGACACATCTTAGGTTAATAGTTCCTTATGTGTTATTGTAACAATATAAGGTGTAAAATCTTTTTAAATAACTTTTAATAAGAGGTAAAAAATGAAAATAAAAAAAATAGTATTATTCACAATGCTTTTAGCTATTTTACTCGCAGTATCCATGACCACAGCTTCAGCTACAACTCATAACATTACTGCTGCTGAGTATAATGGTAATGTAGATAGTCTTCAGGCATTCATTGATACTACTGTTGATTCAGGGGATACTTTATCATTCGTAGATGATATTACATTTAATAAATCATTAAAATTAAACAAATCTTTAACTATTGAAGGTAATGGTAATACAATAGCTGGTTATTATGATTCTACTAAGAACTATACCAATGTTGAATTTGGTTTGAACATTCAAGCTAGTGACATCACCATTAATGGATTGAAAATGACAAATTTTATCGGTGCAATAGGTGAACAGAACAAAAATAACAGCAATATAATAATCAGTAACACTGAAATAACTGCTTCTCGTTCTGGAATTTATTTGTTAGGTAATGATATTACAATTTCCAATAACACTATTAAAAATATTTTTGGTGATTCATTCGATAGTTTCCAATATGGTGGTTATGGTATTACTCTCGGTGAAGTTAATGGTCCATATACAGACATATTAATTGCAAATAATACTGTTAGTGGGGCTAAATATGGTATAGCTAATTATGCTTCCAACACTACAATTGCAAATAATACTGTAACAGATAACAGAAGAGATGGTATTGCTAATAATTATAATACTGTAAATGTAAATATCACTGGTAATATAATAGCAAACAATACTCGTTATGGTATAAGCAATGGTGTTGGTAGTACCAATCCTGGTCCAATTAATACTTTAATTAGTAATAATACAATTTCGAACAATACAATTGGTATAAATAGTTTTGTTGATGCAGATATTAGGGTTAATAATGTAACAGGTAATAGTATTAAACAGATTAATGCAACTAACAATTCTCTTAATAATATTCCTCTTTATGAATTAATTGAGAATCTTACCAATACTGTTGCTAATTTAACTAACAATATTACTGATTTAACTAATGTCGTTAGTAATTTAACTAATAATATTGATGATTTGAATAGGACTGTTGTTGCTCAGGATGTTACTATTGGTGAGCTTAATTCTACTGTTAATGAGTTGAATAGGACTGTTGTTGCTCAGGATGTTACTATTGGTGAGCTTAATTCTACTGTTAATGAGTTGAATAGGACTGTTGTTGCTCAGGATGTTACTATTGGTGAGCTTAATTCTACTGTTAATGAGTTGAATAGGACTGTTGTTGCTCAGGATGTTACTATTGGTGAGCTTAATTCTACTGTTAATGAGTTGAATAGGACTGTTGTTGCTCAGGATGTTACTATTGGTGAGCTTAATTCTACTGTTAATGAGTTGAATAATACTATCACTACTCAAAATGGTACTATTAATAATCTTGAAGATAGGTTAGCTGCTCTTGAAGCTGCGCTCACTGAAGTTGATAAGACTCCTGTAAAAGCTGAAGCTAAAATAGCTATTTCTAAAGCTAACGGTACATACAATAAAACAGTTAGATTAAATGCTACCTTAACAGATAGTTCTGGAAAAGCTATCGTTGGCGAAACTGTTAACTTTTATCTTAATGGTAAGTCTATCGGTAATAATATAACTAATTCCAAAGGTATTGCTTATTTAACTTATACAGTTAAAAAAACAGGTAAACTAAATATAACTGCTAAATTCCTTGGTAATTCTGAGTATAATGCGGTAAATAAAAATAGTACTTTAACTGTTCCTAAATATGCTGGTATTAAAATTAAAAATGTTAAACAAGGATCTGGAAAAACTGTTATATTCCATGTTGTTCTTAGAAGTGTTGGTCCAGATAGCTCAACCTTTAAAGTTAATCTAAAAATACCTAAAGGATTCAAGGTCACTAAAGTGTGGTTCAAAAACAAAAATATGAAAGCAACATACAATAAAAAAACAGGACTTGCAACATTAAATCTTAAAAACTTCGGAGCAACTAAAGAACATACAACCTGTATGATAATCACTACCAAAGCTAGTAAAGCAGGAACATATTCTTTCAAACCAACAGTAACAACCACTAAAGGATTAACTGTATTATCCAACAACAAAATAACTTACAAAGTAAAGTAACTATAAACTAGTTTATAGTTCTTAATCTAAATGAGATACTATGTATGGATAAATTAATGCATTCATAAACTAAACAATCATAATTAATATTTAATCATGGTTTAATTGAGATAAATGAATCATTTTTTTATTCTTTTTCTTTTTTTAAATTCTTTTTGGCTGTGCAATAATTAATTTTTCAGTTGATGGATGACAGTGAATTTTCTTAGTTGTGGTTAGATTGTAAATTATTTTTTGTAGTTTTTTTTATTTGTTGTCTATGTTTTTCATTGAATATCTATT
>NZ_LWMT01000064.1 GCF_001639265.1 Methanobrevibacter filiformis
AATTATATTTAGCCTGTAAATACATGATTTTAAACATTAAAGTAACATCATGATGTGGTCTACCTCTGCACTGGTGATTGTACATGGATTCCAGTATTGATCTATATATTTCACAATTCAGCATATTTTTATGTTCTTTCAATTCTAACAACTCTTCATTTTCATTATTCATAGAGTTAAGAAGAAAAAGAGTCTTAAAATGATTCACACTTTCTCCATCATCTAATGCGCGAACCATTCTTTCCAAATCACAACACAAAAGCTCTTTATTAAAAGGACTATTAATATTAAAATTAAGACCTTCCTTCCACAAATCACTAAAATCCCCACGAACAACAGACCTCAAATAATCAAAATCAACACTAAACTTACCACTACTCTCCCAAACATTCAACTTCTTCAACACAAACCTAAAACACTTACGAATACTACTATTAAAACTCATAAAAAAATATATAAACAATCAAACATAAATAAAAATACCAAAGAAAAAAAATAATACATATAAAAAGAAAATTATTAAATACGAATCCTCCCATATAAATTTTACAGTATCTATAATTTCAAAACTAATTGTTTTAATTTCTCATGTATAATAATTGTTTTAAATAAGAAAAGTATTAATCTATTTAAAGTAATAAATTTATCTTATTTTTTAACATAAAATAGTTTAAGATATAATCAATATTTTTTGATGAAGATTTAAGAGTACTGAACATTTTTTTCCATCCTAAACCATCAGTTACCCATATAAATGTCATATTAGTATTTCTAATTTGTTCTTGTAAATCAACATAAGCATGTGCAGTTTCTATAGGTTTACTTCCAGTACTGTTATAAAAATTACATTCAAAAAGAAATTTAGGAGATTTATTTTTATATATAACAAAATCAAATCTCTTTTTCCTATCAATTACTATTCCAGAAACTTCATTATCAATAGTATATTCTGGTTTTTCTTTAATAATTTCATTTAAGAAGTTTCCTACAATATCTTCAAAAATATGTCCACTCCTATTTTTACGAGCATTTGTATCTAAGCCAACTTCAGTACCAGTCAAATAAGAGTATAAGTCATCAATTTCACTGAAAAGATTTAATAATCCTGTTTCTTTAGAAAATTTAACTATTTCTTCTTGGTTAAATGAAGTTTCAGAGAAATTTATATTTTTAGATACATTTGTATCAATGTCAAAAATAGCTATATTATTATCTCGAACTGCTACAATCAGTGGCAACAATGGAACACATTCAGGATAATTATTTATTATTTCTTTGAATTTATCTTCAATTTTATCATTAGATATTCTCTTTAAACTATTTAAAATGTTTATTTCAATTATATTATCTTCTAGTTTAGAAAAAACCTTTTCCCAATCAACAAAAAAATTATATGTGCGATTAGTTTCTAAAAGAGTATCTACAAATTCATTATTGTACTCATCCATATGTTCAAATCCTAATTTTTTAAAATTTACCATTATATATCCCTCCATGGAAATTGAATTTAATAAAAATAGCTATTTGCTAAAACAGATCAGAATTGGTATTTTTCAGTAGTTTCTAACAATGATTTCATTAATTTCTCCTCTCTTTTTAGCATTGGAATTAATGAAACGTTTTGCCTTCACTCTTTCAATTTTAAAATCTTCATAAAGATCATCAAAAAAATTATCATTAACATCTTCATTTTTTGGATCAGAATTACTTAAAATTCCATAAGCACCAATATTTGTTATTCTATGAAAATATTCAGCTAATTCTTTCTGTTGTTGATCATTAAACTCATTTTCACTGTAATTTGTAAAACTAGAAGTTTTATTAAGTGGTCTATAAGGAGGATCAAGATAAACAAGGGATTTTTCACTTATTAACTCTTCAGAACCGATAAAAGTTTCATTAAAAATAGTAGTGTTTCTTAAAACTTTAGAAACATTTCTTATGTTATCAGAGTTACAAATTTTAGGATTTTTATATCTTCCCATAGGAACATTAAATTCTCCTTTTTTGTTAAGTCTGAATAAACCATTAAAACAAGTTTTATTTAAAAAAATAGTTTGTGAAGCTCTTTTCACATGTTTATTAGAATATATATCAAAATTAAAATCAGTTAATTGTTGATTAAAATCTTTTCTTACCTTTAAAAATAGTTCTTTCCTACGTTCATCATCTTTTTCAAGGAAAGATTCTTCAAATGAAATTAAATTATTTATTAAATCTTCAGGATCGTTTTTTATAGCATTATAACATAAAATTAACTCTTTATTAATATCATAAATAAATGATTTCTTGATTTTGTAATTACTGGATAAGTAAAAATATAATGCCCCCCCCCCCGATGAATGGTTCAAAATATTCATCAATTTTGTGAGTTTTCCTGATTTTTTCAGGTAATCTTTCTTCAATCGCATTAATTAGCTGCGTTTTACCACCCGCCCATTTTAGAAATGGTTTAGCTGTGAAAATATCATAAGTTCCATACAAATCTTTTTGTGTCAAGTTATCCCTTAAACTAATTTTTATTATTTATTTAATTATTTTATTAAAATTAAGATCCAATGAATTAATTTTTATTCTTAATTCGTGATTATAGATCTTATTTTAATAATATAAGTTTTTAATGATCTTAAATAAAAAAGTGAAAACAAGTAATAAGAAATTAATTAAAAATAATATAATGCAAGTTATATAATTTCAATACCAATATTAATTCTAATTGGAAACATGGCTGAATATTATTCATATTACTTCGTTAAAAAGAAAAGTTGAAGAGGGTCTTGAAACCGTTGGTGGAGATATAGATGTTGCCATCATATCCAAAGGTGATGGATTTATATGGGCTAAACGAAAACATTATTTGATCCAAAACTAAACTATCAATTTTTTGATAGATAAAATTAACAATATATTTAAATAGTTACGAATCCAAATATATTGATTATAATACTTTTTATAGGGGTAAAAAATGATTTTTTATTATAATCTCCCATTCGGGGAAAAAATTGAAAAGGGAAGATCTATTGGCCATATTGCTGCTGTAGAAGCTTTAAATAAGTTTCAAGAAAAAGCTATAGAATCTTTAAAGAAAGCAGACATATAACTCCCATCATATTTACCACAGTTAAATTTAGTTATTTATATTTATTCTTTTCATTTTTATTGTTTTTAATTAATTCTTATTTTTTTAAGTGTGTTAATACTTTTTTAGTTTTATTTATTATTTACTATCTATATTATTACTTTAATTTATAGATTGTGAATAACTTAATCTTAGATTAGTAAATAGCAAAAGAAGAAAAATAAAGCCACTACTGTAAAAATAGATAATTTTTGACCAAAATCACTTGACCTAGGATCATCCCTATTTTTTTGAACATAATTATAAAATGAACTACTTAATATGCCCATTACTACTAAAACAATTAATCTAAAAAGAGAATTACCTATAATCACAAAATCAGGGAAAATAGCCCCAATAATAATAACTAAAGCAACAATTCCATCTAGAAAAAAAACTATACTTAAAATAAAAGCTATTAAGCTTGGTATTCTCATAAATTAACAACTCCCCAAAATAATTAAGAAAAATCAAGTAAATTATTAATTTTAAAAAATCAAAACTGTGATTTAAAAATTGATTTAATAAAATCTAGACAATTTTTAATTAATTAGATTATTTAATGCTATTTTTAGTTCCTATTACTAATATAGAACGTTTAGTCTTACTTATTTTATTTTTTATTATTATATTCTCTTTTCCATTTACTTTTATTCCATGATGTTTATTTTTTTCCATCACATTCCTCTTAATATAATTCTTATTTCCTTTAACTTCTATTCCATGAAATTTACTATTATTCACAATATTTTTAGTTATATTGTTCAGTTTACCTTTAATATAAACTCCATATACATTTAAATAGAATTTATTAGTAAATATTAAATTTTTATCCCCATTAATATATACTCCTATTTTTACATTGTTTATTTTGTTTTCATTAACTTGATTTTTATTTCCTTTAATATTTATCCCAATGTTTTTCAATTTAATATCATTATTTTTTATTTTATTTTTATTTCCTTTAATATTAATTGAGTAAAGATTAGATGTAATTATTTTATTACTACTTAATTTGTTTTCTTTTCCCTTTACATCTATTCCTACTTTATTTTTTGATAAATTATTATTATTTATCGAATTATTACCTCCAACTATTTGGACCCCATAATTTTCACTATCTTTAATTATATTTAATTTTATAACATTTCTCCAACCTTCAACAGAAATACTTGATGTGATAGACTTTAATACTTTATTCCTACTTATATTATTACTATTTCCAATTAGTT
The DNA here is from genome assembly GCF_001639265.1 of Methanobrevibacter filiformis. Taxonomy (GTDB): domain Archaea; phylum Methanobacteriota; class Methanobacteria; order Methanobacteriales; family Methanobacteriaceae; genus Methanacia; species Methanacia filiformis. Next base: position 4,351 of record NZ_LWMT01000064.1, read on the forward strand.
TAATAGCTATTTTATTTTTTGATATATTATTTTCACTTAATAAATTAGAACTTCCTTCTACAAAAAAACCATAACTAGAACTACCGTTGATTATATTAAATTTTATTATATTTCCTTTTCCTTCAATTAAAATCCCTGATTTATTAGAATTATTTATCTTATTATTGTTTATTTTATTTTGATTTGCTGCAATAATGTAAATCCCATTAGAATTATTTTTAATACTATTATTAATCACAATATCATTTTTAGAAGTTTCTAATTTAACTCCTGCTTTATTATTACTTTCTATTAAATTACTGTTTATAGTTAAATTATTAGAAACATATGATAAAATCCCATTTTGACTGTTGTTTCTTATATTATTCCAGTTCAGATCCATGTTTTTAATATCTTGGATAGAAATACCATTACCTTTATTGTTTTCAAATGAATTATTAATTATAATGGAATTACGACAATCAACAATGACAATACCATCTTTACCATTGTTTCTCAAAATATTATTACTTATATTTAACTTATTAGATTCACCAACATCTATTCCCTCATATTTACTGTTTTCAACAGTATTATTCCATATGATTGTATTATTTGATTCATATAAACTAATACCTCCAAGAAAACTATTTTTAACAATATTTCCACTTAATATATTATTGTTAGATTTCATTAAACTAATTCCATCATTATTGCCATCAAATACATTGTTATATATTTGAGGATTCGTATTTAATAATTTTCTTTTTATATGTATTATTTTTTTTCTTTGGTATTTTTATTTATGTTTGATTGTTTATATATTTTTTTATGAGTTTTAATAGTAGTATTCGTAAGTGTTTTAGG
>NZ_LWMT01000065.1 GCF_001639265.1 Methanobrevibacter filiformis
TGAAAACATATTATATTTAAAAATGATTAAAATAACTTTGTTTTACTATATATTTAGTTAAAACGCTTAAAAATTAATTAAATAGATTTTCAACGACTTATAGAATTATGGGACATCCCCTATAAAAGGTGAAAAAGTGATATTTCAGAGCAAAATTGAGAAAAATAATAAAACCATTATACCTAAACAAATTCTTGATCAACTCACAAATAAAAAAACACTAATATGGGATTTGAACAAAAATGGCGAAATAAAACTATTGATTGATGATGAATCAATGCCTCAAGAATGTGAAGAACTTGCAAAGGAATTAAATGAAATTCGTCAAGAAATGAGAGATGGAAAACAGCAGGACAGTGATTCTCTTGAAAAGGAACTTGGATTATGAAATAAACTACTCTGAAAAAGCATCCAAAGTTCTTAAAAAATTAGTAAAAAAGGATAAATTATTAGTAAAAAACATATTCAATGTGGTTAAAGAAATCTCACACAATCCTCATGACTGTGAGAATTTAAAAGGAAAATTTGAGGGAGCTAAAAAAATTAGGAAAGGAAATTATAGAATAATATTTGATATAGATGATGAAACTACACCAAGGATTAATGTGTTAAAAATTGGTAAAAGAAGTAATATATATAAAAAACATTAATTTTATTAATTTGAAATATAATTTCTACATATTCATTATTAGCTTCAATTTTAGCAATAGCTGGAACCAACAATACTTTTTCACCAAAAAAATATATTTGCAGAGCTTGCTCCATCTATCCAGATATTATTTTTTTATTGGTGAAAACTAAAAATTTATCCATTCATATCTATTCCTAGTATCATTGTATAAAATATTTATACAATCATCATTTCATTTATATGTCCATAATATTATTTTTATAATTCTACTTCAGAATCATTAATTTCTCCAGATATTAAACAATATAGTTGACTTCTTACATAATTTCAATAAAGAGCACATAAGACTAACTCATCATTATAAAATTCGAATTAGAGATAGAAAATTTTCCCATGTGGACATTATTAGATTTATAACTGAAGAAACTCCAGTTCTCATCGAACAACAGGAACCAAAAAAATTTGCTTTATTTTACTGTTATTCTGGTAGAATATATCTTATTAAAATAATTATTGCTGTGAAAAGTAGATTTATTGATCTTCCATCAGTACATTGTATAAAAACAGAGCGACTTGAAAAACTTAAAAGGAGACTTGAAAATGAAAAATAAAGAAATAACTTTAGATTATGACTACGAAAATGATAATCTTTTTATTTTTTTAAAAAATAACAAGTACAAATACACTGAATTTTTGAATGATTCAGTGTCAATTGATTTTGATAAAGATGAAAATCCTATTGGTTTTGAAGTAGCAGATGCATCTACACAATTTAAAACTCAAAAATTATATCTTAACAATATAATAAGTGGAGAAATCAAAGTAATAATCACTGAAAAAAATGTTAATCTTTCTATGACTTTATATGTTGAAGTCCGAAACAAATCCATTCATTTGAACAGTATTGATGTTGTTGAAGATAACTATTTAAACATTCCTAATACGGAAGTTAGTGTAGCAATAGCTTAACATAATTTAATAAATTATAAAAAGCAAATATTCAAGATGCAAAATTTTGATATACTCGTAGCAATAGCTTAACATAGTTTAATAACTTATAAATTCACATAATTTCAATCATTTTCATTTTTTTAATTCATATACTCTCAAAATCAAAAATCTTAAGTTTTGTTTATAGTGCAATATATTCCTATTTTTTTTATTATTGATGGGGGTGGGCTATAGTTATCATGCCTGATAACTTTAGAATAGACAATTTCCATGGATTTCCACATGTACATTTCTCCGCACATGGAAAACATCATGAAATTAAAAATACGGACTTTGAAACTATTTATAGTACTGTACAAATACATTTGAACACTAATGAATCTTTAAAAAAAGAAGAGTTGTGGAGGGCATTAATGTGATAAATATAACTTTAATTAGAAAAATAACTGGTCGAGAATTAATTAGAAGCTTTGAAGATACATATATTAGTATTGAAAATCTTGAAAAGCTTTTTAAAGAAGACAATGAAAACATGAACCTACAAATGGATTTAGATGATTGGAAATATTTCATAGACCATAAAGATGAAGAAGTAGAAGATGGAAGAACCATATTTTTAGAAAATAATGATATTGACAAAATAGGATTAGGATTATTAGATTTGATTAAAAATGAAAAACCAAATTCAATTTCCCAACTAGCTAAATTAGCTAACAATGAAGTAAACACAACCTTAAAAAAAGCAAAACTTCTAGAAAAAGAAGGATTAATAAGCTTTAAATCAGGATCTAAAAACCGTAAAATTCCAATTATGAACTATGATAATATACATATATCAATATAGTAATCTTAAATAATGTTTCTCTTAAACTGTTACCTCCTGAGAAGAATTTTATTACAAATAGACATATTATATATTTCATTGACAGATTTATCTTTAAGTAAATCTCTTCTCCATTCAGTGTTAATCAAATTTTTCTCTTTTAATACTATTTTAAATCTTTCAGTTCAACGATCCCAAATTTTTCAATTAAAAACCCCATAGCTTCAGATCTTAATACTAGCTCACTTTTCATTTAAATCACCTTTAACTCTTACAAAATCAATAGAATTTATAATAGTTATTTAATTATAGTACTGTCATGACTATTTAATTTTAAATATTTATACATTATTAATTTCATACCATATAGCTAAAATAAAGAAAATTAAAGCTTAATTAAAAAGATAACGAAATATTTAAAACCATAATATTAAATTGTCATGTACTGGACATTTGATTTAGAAATAATGATTGATAATAACAAATTTTAATATTAATAAAAGCATAATTAATGCTTAAAATGCTTTATTTATGGAAATAGCTTTTGTTCAAACTTTTTTTAAAAGTTTGAAATGTTTGTTTCATATTAGTAAAAGCATTTCTTAATTTGAATTGATTATTTTTGGAAATAGCTTTTGATCAAACTTTTTTTAAAAGTTTGTCTGAATAGTTACAAAAAAAATGTAGAAATTTCTTTCTAATATTGAATACTCCTTTTATTATCTTTTTTAGAATTAAGACTATTTTATTTTCAAATTAATGAGTATTTAAAGTATTTAATAGCTATTTTATATCTTAAATTTAGTTTTAAACTCTTTGGAAATTTTAGTAATATATGGTATGTTCGGTATAATAGTAACATTTATATATTAGTCGAACTAATATATAATTAATAAACATAATATTTGATTTATCATTAATATTATCTTATAGAAACAAATATTAAGTTATGTTAATATTGTCTTATAGTTGGATATAATTTAAACATGTTTCTTAAATTAATCTAATTTTACAATTCAAATAGATAAATCAATCATAGGTTGCTTATGGGGGAGTTAAGAGTATGGAATTAGAAAAAAAGGAAAATAATATTATAAAATCGAATAATTATTCTATAAAAAAACAAAAACATTCTGGGTCTTCAGAAGGATTGTTTCACAAAACAGCTTTTAATCAAACTTTTTCTAAAAGTTTGACTACAATAGCTATTATGTTGTCTTTAATAGCTATTTTATTTGTTGGTGTTTCATGTGCTAGTATTTCTTCTGTTAGTGCTGCTGATCTTACACTTACAAGTGCTGATCCAATTAACACTGCTGTAAGTACTATTAATGGTGGAGGGGATGTTAGTAATTCTATTACACTTGGAACTGGGAATTATAGTAAAACAACTGATCGTAATAATAATATCACAATTTCAAATAAAAATCTGATAATTAAAGGTGATAATTTACCTAGTTCAGTTATTATTAGTGCTCAAAGAGGTGGAGGATTATTTAATATTTCTGGATCTAGCAATAATATTACATTCCAAAATATAACATTCTCAAATGGTTACCTAAATGGTAAAAATGGTAGTGCTATATATGCTAGTAACAATAACGATATAACATTTATTAACTGTATATTCTTAAATAACAATGTGACTAACACCACAGGGGGCAATGTTGCAGGTGGTGCTATTTATAGTGGTGGAAATTTAAATATTATTAACTCTACATTTACAAACAATAGTGTAAATAGTAATACTCCAAGTGTTAATTATACAAGTTCAACTGCTTATGGTGGAGCTATTTATAATACTGGTTCTAATCTCACAATAACTAATTCTACATTCACAAATAATAAAGCAAGCAGTTATTCTTCTCGTTATTACTCTTATAGCTATGGAGGAGCAGTATATAATACTGGTGCTAACTTTAATATATATAATACAACATTTACAAACAATACTGCAAACAGTACAACTATTAATGGTACTACTGGAGGTAGTACTTACTCAACTTATAGTTATGGTGGTGTTATTTATAATACTGGTGTTAATTTTTCTATAAATAAATCTACATTTACAAATAATAATGTATTAACTAATTCTACTTCTAGCTATGCTTATGCTTATGGTGGTGTTATTTATAATAGTGGTTCTAATTTTATTATAGCTAACTCTAATTTTACAAGTAATGTTGTAAACAGCACAACATCTAATGCCACAAGTACTTATGGTGGAGATGCTTGTAGTTATGCAGGAGTTATTTATAATAATGCTCTTTATTTCACTATAATTGAATCTACATTTATAAATAATACTGTAAGAGTTAATTCTTCTCTGTCTACTTCTTGTTATTCACGTGTTTATGGTGGTGTTATTTATAATAATGGTGCTAACTTTTCCATAGTCAGATCTACATTTGCAAATAATACTGCAAGACCTAATTCTACTTCTAGCCAGGCTCATGCTTATGGTGGTGTTATTTATAATGATGGTATTAATTTTTCAATAGTTAATTCTAATTTTACAAATAATAATATATTAGCTATTTCTACTTCTAGATATGTTTATCTTTATGGTGGTGTTATTTATAATATAGTATGATACCTATTTTTTGACAATATATTCATCTATCCAATTTTCGACAAAAGATATTTCATCAACTAATTCGTAGTATAATTTAACCACTTCCTTTTTTAGGTATTCAATATCTGGAATGGGGTTTCTATGTAGTATATTTTTCATAGTTCTCCATAGT
>NZ_LWMT01000066.1 GCF_001639265.1 Methanobrevibacter filiformis
TCCTAGAATAAGCTTTCTTACCTGGAGTATCCGCATATTTAGAATGCAAATCACCAAAATCATACCGACTAACCAATTCCTCAATAAAAAAACAAATATGATTATCTGGAATAAAGTCCCTCAAATTCAAAGGAAGTAAAAACACCTGACCAATACTATCTTCATGCAAAACCATAAACACCAACTCAACAAAAACTAAAAAACACTAATAATATATTACACCCCATAATATTTAAAACTAAGCATAACTAAAAAGAATCAAAAAATAATTATTGCACAGCCAATTTAATAAAAAAAACTATTTAAATATGCAATCCATTAGCATGAAGGAGAATAATCTAATTTTAAGTAATAAATGGAGAAAATTCAGCGAAAATTAATATTAAAGGTTAAGAGAATATTGAAAATAAGTAATAAATACAACTATTAAATTAAAATAGCTATTAAAAAGTAATTAAACTAAAATAAACTGTTTATGATTAAAATAAATTATAAAAACGCCAAGACTGGGATTTGAACCCAGGCGAAGAAAATCTTCACAGGATCTCAAGTCCTGCGCCTTACCTGGCTAGGCTATCTTGGCAATGAGGAAATAATATAGAATTATTGAGAAGTATATCTTATAAGTTAATACATATAAGTATATATTGACTTCATTATATTATAGCTATTCTACTTATTAAACTTTTGTAAAAATAAAAATAGCTAAATATTTAACACATTTTAGAAAATGGTTAAATAAAATTATCAGTTAGTAATAGTAACTGCTATAACAATGAATTAACTTTTAAGTTCTATTTCAATACTTACATTGTCTGGAACATTAACTTTCATAACTTGTCTCATTGCACGTTCATCTGCACCAATGCCTACAAGTCTCTTATGAATTCTAAGCTCCCATTTTTCCCAAGTAGCTTTCCCTTCACCATCTGGTGATTTCCTAGTCGGTACAACTAGTTTTTTAGTTGGTAATGGTATAGGTCCAGATAAATCTACCCCTGTCCTTTCAGCTATCTTTTTAAGTTGATCACAAACATATGAAAGCTTCTCAGGATTAGTTCCTGTAAGTTTGATTCTAGCTTGTTGCATTCTCTTCCTCCAAAAAACAAAAATATAATTAACTAAATTAAAATCTAATAAAAATTAAATAAAGATAAAATAGTTATTCAATAAGAATATAGCTATTTACTGATAAACTAAATTATCTTTTAATTAATATTTAAACTTATCTATTAGATTTATTTAGCTGGAACAACACTAATACACATGCCAGCAGCTACAGTTTGACCACTGTCTCTTATAGCGAATCTACCCATAGGTCCGATCTTTTTGTACTCTTCAATAACCATAGGTTTTGTTGGTTTTAGTTTTACTATAGCTGCATCTCCTGTTTTTAAGAAATCAGGATTTTCTTCAGCTACTTGACCAGTTCTTGGGTCTAATTTTTTACTTAATTCTAAGAAAGTACATGCTACTTGAGCAGTGTGACAGTGAAATACAGGAGTGTATCCTATTGTTATAACACCAGGGTGTTGTAATACTTGAATTTGAGCATCGAATTCTTTAGCAACAGTTGGAGCATCGCTACTATGTCCTGCAACATCTCCTCTTCTGATATCGTTTTTACCTACACCTCTTACATTGAAACCAATGTTGTCTCCAGGTTCAGCTTGATCAAACATTTCGTGGTGCATTTCAATAGATTTAACTTCTCCAGAAGCTCCAGCAGGTTCAAATACAACATTTTCTGCTTTTTTCATTAACCCAGTTTCTATTCTTCCAACAGGTACAGTTCCGACACCAGTAATGGAGTAAACATCTTGAACAGGTACTCTTAAAGGTAATTTAGTTGGTTTTTCAGGTGCTGTTAATTCATCTAATGTAGGAATTAAAGCTTTTCCTTTGTACCAAGAAGTATTAGGACTGTTTTCCTTAATGTTGTCTCCTTCAAATGCAGATACAGGTATGAAAGGAACATCTTTATAACCTACAGTTGCAATTAAATCAGAAACAGACTTTTTTAATTCATTAAATTTCTCTTCAGAGTAATCTATAAGATCCATTTTGTTAATAGCTATTATGAGTTGGTTAATACCTAAAGTTCTGGATAAAAACACATGCTCTTTAGTTTGAGGCATGATGCCATCGTCTGCTGCTACAACAAGAACTGCAGCATCTGCTTGGGATGCTCCAGTAATCATGTTTTTAACGAAATCTCTGTGTCCTGGACAGTCCACAATTGTGTATTCGTAAGTATTAGTTTCGAATTTTTGGTGAGCAAGATCAATTGTAACTCCTCTTTCCCTTTCTTCACCTAATTTATCCATAACAAACCTAAATTTGTTTTCTCCTTCATCTAATTGTTGTTCAGCTATTGCACCAGCTTGTAATAACAAATGTCCTACAAGAGTGGATTTTCCGTGGTCAACATGACCTATAAATGCTAAATTAAGATGTTCTTTTGCTTTTGCCATTAATAAAACCTCCAAAAATATCAATTATTTTTAGATTAAATAAAATTTAATATATCCCATTAAATTTATTGAATACAATAATTATACACTTATTAAGCATACACTATTTTAATACCATAAACTTATATTAAGTATACAATATTACTAATATATCATTACATATTAATATATATTACTAAAATTATTAAGTATCATGAAAAATCATGGTTTAATATAACATTTTATTTATATAATAATATTATTTCATATTTTTCAAGTTAAAGATAATTTAAAAGAATTATTTAACTTAATTAAATTTGAACTTACACATATAAATAGCTAATGTTTTTTTTAGTTAAATACTCAATAGCCCAATGAAAATTTAAGGAATGTTAAGTATATTAAATTATTAAAAAATTCTAATTAATTTTCTAACTAAAATTTAATTTATAAATTAATTGTAATAAATCTTTTTATCCCTTAAATATAAGAAAATAAAAAAATTAAGAAAAATTATATTTAGATACCACAAATATGATTATCCAATATAATGATCTGGACCATAAGGTTCTGAGGAAAGACCTTTTCTTTCTCTGATTTGTCTTATGATTTGTTTTTGTAATTCATTAGGTAATCTTTCAAAGCCTGCATTTTCAGTAGACCATAAACATCTACCTTCGGTAGCAGACCTAATATCGCCTGCGAAACCAAACATTTCTGCAACAGGAACCTTGGATTCGATAGCAACCATATCACCATCTTGCTCCATGTCAGCAATTTGACCTCTTCTGTTTTGAACTTCTCTAGTTGCATTACCCATGTAATCTTGAGGAGTACTTATAAATACCTTTTGAATTGGTTCAAGAAGTGCAGGTTGAGCTAACATGATGGAACCAAAGATTGCCTTTCTAATAGAAGGCAGTACTTGTGCTGGTCCTCTGTGAACAGCATCTTCGTGAAGTTTTGCATCAACAAGTTTGAATTTAAGTCCTAAAACTTTTTCATTAGCTATTGGACCATGGTCAAGTGCTGATTCAAAACCTTCAAGTAGAAGCTCACGAACTTCATCTAAGTATTGAATACCACGAGTCATATTTAAAAATATGCTTCTATTGTATACATCCCAAACACGTCGAGCTTGGTCTTTTTCAAGCCCTGCTTCCATGAATGCATTTGCTGATTCTTTACCTTTGACTCGTCCTTCTTTGATTGTATTTTCACCAATTGCATCATATACAGATTGTTCTAAAGGTTCAACTTCTATGTAGAATCTGTTGTGCTTGTTAGGAGATTTACCTTCAACAGGTCCTGCAGATCCAGCTACGGTTTCTCTGTAAACAACAATAGGCTCAGAAGTGGATATTTCTACGCCTTTTTCATTGATTCTGTAAGTTATGATTTCCAAGTGAAGTTCGCCCATACCAGAGACTAAATGTTCACCAGTTTCCTCGTTAATTTCGATTCTGATAGTAGGATCCTCTTTAGCTACTTGACGTAAAACTTCAATTAGCTTAGGTAAATCTTTAGTATTTTTAGCTTCAACAGCTACTGTAACAACAGGTTCAGAAATATGTTCAATCCCTTCAAACTCTTTTATCTTTTTATCCAGGTTACAGATGGTTTCCCCTGCAATAGCTCCTTTTGCACCAGTAATAGCTACAATATTACCTGCTGGAACCTTATCAGTGTTAACTCTTTCAGCACCAAAGAACACACCTACTTGCTGAGTTCTTGCTTTAGCATGAGAACCTACGAGGAATATTTCAGTACCCTTCTCCATAGTTCCACCGTAAACACGACCAGTTGCAATTTCCCCTGCATGTTTATCTACACTAACATTTGTAACCATAACAGCTAAAGGACCTTCAGAAGAAGTTTTTATCATACCTTGACCTTCTTCACTTTCAATATCTCCATCCCATATAGTTGGAACCCTGTAAGGTTGAGAATCAAGAGGACTTGGTAAGTGCTCTACTACCATTCCAAGTAATACTTCAGTAATAGGTACTTTTTGAGCTAATTCTTTTTGTCTGTCCTCATTACAGTAATCAATAATATCTTTAAAGTTAAGACCAGATCTTTGCATAATTGGAACATTGATCGCCCAGTTATGATAAGCTGAACCAAATGCAACACTTCCATCAGCTACATCAACTTTCCAGTTATCCTTCTTATCTTCAGGAGCCATGTTTTTGATTAACTTGTTACTTTCAGCTATTATCTTAACAAATCTGTTTTGTAACTCTTGAGGATCTAATTTAAGCTCGTTAATTAACCTATCTACTTTGTTAATAAATAGAACAGGTCTAACATTTTCTTTTAGAGCTTGTCTAAATACTGTTTCAGTTTGAGGCATAATACCCTCTACAGCACATACAACAACAACTGCACCATCTACAGCCCTCATTGCACGAGTTACATCTCCTCCAAAGTCAACGTGCCCTGGAGTATCGATTAGATTAATTAAATAATCATTATCCTTGAATTTGTGAACCATTGAAACACTTGCAGCATCAATAGTGATTCCTCTTGCAGCTTCTTGCTCATCAAAATCAAGAGACCGTGCATCACCTGCTAACTCTTCAGATATCATTCCTGCACCAGCAAGAAGGTTATCAGACAAGGTAGTTTTACCATGGTCAATGTGAGCTACAATACCAATGTTCCTGATAAATTCAGGTTGATACATTAACTCCTTAATTTTTTCAATCATTTTGTTACGTCTACTCACAACTATCACCTAAATAAGATTTAAAAATAGTATTTACAATAAGTGTTTATTAAAGTTACATATTAAAAATAAAAAATATGTTTAATAAAATTATGATATTATAGATTAAATATAACTATATTTAATTTACATATACACAATATATATTATATAATAGATAGTATATAATATTTACTAAATAGTAAACAATATTTATTTATTATATTAAAACTTATTGATTTTAAGATGTTAATAATAGCTATTAATATAATATCAAAATAGCTATTAATTAAAAATATCAACACATTTAATTAATGTGCAGATCTTGCTACTCTCTCTTTTTCTTCTTTTTTCTGAATAGCGAAACTTCTGGTATCATGTTCAGAAGCAAGCATCAATTCATCAGCTAAACATTCAGCAACAGACTTTTTATTTTTAAAAGCTGATTGCAAAGCCCCTCTAGTTAAAAAACCAAGTGAAAGATCTACTCTTCTTTGAGGAGCAATATCAACAGCAACTTGATAACCAATACCACCATACTTAATTCTTGTAGTTTCTTCTCTTGGAGAAGTGTTTTCTACTGCTTTAACAAGAATTTGAATAGGGTTTTGTTTAGTTCTTTTATTGATTACTTCAAAAGACTCCTTAACAATATTATATGCTTTATTCTTTTTACCAGAGTTTCTTTGAGTTCTCATGATTTTATTCATAAGTCTTTCAATAATAGAAACTTTAGATTTTGCAAATTGTCTTCTAACATGACGACCTAAAGTATGAGGAACTATAGTTTCATCTAAACAAACATAGTTAATTAAACCTAAATCCTCAACTTTGACTTCTTTTAATTCCCATTTATCAAAAATTTGACTCATAAGATTACCTCACAGGTTTTTCTATTTTACCGCTAACCATTTCAGATAAGGCAACATTGTTAACTTTACTTACTTTCCATCTAACACCTGGAATATCGCCCATAGACCTTCCAGATGGTCCACCAATACCTTCAATCATTACTTCATCGTGCTCATCAATAAACCCGATAGCTCCATCTCCAGGAGCGAAAGCTGTTAATTGTTTACCATTTTTAATTAATTGAACACGAACGCACTTTCTAATAGCTGAATTTGGCTGTTTAGCTTCAATTCCTACTTTTTCAATTACAATTCCACGAGCTTGAGGAGAACCTTCAAGAGGATCTGCTTTAACATCTAAACGTAAAGCTTTCCTTTTATATTCTACATCTTTCCATCTAAAATTTTGTCTATTCTTTTTAAGCTTTTTAGCAGCGAAAAGTCCTGGCATATAATCCCTCACTAAATATTTATGAGTAAATTTAATAATAGTTTAGTTAAAATAACATGAAATGGAAAATATCCACTAAAATGTAACATCTAACCAATGATATTCTTAATAAATCACTTAAGATTTGCACACAATATGATTTATTTTAATAAAATTGAATATAAAAAATACAATTATCATTATAATAATTATTATAATATAATCATAATTTATAAATTTAAAAGTGCTGATAATATTAAAACACGAATTTATAAATAAATAACGTTAATCAAAAGTTTTATTAATTAAATCGCACACAAAGATTGAGTTATTGATTAAAAATAGGAATAATCTAAAACAAGAAACTGTTAATCGATTATGACAATATAGTAAATATCAATACTCTTAAAAAACTTGATTAAGTAAATTTATACTAATAGACTATGAGTAATCATGACTATTATAAATATATATCAAAAACATCCTTTATAAAGATTATGTTTTTGAAATAGAAAAAAGAAAAGAGAAGTTAAATTATGATGTAGGATATATGTAATTCAGACATTATAAACTTGAAAAATAAAAATCATTATATTCCATTATACTCAAATTATCCTCTTCTACCTCCTTCTACTATTTTAGTCAAATTGCATACTGAATCGATAAACATTTTGACAATAATAAAGGAATAGTTAGAATACATTAATAAAAATTAATAAAAACATTTCTTATAACTAAACTGATTATTTCATGAAAGCTTTTGATTAAACCTTTGTATCAAGATGAAACTTGAGGAACTCTTTAATTTCGTTTTAAAAAGTTTGTTTCATCTAATTTTAAAAACATGCCACCATTTAAGTGTAAATGAAACAAAATTATTGACATATTTTCACCAAATAAATGTATATTATTAGTATCATTATATTCTACATTATAATTAATATATTTTTTCTGGCACTGTAAACGCATCCAAAAACTTTTATAATAGTTAATAATAACAGTAAATAGTAATAATCCTAATATATTCCATTTAATATTTTTATACATTTATCTGCATCTTCCTTTGTAAGGTATGGAGAAGTTTCAACAAAATGTTCTTTTAAAATTTTATCTATTGTTAAATCATCAATTGCTACATATTCTTCGATTTCATTATTATTGTTTCTCATATATTCTAATATCTCTAACTCTCTTGAAGTGATGAATCCAATTGAACCATCTTCATTTATAAGTTTTTCTTCATAATGTTTTTTTATATTCTCACTTTCTTCATAATCCCAATTGGGAGTGATGTCAATAATATATTTTCCTAAGTTATGTATTTCAAAAAGATCTATAAGTCGTTGAATATCTCCAAAAATTCTCCAATCAGAGGATATGACAATTTTGGCATTTGTAGTTTCAATAATCCTTTTTAATTCACTTACTGCTTCTTTATTCCAATCATAGTAAACAGCTGCAACATCGTATTTATCATAAATGGAATAGTCAATAGATTTCTCTTTTAAAAGATTTTTGTATAATTTAGATATGTTTTCATCATCTACATAATCAAATCTATTTTCTGAGTATGTAGGTTGCAAAACTCCATCAATATCTAAAAAAATTATTTTTTTCAATCTCGATTCTCCTGTTTTTTTATCTAAAATTTAATACACCATAAAACTGAACATTAAATACTTAAGTGTTGTGAATGTATGAAGAAAAATAATAATAGTTATGATAAAAATAATAAAACAAATAATAATTAATAAAAATAGAAATAAAATTAATAAAAAAATAAAATAATTAAATAAGATTTTGAAAAATCTTTGATTTTTCGAAATCAGTGAAATAATATCATCGTAAAATGATATTACTAATATTATGTTGTCTTTTAGCGAGTAATTTTGCTCGTTCTATTGTTTGACCGGCTTTTCCTATTGCTAGGCGTTTATTTTTGCCTTCTGCAATTATTGTTGCTGTTCGTTCTTTGCTTTCTTTTTGAAGAACTTTAATACTTTTAAGTTCTGCTGGAGCAAGGAGATTTGTTAAAAATTCAGTTATATCTTCTGAATGTTCAACTATTTCTACTCCTTTATCAACTGCTTTTTGAACTTTAGCAACACTGGATCCCCCTTTACCAATAGCTAAACCCATATCGCCGTTTTTAACAACAAAAGTTATTTTTGCGTTTTCATCATCGACAATACAGTCTCTAACCATTGCACCAGTCATACTTTCAAACAAAGCAATATATCTGATTTCACTTGCATTGAATTTAATAGACACAGCAATCTACTCCAATATATCTAATATGGTAGAATCTCCTGGATCAATAATTACTAAAGTAGCTACAGTAAAAGGTTTACCACAAACGGATCCTAACTCTACACTTGATCCATCATAAACATACATTGGAATGTCTGAAAGTTTGGAATGATATTTAACATCTTCTATAATCTCATCAGGACTATTTGAAGCTACAACAACAAGTGAGCCTTTTCCCAATTTTAAAGATTGAATTGATTTTTCAGAACCTAATGTAACATTTCCTGTGTCTACTGCTACTCTAATTCCTCTATCTACGTCCATCATCTGCCTCCTTTACGTTTTCTTGGTTTCATCATGACACCGACTGAACCAGTACCAAGGGGGATTGGTTGTCCTATGATGATGTTTTCAATAATACCAGTTAGTTTATCAACTTCTCCACGAATACTTGCATTAAGAAGATGCTTTCCAGTTTCTTCAAATGCTGCACGAGCAAGAACACTAGATTTTTCACCACTGATACCATGACGACCTATGGATTTAACAACCCCTTCATTGGTCATCATATCAGCTACTAACATGATATGTCTAACATCAACAGTCAGACCTTGTTCATTTAGAGTACGGAGTGCTTCATTAATTATAGAATTACGAGCAGCTTCAATACCTAAAACGGTCTCAATTTCATGAATATCATTTGTGGATGTTCTAATTTTATCCACGCCCTCTTGCTTGAGGACTTCTTTAAGATTTGAACCTTCAGTGTGGATGATCCATTCATCCTCTTTTCTTATAATTACCTTTCCAATATTTTTAGCACCACTAATTTGTAAATCACGAACTTTATCAGCTAAAAGTCTAAGTTCTCTGATGCTTTCTTTAGGAGGTTCAAAACTTAATACATTATCATTTATAATTACTTTCTTAAAAGCTTTTTCTACTTTTTCAATAATTTCATCAAAATCAAGTTGCTTATCTTCAATCTTAGCAACATCAAATGTAGCTTCAACTTTCATATCTATGTAGTTAATATTAAGATCAAGAATAATGTCATTCATTGTGCTTTTACCAATTTTATTAGCTAGCTTTTTAACAAATGATTCATCATTCCCATATTCTTCTTCAAAATAAATAGCCATTGTTGGAGTTGAAATCTTTTTTCTTGCATCAACAATTTCAATGAGACGTGGGAGTCCCAGGGTAACATTTAACTCAGCTACCCCTGCATAGTGAAAAGTACGCATGGTCATCTGTGTACCAGGTTCTCCAACAGACTGCGCAGCTACTGTTCCAACTGCTTCACCTGCTTCAACCTTAGATCTTTCATAAGCTTTTCTGACTTTAATGATTAAAGTTTCTAATTCTTTATCACTAAGTTCTCGTCTAATAGAAGCATCAGCAATATCAAGAATATAGCTTTCTGGGAATTCAGCTTTTTTCTTCTTAGCTATTTTAATAACTTTTTCTATTGTTTTTTCCACAAAATCACCCTTTAATAGATAAAATAATATTTACAATGATAAATAAACCAACATTACAAAATAATATTTACAATGATAAATAAACCAACATTACAAAATAATATTTACAATGATAAATAAACCAACATTACAAAATAATATTTACAATGATAAATAAACCAATGATTAGTTTAATTTATTGATAGTTTAATCCATTATTTTTTAATCCTCATTTCATCAATTATTTTATCTAAGTCTGCTGCTTTACCATAATCACTTTTAGCAGGGTCTACACCATCTTCACCAAACATGGTTTGAATTACCATTCCACTGTTATCAGTAACTAAACCATTTTCTTTTACATTAAGATCTTGAAGAGCATTTACAAGTCTTCTTTGCATGTAACCACTTTGAGCAGTACGAATAGCTGTATCCACTAATCCTTCTCTTCCACCCATAGCATGGAAAAAGAATTCTATTGGATCTAAACCTTCTTTATAACTTGAATGAACAAAACCACGAGCTTTAGCACCTAATTCATTTCTTCTGAAATGAGGTAAGGTTCTTTCGATGTATCCTCTGTCAATACGACCTCCACGAACAGATTGCTGACCTACACAAGCAGTAATCTGAGTAAGGTTAAGCATAGATGCTCTTGCACCAGTAGTTGCCATTATAACAGAGTGGTTAGTCATATCAAAGTAACTTTCAGCTATTTCTCCAGATTTATCCCTTGCTTCACCAAGAACTTGCATGATTTTCATTTCTAAGGTTTCTTCTAAGCTTCTGCCAGGTAATGATTCAAGTTCATTATTTTCATAGGCTTCAACAAGTTTATCTACTTTTTGTTCTGCTTCATCTAAGTGAGCTTCAATACGTTCTTTAGCTTCAATAGGAATTTCTTCATCATTAGTACTTGTAGTAATTCCTACTTTCATGATTCCAGAAATAGCTAAACTTGTAGATTGATCTAAGAACTCTCTTGCTGTATTTGAACCATATTCTTTCATGATTTTATCTAAGATTTTACCTGAGAAAGAACCGAATGCTTTTTCATCCATAGCACCAGTTAAAAGTTCTCCATCTTCAATAACAACATATGCATCATATTGACAATCACGCTCTAGACAAACACTACATTTTCTACAAATTTCAGCTGTATACACCATGTTAAGTTTATCAGGTAGAAGTAAGCTGAATATTTCCCTACCAGTCCAATCTCTGTTTTTACGTTTAGGAATTGGCATACGAGCTTTTCTAATAAGTTGTAATGTTTGTTCTTCAGTGAAAGTTGAACCAGTTCGTGTTAAAAGATATGCTCCAGATATGTGATCGTGAATAGCTCCAATAATTGGTCCGCCAAACCTTGGAGACAAGATATGTTCTTGAACTCTCATTAAAGATTTAGCTTCAGCACGAGACTCTTCAGTTTGGAAAACGTGCATATTCATTTCGTCTCCATCGAAATCTGCATTGTATGGAGGACATACACATAAATTAAGCCTAAATGTTTTGTAGGGGAGAACTCTTACTTCATGTGCCATCATAGACATTCTGTGAAGTGAAGGCTGACGATTAAAAAGTACAATATCTCCGTCTTTAAGATGACGCTCTACAATAAAACCAGGTTCTAATCTTTCAAGAATAGCTTCTTTAGTTTCATCATAAACCCTTATTTTACGATCATCTAATCTAATAACATAGTTAGCTCCAGGATGAATGTCAGGACCATTTTCAATGTACTCCTTAATCTCGTCTATATTCCACTCATTTACTTGAACTGGAACTGTAACCTCTTTAGCTATCATTTCAGGAACACCGACTTCATTAATACTAATATTTGGGTCTGGTGATATAACTGTACGAGCAGAGAAGTTAACCCGTTTACCAGAAAGATTACTTCTAAATCGTCCTTCTTTACCCTTAAGTCTTTGTGCTAATGTTTTAAGAGGTCTTCCTGATCTGTGCCTTGCAGGTGGAACACCAGAAGCTTCGTTATCAAAATAAGTTGTTACATGGTATTGGAGAAGTTCCCATAAATCTTCTACAATAAGTTGAGGAGCACCAGCTTCCATGTTTTCAATTAATCTCTGATTAATTCTTAAAATATCCACCAACTTGTGAGTTAAATCATCCTCAGATCTTTCACCAGTCTCTAAAGTAATTGAAGGTCTAACTGTAACAGGAGGAACTGGTAAAACTGTTAAAACCATCCATTCAGGACGTGCTACTTCAGGATTGATTCCTAAGACAAATGCATCATCATTCGAAATTTGTTCTAAGTATTCCCTAACTTCACTTGGAGTTAATTTATAATCTCCTCTGATTATAGAAATAGGTTTATCTATTTTTACTTCTTCCTTTTCAACACCACAATGAGGACATTTATCTTTATGTGCAACATTATAAATTTCTTTTATAATATCTTTAAGATTTTCATTATTAGCTACTAAATCCTTAAGTTTAGCCCTATAATGAGCAATTTCAGTATCATTTAAAAGTACTCTCCCACATTCAGTACATACAGAACGTAGTACTTTGTGAATAGTATCTCCAAAACCAACATGGATAACAGGTCTTGCAAGATCAATACTTCCAAAATGTCCTTGACAGTCTCCACCTTTAGCTCCACATGCCCTGCATCTTAAACTTGGGTCTATAACACCTAAATGAGGATCCATTAACCCATTTTCAATAGGATAACCATCTTCATCATAAGTATCTGGAGTTTCAATCTTAGTTACAGATATCTTCCTAATATCCTCTGGAGACATCAAACCAAAATTAATTTGGGAAATTTGTTTTATTATTCCTTTCAATATATTCGCTCCTTAAAAATATAATCATATGACAAGTTGTAATAAATATCAAGTTGAGTTGTAATGATTGTAAGTTTTAGATTAATTAAATATGAATAATAATGCAATTTAATAATAAATTAATCTAATTAAATTAATAATAACTAATTAATAATAATAATAATATACATATTAAATAATTAATAAGATAAATTAATATAAGATAATAATTATGCTTTATCTTCTAAAACTAGTTTAGGGAATATACATAAACTTTTAAGCTCATCTAATAATAATTTAAATGCATATGCAATTTCAACTGGGAAAGATTCTGATTCTCCACAAATTGGACAGTATTTTTTATCTCTTATTTTATCATGTACTGAAACCATTCCACAATCTTCGCACACAATAGCCCTATAACTATCAGATTCATCTAAAAGTCTTTCTTTAAGTGCCAAAGATG
The DNA here is from genome assembly GCF_001639265.1 of Methanobrevibacter filiformis. Lineage (GTDB taxonomy): Archaea > Methanobacteriota > Methanobacteria > Methanobacteriales > Methanobacteriaceae > Methanacia > Methanacia filiformis. The sequence goes on from NZ_LWMT01000066.1 coordinate 13,422, forward strand.
CGCCATGAGCAATAAGACAATCTCTTTCCATCTCACCGAATCTTAGACCTCCTTCACGAGCCCTACCTTCTGTAGGTTGTCTTGTAAGAACTTGAACTGGTCCTCTTGAACGTGCATAAACTTTATCAGTTGTCATATGGTGAAGTTTCTGATAATAAGCTACTCCAACAAATATTTCTGCTTCAATTCTCTCTCCAGTCATTCCATTATAAAGTGACTCACATCCAGCAGCTTCAAATCCATTATCTAAAAGTGCTTGTTTAACTTCCCCTTCTAAATCATCATTGAATGGAGTTCCATCCACTCTTTCACCTTCTAAACATCCTGCCTTACCAGCTACCATCTCAAGTACTTGCCCAACAGACATTCTTGAAGGAATAGCATGAGGATTTACAATTAAATCAGGCACAACACCATCTTCTGTAAATGGAACATCTTCTTGAGATAAAATAAGTCCAACAACCCCTTTCTGCCCATGTCTTGAAGCAAATTTATCTCCAAATTCTGGTTGTCTTGTATCTCTTACTCTGATTTTAGCAAACTTACTCCCTTCAACTGTTTCAGTTAAAAGAACTGCATCAACTATACCTTTTTCACCATGACGTACAGTTAAAGATGTTTCCCTTCTTCTCTCTCCAGACCCGCCAAAATCATCAATTTCTTCTAAAAATCTTGGAGGAGATGTTTTTCCAATTAATACATCCCCAGATGTCACGTATGATTCCGGATTAATTATTCCATCCTCATCTAAGTGCCTATACGCTTCTTCAGATCTGTATCCTCTAACTCCTTTATCTGGAACTTCAAACTTATCTTCTTGACCTCCAGGATATCTTCGCTCAGATGATTCATAGGATCTGAAAAATGATGATCTTGACATTCCTCTCTCAAGTGAAGATTTGTTTAAAATTAAGGAATCTTCCATGTTATACCCTTCAAAAGACATAACACCTACTACAAAGTTTTGACCAGAAGGACGTTTGTCGTAATTGGTTGCATCAATAATTCGTGTTTTAACAAGTGGTGTTTGAGGATGATGCATAAGATGAGCTCTTGTATCAGTACGGAATGAATAGTTAGAAGCATATAATCCTAATGCCTGTTTTGTCATTCCTGCTTCCATTGTATTCCTTGGAGAAGAGTTGTGGTCTGAGAACGGAATAATACCTGCACATATACCAAGCATTGTAGAAGGGTCTATTTCTAAATGAGTATGATGCTCATTTAAATCCTTTAAACTCATAGCAATATATGAATTCTCTTCCTCTTCTGCATCAAGGTATTCAACAACACCTAATTGCATTAATTCATCCCATTTTAACTCACCTTCAGCTATTTTAGCAATATGAGCTTCTTCAAGTAGAGGAACTCCTCCACTAACTATGATAAGAGGTCTTCTAGCTCTTCCAGGATCGTTAAATATATAAATTTCGTTATTATCTTCATAGAAAGTTATATTCATCTCTTCAGAAACTTCTCCACTTCTTCTTTTCTCTCTCATTTCTTGAACAAACTCTAAGGGTTCGTCACAAGTACCAATGAGCTCCCCATTTATATAAATTTTAGCTGCTTTTGTCACAAGATTCCTCCAAAATATAGTTACTTTAATTAAATAGCTTAATCATTATAACATAATAATAACTTGATAATTTTTAATAAATTAAATTATAAATCGAATAATTTTAATGAATTAAGTGATAAATTAAATAAATTTTAGTAAATTAAATAAGTTAAGGAATAATAATCTTAACAAATAAATTTTAATAGCTATTAAATCAACAGCTATTATTTTATTTATTCATTAATAATTCCCATTTCACGGATAACACTTTCAATCTCTTCAGAATCAGATCCTTCAGATATTTTACACATAAGTGCAAGGTTTTTTACCAAACCACAATTAGGTCCTTCTGGAGTTTCATTAGGACAAATTTTACCAAATTGTGTTGGGTGCAAATCTCTTGCTTCAAAATGAGGTTGACTTCTACTTAAAGGAGAAACAACCCGTCTAAGATGAGATAAAGTACCCATGTAACTGGTTCTATCTAAAAGTTGGCTAACTCCTGCTCTTCCACCAACCCAATTACCAGTAGCTATTGCATGTTTAATGTTTTCAGTTAGAACATCGGATCTAACTGCTTGGTTAATCAAAGGCTCCTTTCCTCTAGAAATACTTCTTTCTAATTGATAACTCATATCACGGGTTAAATTTGTAAATGCTACTCTGAAAAGATCCTCCATAAGATCACCAGAAACTCTTAATCTTTTATTAGTATAGTGATCCTTATCGTGAGGTTCTCTTTCTTCATTTATAACCTGAAGTAGCATTTCAGTCATTTCAGCTAAGTATATAGCTTTATTTCTTCTTTTTTCACTTTCAATACCCATATGAGGAAGTAAATATCTGTCAATAATGTCTTCTGCCCGTTTAATACGATATTCTTCGGTCATTCCCTTAGCTACACGATTTCCTATGTATTTAATAGCTGCAATTCGTAAATATTCATTTCTTTCTTCTTTAGAAAGCCCTTCCATCTCTTTAGAATCTAATTTTAAGGCAGGTTCAGATACTTGCATATCATCAGCTATTACCATTTGATAATTAAAATCATCAGAAATAGCTGTGATTATATCTTCATCTGTTGATAATCCTAATGCTCTGAGTAAAACAACTAATGGAATTTCTCCTGGAACATATGGGAAGGAAATTCTTAGGAAAACTCCACTTTTACGCGGTTTTCTATATTCTAAAGTAATCCTTGCTCTGAAACCACTTTTAATAGAAGTAACTATTGCTTTAGCTCTACGATCAATAGTATCACCAAGACGTTCTAAAATAACTTTATTTGGAGCTATTTCTTCCATAGTAACAACTGCTCTTTCAGAACCATTAACAATAAAATATCCTCCAGCATCTTGAGGATCTTCACCTTTTACAACAAGTTCTTCATCAGTTAAACCGTTTAAATGACATGCATCAGATTTAACCATTATTGGCAACTCACCAATGTCAATTAATTTTAAAGGATTTTCTTCTTCCTTTCGATCTAAAGCCATTTCTAAACTTAATTTTGCAGAATAAGTTAAACTTCTAAGTCGTGCTTCACTAGGATAAATAGAAGTTTTTGAACCATCCGCTTCTTTTGCAACTGGAGGCTCTAATTTTAACTTCCCAGTCCGAATAGTGTACTCTCCTTGCTCTATACTAATAGGTTCCGTTATATCAATTATGTTTTGTATACGATTATTAACAAAATCATTGTATGATTTGATATGATGGTCAACTAAATTGTATTTATCAAAAAATGCATCTACCAATCCCCATGTATTTTTCATGGAACTCCTCCAGATTAAATAACAAATATAAAGTTTTCGATTAAATTAAGACAGATAATAATGATATTAATAATATCCAATTGAACAATACTCCACTAGCTAATAAAAAGCACTATGAATAATAAATTAATGTCATATATTTATAAAGTTAAAAACAATAAACATTAAATACTGAGCAAAATTATATTAAAATATTGAATTAAAATTTAATTAAACATTTTAATAATAAGTCAAATTAAATCATTAAAATTAATACATTTTTTAATTAGTGGTCAGAATCATGAATAATTGTATTGTTTTTTATGGTTAATTTATTAAATTGTTTTGATAATCTTATCAATTATTGAAGTTAATTCTAAATTATTAGTTTTGAATATACTATATTATATAACATATAACTATATATACTTTTATCATATACACATATATGTGAAATACATATCACATTATAATTAAATATAAAGTATAACTAAAACAAAATAAAACAAAAATTCATATATACAAATAGCATGTGAAAAATCAATAATATAAAAAATCAGCCATCAACAATTCGATAAGTTACAAAAGTGCCTGCTGTAGAACTCTTTCGTGTGATCTGTAACACATCACCAACTTTAGCATCGATCTCTTTAACAACAGGATCATCTATTTTAATCTTTGGTAATTGTTCTTGAGTAAAATCAGCATCTTTAAAAATCTTTTTAAGTTCAGTTTCAGCCAGAATTTCGTGGTCTGGAACCAATTCATGTTTTAAGATATCTCTTTTCAAACTATTCACTCCAGCTAGAATAATATTAAATAGAATTTAGAATTAGAAACGGGCCCGACGGGAATTGAACCCGCGGCCACTTGGTTAAAAGCCAAGCGCTCTGCCAGACTGAGCTACGGGCCCTTTCAACAATTAACATCAAGATATTATAAGTTTGATTTAACTTATATATAAACTTAACTATTTTACATACATATAATAGTACACTGAAATAGTAATAAATGAAAAGATTAAAGATGATTCCAAAATTAGAATCAATTAATAGCTATTAATCTAATATTTCATAGATTATGAAATAAACGCCCTGGCCGGGATTTGAACCCGAGTCGCGGGCTCGACAGGCCCGCATGATAGCCCCTACACCACCAGGGCAAAAATAATTAAATTGATTGAAGATATAGCTAATAAAGTATTCAACTAATTAGATATAACAATATATTATTCAATTAATTAAAATTTGCATGTGAAAAAATCAACACACAATACAAATGTTAGATATAATCACTTATAAATGTTTCTATTTAATTCTGATTATTAAATAGATTTATCAAAGATATATAACGAATTATAACATTAAATCATTGTATGTGAATGATATTCATGTACACTGAATGTATGTAAATGATACTTTATATACACTAAATGTATATGAATGATATTTTATATACATTAAGTGTATGTGAATTATAAAAAGTCCCGCCTGCCGGACTTGAACCAGCAACATTTGGATCTACAGTCCAACGCTCTGCCAAATTGAGCTAAGGCGGGATATGGGACCACCCGGATTTGAACCGGAGTCTCAGGCTCCCAAAGCCCAAAGGATCGACCAAGCTACCCTATGGTCCCCTAAGATTTATAAAATAGTATATAACACTCTTAATATAAATACTTTATTGAAATTAAAAAGTTCAAGTCAAGAAAATTCATTAGAATTATATGAAAAATCATATGACTAGAAAGCCCCGAACGGGAATTGAACCCGCGACCACGAGATTACAAGTCTCGCGCTCCACCAGACTGAGCTACCGAGGCACTCAATACATATTAAACAAAAATATATCGACAACATCATTTTAGTATAAAGTAGCTTAAATACTTTACTACTATAATTAGGAGCATAATATTTTAAATTAGCAAAATTCAGCTATAGCATTATTAATGTATTAATTATATCCTTTATAAATCTATCTGTTATTCTATTGATAACAAACTTAAATTTAAGAAAAAATAGCTAAATGTTTAAAAGCAATACTAATATCTAAGAATAAATTATTATAAAAAATTTAAAAAAGGTTTAAAAATGAAAAAAAATATTAATTATTCATTATATATGATTACAGATGATAATTACGAAAATTATGATGATTTAAGTAATATTATAACTGAAGCTATTAAAGGTGGAGTTAATATTCTTCAACTTCGTGAAAAATCATCAAATAGTCATGATTTTTACAAAATAGCTATTAAAATAAATGAAATAACAAAACAATATAATATCCCACTGATTATAAATGATAGAATAGACATAGCTCTTGCAGTTAATTCTCAGGGTGTTCATTTAGGTCAAGAGGACTTACCTGCAAAAATAGCTAGAGATATTCTTGGAAATAATAAAATCATTGGAGTTTCTGCACATAATGTTAAAGAAGCTATTAAAGCTGAAAAAGATGGAGCAGATTATATTGGAGTTGGAGCAGTATTTAAAACAAAAACAAAAAAAGACACTGAAAACTTAAGCCCAAAAAAACTAAAAGAAATTACAGAACAAGTAACTATTCCAGTAATAGCTATTGGCGGAATAAATCAAACAAACATTTATCAACTGAAAGATACTGGAATTGAAGGCATTGCTGTAATTTCAGCTATTTCAAAAAGCAATAATGTGGAAAAAACAAGTGAAGAACTTAAAAAAGAAATATTAAAAATCAAAAGATAAGAAGAGAATTTTGCAAAATCTCTGATTTTGCAAAATCAGTGTTTATTAATTGAATCTTTTAAAGCTTCAACTGCAACAAGGCTTTTACCTGCAAGTAAACTTATAGATGCTCCTCCACCACTACTGATGTGATCCATGGACTTATCAAAGCCGTTAGCTACTGCAGCTGCTGCTATATGACCCCCACCTATTATTGAAAAACCATTTGATGTTGCAATCGCATTTAATATATCATATGTACCAATTGCGAACTTAGGATCTTCAAAAACCCCAGCAGGACCATTGGCAAAGATGGTTTTAGCAGTTCTTATAATTTTCGCATACTCTTTAATTGAGTTTACGCCTATGTCATGAATATAGTTATTAGGAATTTTATCTGTAGATACATCTACTCTGTTACCGTCAGAATTTACAGCTACATCAATAGGATAAATAATCTGGCTTTTATAGGTTTTAAATAGCTCTTTAACTTTTTTAACCATATCACAATACCCTTTATTATTTATAAAGTTTACATTAACTTCTCCAATATCTATACCTGCTGCAAGGAGAGTTATGTTAGCTACAAGACCTGTTGTTAAAATAAAATCGGCAGTACCATTTTTTAATACATTTTCCATGACCATTATAGAATCTTCAGCTTTCATACCACCTAAAACAAAAACACACGGCTTTTCAACGTTTTCTAATGAATTTAATAGGATTTTAAGCTCTGTTTCCATTACTCTACCTGCTGCAGAAGGAACTACTTTAGTAAAGCCTACAAGAGACGTATGAGACCTATGAGCTGCTGCAAAAGCATCATTTACAAATATATCAATTAATGGAGCTAATTTTTTAACAATAACTGTTTTTGATTGTTCTTTTGGAGACCTGTTTAATGATTCTTCAGAAAAAAACCTAACATTTTCAAGAAGTAAAATATCTCCAGAATCCATATTTTTAATAGCTGTACAAGCATTATCTGAAAAAATCCCATCTACATAATTAACATCTAAGTTTAAAGTTTGAGATAAAACATTTGCATGTTGAACTAAGGTTGTAAAATCCTTTTTACCAGGTCTACTTTGATGAGCTAAAATAACAACTTTAGCTCCCTTAGTTGCTAACTCCTTAATGGTTCTGGAGTGCAATTTCATCCGAGTACCATCTAAAATAATTCCAGAATTAGGATCTACTGGAGAATTAATATCTACTCTAAGTAAAACTGTTTTATCTTTAACATCAAAATCATCAATTGTTTTAAAATCTATTGGCATCATTTCATCCCATAATATTCTCATACCCTAATGTAGCCCAAGTCATTTGAAGATTAATAGCTATTAAATATCACTAAATTATTGAATCTTACTAACTTATTAAATTTTACTAACTAAATCTAAAAGTGCATCTTTAGGATTTTCAGCTAAAATAATACCTGATGCTAAAAGAACACCTTCTGCACCTAAATCTAATGCTGCAGCCACATCATCTCCTGTTGAAATTCCTGCGCCACATAAAACTTTAACATCTTTGTTTATTTCTTTAACTCTAGACACTGTACCTTCAACTACTTCTGGTTCAGCCTGTGAAACTGATATTCCAGAACCTATTAATTCTGGAGGTTCAACAGCCACAAAATTAGGATTTAAAGTAGCTGCAGCCACACTAGTCTCTACATTATTAGTACAGACTACAGAAAACAAGCCATTATCTTTCGTTTTATCAACAACCTCACCAATATCTGCTAATTCCATTCTTTTTTCAGAATGGTTTATTAATGTTCCATTAGCTCCTGATTCTTTTAAACATTCGAGTAAACTACTTCCAGTATGCCCTCCAGGAGATATAGGATCTATATTTTGAGCAAAAATAGGAATATTCGTTTCTTCATTTATTCTGTAAATATCTGCATCTTGAACAGCTGCTACAAAAGTTATTCCACTTTCATCAGCAACTGATTCTAAAGATTTAGCTAAATTTAGTGCATTTAATCCAGTTGATTCTAAATAAGTCTTAAAATTGAGTATAACAATAGGTTCTTTGATTAATGACATTTAAATCCTCGTTTATCATTTGTAACCATTCTATAAATTAATAATTATATAATAAATTACTAACTATATAATTTAAACTATAACCATTTAAATTCCAATAGTTTGTTAATAAATTATGTGAAATAATTATATATTACTATTTATTTTATATTATTAAAAAGTTGTTGTTTATTAAATAATTAAATTAATTAAATTAATATAATTAAATTAATAGTGTAACTATAAATTAATTCAAAGTTAAAAAATAGGCATGAAAAACATGAAAACAATAATGTAAAAACATAATAAATATTAAGAAGTCTGTAAAGAGCAATGAAATGTAATAAAAATATTAAAAAATAATAAATGATTTAAAAAAAACTCAATGAGCCTCAATGAGCTTAAAATATGAAAAATTAATTTAAAAAAAACTCAATGAGCCTTAAATATGAAAAATTAATATTAAAAATTAATATTAAAAATAATAAAAGTATTCAATGAAAAACTCATTGAACCTTAAAATATAGAGCATATATGAATTAGTACGTTGTTTTTAATTATAAGATACTACAACACTTCTCTTAGATGCACATACTCTATTATATGGTTTACTACCATATCTTTTAGTAACAAGTGAGGATTCAAAATTTCTCCAATTATTATTGACTTTTACTTGAACCCATCTGTGGTTTGAAGAGTAAGAATTTGGTCCTTGAACAATTCTAGTTTCATAATTATTATATCTTAAAACTGTTGCAGCCCATTGAGCTAAACCCCAACAATCACCATAACCAGATTTTTGAACACCATTAAAAGATGTTGATCCTCCAGATCTATGGTTTAAGTTACCATTCATATAATTTTGTAATTTAGTCAATCCCTCACTACCAGAAATATTATTAAGCTTTTTTAATTTAGGATATTTCTTAGTTAGTTTATTCCATTCTTTAATATTTTTAGTTTCAGCATTGGTTAATTTAGGTGTTGGTTTAGGTGTTGCTTTTAGTTTAGGTATTGTTTTTATATTATTTTTAGCTGCTTTATTAGTAATTTGATTAACATTCTTGTTATTAGAAGTATCAGATTTCGCACTAGTCTTACTGTTTTTAGATGTAGTTGGTAATTTAGCTTTAGCTGCTCCAACTTTTACATAATTATCATACTTAACAAAACCATTAACATCATTATTTATATCTAAAGATGTTCCTTCAGAATTATTATATATCCCATAAATGGGAAAAGTACAAATAACTGCAGTAATCAGAAAAGCTGCAGTTAAAAGTACATATCTCGAATGTCTATTAATTATACCGCCTCCATGCCACTAACCCGACACAAAAATTAATACAAAACTAAAGATTTATGAAACAAATTTATGTTAATAACTAAACAGTATGGAATAAACTAAAATACATATAAATAAAAGAATTGAATTAAAAAGTTATATAATTAATTTGAAAAGTTATATAATTTGATGTAAAGTAATATTAATTTAAATATAATTAATATAATTTGAATATAAGAATAATATAGCTAATTCAAATTTTTTAAGCTAATTCAAATTTTTACTTCTAATTTACAAAAATTCCTTTAATTTCCTGTATTTTGTTTAGACAATACTACTAAATATTTAACAAAAATATAGCTTTGTAAATAATTTTGTAAACATGTATCTAAGTTATGTGACTAAAGTCATATTTCAATTTACATTATATCCTAACATCCTATATAAAGCTTTTGATAAAAATCTTGAAAAAACACCTTAAAATCCTTATTTACTATATAAAAGAATTAATTATGGAGTAATTTAAATCTACTTAAATTAAAATTGAAATCATTTAATTAATCTAATTAAGGTAAATAAAGCATAAATACAGATAGAATTTAAATAATAAGGCAGAGTAAGAAAAATTCATTGAAAACTGCCTAAAGATATTCAAATTAAAAAAAATAATGGTTTAAATTATTGATTTATAGAAATAAACTGATTTCCACTTGTTAAAAAAACTCTTAAAAAACATGAGATTAAAAAATTATTTTTCATTGGGTTTCTTAAAAAATAGCTATTAAAAATTAAAAATAAAAGGTCTAAATAGTCTTTAAAAGAATAATAACAAAAGTAATAGGGAAATTATTAAAAATAGCTAAATTAAAGAGAGAATATAATGGAATGAAAAAGAGAATAATGGTGAAAAGTAAAATATTGTTTAAATAGTCCAAAATAACTATTAAAAGAAGATATAATAAATAAAAAAAAGAATAAAATTTGAATTAAGTAATAAATGAGTAAAAAAGATAAATAAAAACATATAACAGTAAAAAAGACAATATAAACAAAAAGTTATATGTTGCACTTTTGAAAATATCCTCAAAAAAATCTAAAACTAATTTAAATTGTTTAAATAATTATAATTTAAAATAATAATTATTTAAATTAAAAATAAAGCTATTTAAAAAATGTAAAAAAAATATTAATAAATATAAAAAATATACATTAAATTTATATAATATTTTTAATAGTACTGATGAAAAAATTATTATGAAATGAAATTAAGATTATAGTTAAGTAATAAATAAATTAGTAAAATATAATAAATTTAAAGTAGAAATAGCTATTAATAATAGAAATAGCTATTAATAAAAATAATAAACAAAAAATAGGAAAACTAAAGAATAAATAGGGATAGCTATGGTACTTACAAAAGAAGAGCAAGAAAAGTTAGAATATAGTGGCTACCGATTTGCAGGACAACACAGCCATGCAGGTGCTAAAATATGTCATTGGACTAAAAAAAGTATACTAAATGAAGGAGAATGCTACAAACAAAAGTTTTATGGAATCGAAAGTCATAGATGTCTTCAAATGTCACCAGCTATTCCTTTTTGCCATCAAAAATGTTCATTTTGTTGGAGAGATTTATCACTCACTAAAACAGAATGGAAAGGAGATTATGATGACCCTAAAACAATTATAGATGATTGTGTAAAAGCTCAAAGAAATTTACTATGTGGATTTTTTGGAAATGAAAAAGCAGACAAAAAAAAATTAGAAGAATCAAAAGATCCAACTAATGCAGCTATTTCTCTTGCAGGAGAACCAACATTATACCCTGAAATTGATGATTTAATAAATGAATTTGAAAAAAGAAAATTCACAACATTTCTTGTAAGTAATGGATTACTATATGAAAAACTAAGAGCTCTTGAAAATGAACCTACACAACTATACCTTTCCTTAGATGCGCCTAACAAGAAAACATATAATTCCATTTGTAACCCTCAAATAAATGATGGATGGACCAAGTTAAATAGGTCACTTGAACTTTTAAGTAGTTTTGATTCTCGTACATGTATACGAACCACTTGTGTTAAGGGAGAAAACATGAAAAATCCAGAAGAATATAGTGAACTTATTAACAAAGCAAATCCAGATTATATAGAAATAAAAGCTTATATGTGTGTTGGATACTCAAGAAAAAGGTTAACATTAGATAACATGCCAGAACACACTGAAGTGCGAGACTTTGCAGAGAAAATAGCTAATTTAACAGGACGAGAGATTGTGAATGAATCAGAAATAAGTAGGGTTGTTTTGGTGAAATAGGTTTCACAAATAGATACTTAATAATAGACATTTAATTAAATTAAATACCTACTTAAAAAATAGTAATAAAAAATAATAAAAAAATAAAAATAGTAAAACAAATGTTTTAATGAATTTAGTGAAATAATTGGTCCACACCCAATTAAAATAATAAAAAAAACAAAATTAAACCATTAGAACATATATTAAAAAATAATATTAAATTAATAATGAATTAGTATTAAATTAATTATAAATTAGATCCTATTTCTTTAGCTTTTTCTAAGAAAGTTTTATTTGTACTTAAATCTTCTTTTTCAGGAATACCATATGCTTGGATTGAATCGACTATATCGAACCCACAATATCCATATAACATGTTTTTTTGATGTTCAATGTATCCTTCGTATAAAGAAGCATCAGGATTAGCTTGAACATGAACTAAAACAAGTTTTGTATTGTTAATTCCTTGATTGTTAACAACAGAATAAAGCCTATCAATGAAATGTTTTAATTGAGCTGTAACTTCACCAAAATAGACTGGTGAACCTATAACAAAAACATCACTTTCATCTAATGCTTTAACTATCTCTACATAGTCATCCTCATATTTACATTTACCATTTTCTTTGCAATAATAACAAGATTGACATGGAGTAATATCTAATTCATTAAGATTGAAAGTTTGAGTTTCAGCTCCATTTGACTCTGCTCCAGCTAATACTGCACTAACTAATTCACTTGTACTTCCATCTTTACGTGGACTTCCCACTATACCTGTAACTTTCATGACATCACCTAGTTTTTAATTAATGAATATAATAATGAATAATAGATAATAATATTAATTGAGTGTGGAACAATTATTTTCATTAAGTTAATGTTATAACATTTTAACTAATTTATTTTGCTTTTCTTTTATCTTTTTGTAACCTTTTTTATAAAATGGACATACTTCTATACATAATGTACAAGCTTCTGTGCAACCAATACAATTATCTTTAATTTCAACAATACCCTCATTTTCTTTTTCAATTAAAGAATCCATTCTACAATGTTTAATACAATTATTACATTTTTTACAGTAATTCTTAATCCAATTATGATTATTTTCTTTACTAAATGGTAAGTTTTCAGCTGATGTGAAAATAGCTCCAATTTTTAAATTTGGTCCAAGTTTAGGAGTAATTAGCAAATTACTTTTACCAATACAACCAATACATGCATCTTGTGCTAATTTTGATAAGTCAATTAAATTGCCTTTAGGATGTGCTACTTGAGTTTGAATACCTTTTTTTCTTAAAAAATCTGATAATTTATAGGTTAAGTTTCCAAATAATTTATAAAAAGCTTGATTAAGATCATAACCATTTGCTCCTATTGGTTCTTGAATAATTTCATCTGGAATTTCTTTTGTTATAACAATCGCATTACTATAATCTAAATCATTATTATTACTAAATATTTTTTTAGGTATTTTAGTATATCCAACATCTACAATTCCTAAATCTTTAGCTATTCTTTCAAAATGTTTTAAATCTTTAATAGCTATTTCTTTACTTGGGACTTTAGGATTTTCAACTTTTGACTCGTCAGTTGGTTCACTACTTCCACAACAAACTTTTGCATTATTAATATTACTAGAATTAATATTATTATTAAAACAATTATCAGAATCAATTTTAATAATATTTTCTATATGTTCAATGATTCTTGGATTAGATAATGAAAAATATGTCCATTTTCCCATTTTCCTCCATTTAACAATTTGAGACTTCTTTAATATTGAAAGATGATGAGAAACTGTTGATTGTGGTTTGTCCAATGTAGAAGTTATATAACAAGCACATAATTCTTCTTTTTTAAGTAAATATAGTATTTTTAATCTTAAAGGATCTGAAATAGCTTTTAAAATTTCAGAGATATTATAAAGTTCTTCAAAAGAAGGGATTTCATCTCTTACTTCTTTTATTTTATTTCTATCACAATCAGTATAATTATTATTATTATTATTATTAAATTCTAATGAACTCATGTTAATTAATTAATATATTGATATATTTAAATATTTCGATATATTGATATGATGAATGAAAATTAATGAAACATACAAAAAAAGAGATAAAGAGATAAAAAAAGAAATTAGTGTTTAAATTGGCTGTGCAATAATTATTTTTTGATTCTTTTTAGTTATGCTTAGTTTTAAATATTATGGGGTGTAATATATTATTAGTGTTTTTTAGTTTTTGTTGAGTTGGTGTTTATGGTTTTGCATGAAGATAGTATTGGTCAGGTGTTTTTACTTCCTTTGAATTTGAGGGACTTTATTCCAGATAATCATATTTGTTTTTTTATTGAGGAATTGGTTAGTCGGTATGATTTTGGTGATTTGCATTCTAAATATGCTGATACTCCAGGTAAGAAAGCTTATTCTAGGAGAATGCTTGCTAGAAATATTCTTATGGGTCAGATTGATGGTATAA
>NZ_LWMT01000067.1 GCF_001639265.1 Methanobrevibacter filiformis
AATAGATATTCAATGAAAAACATAGACAACAAATAAAAAAAACTACAAAAAATAATTTACAATCTAACCACAACTAAGAAAATTCACTGTCATCCATCAACTGAAAAATTAATTATTGCACAGCCAAATAAACAATAAAAAATAAGTATTTTGCATTATTTCCATCAATAATAACTGCACTTGGTGCACCATTACCTCGAACTGATAAATTTTTACCTGAAAACATAATGTCATTGCTAAGATCAGTTGTTTTATTATATACTCCTGCATTTAGTGTAATGGAATTATTAACAGTTCCTCCACTTGAAACAGTATTTATAGCTCCATTAATACCAGTAGCATTAGTAGTACTAATTGTAACATCTACAGCACTAACAGATGAAACACTAACAAATAAAATAGCTATTAGCGATAATATAATAACTATTTTAGTTATATCAATGTATTTCTCTACAAAATGATTATCTATTTTTATAGCATTATTTTTCCCTTTTTCTAATTCCATACTATCCACTCCCCCTATAATCAACATATAAATGATTTATCTATTTTAAATTGTAAAATAAGATTAATTTAATAAGCACAGTAAATTATGTCCGACTATAAGACAACATTGACATAATTTTAGTATTTGTTTCTATAAAATAATATTAATGATAAATTAAATATTATATTTCATAATTATATATTTAGTTCAATTAATATATAAATGTTATTATTATACCGAACATATAAGATATCAATGAAAATTTCTAAAAAAATTAATAGTATCAAAGACATTTATTGGAACTAATATACTTTCCTATAATCAACTAATTCCATATAATTCTTATTAAACCTTGTTATTATTGAATTTTGTTTATTTTTTATTATTGATTGTAAATATAATAGCTATTAACTAATAATTATTTAGTAATGAGTATTAAATAATAGCTATTAAAAAAATTAAGATGAATTGATTGAGTCCATACCTGAATATAGCTACAATACCACCAAATACTTTTTAAAAGTTGAGTTCATTCTTCTTTTTCTGAAAATATAAGTTATACATCAGAATTAAGTCCTTCAGACATTTCAAGGAAATGATCAACAATAGATTTCACATGCAAATATTTCATTTTTTCTGAACGTTAATAATATATCACATTCTAAAATATAATATTCGCAAATGGTTACCTATATATTAGCTGTATACTCTTAAATAACAATATTAATATTTCAAACCATTTGTGCAACGGAGATAACACAGTTGCTGAAGTCAAATAGGATTTTTTGCCTGCGAATCTCTGACTTCTAATAAGTCAGTGTAGTTCAACAATGTGTTAATATAATATAACCCGAATACATATAATTTAATTAATAATATAAAATTTATTTCATGATAATCCAAGTACTTATTAAATATTAATTAATAATGAAATCATAATAATTATATAAATTATAATATTAACTCACTTACATTTCATAATTACCACATTTACTTTAAACTATAAACAAGGAAGTATTAAATGAAAATTGGAGTCTCAACATTAGCATCAAATGGAAAAAACCTCATAAATTTTTTAGATTTTGCTGAAAAATTAAATATAAAATATGTAGAAATATTAAACGAATATCCTAACGATAAAATAGATAAAGATCTATTAAAATCATATTCAATAAAATATACCATTCACTCACCAATTGCTGATTTAAACATATCAACCATGAATAAATCAATAAAAGAAGCAACAATAAATGAAATTAAAAAATCTATTGATTTAGCAAAAGAATTAAAAAGTAATATTGTTGTAGTACATCCTGGAAGAATAGCATTTACAAATCGATTCTTTAAAAGTGAAATAATAAATTTAGCTGAAGAATCCATGAAAAGATGCTATGAATATGGAAAAGAAAAGGGAGTGGCAGTGGCAGTAGAGAATATGCCTAATATGGAAGGGTTCATTTATCAAGATCCTGTTAAGTTAAATAGTTTTTTAAAAGATAATAACATGGCAATGACATTAGATATTGGACATATGAACACCTATGATCCTAAATTAAATAGCTATTTTGAAACAGTGAAACATATACACTTATCAGACAATAATAGTGATTTTGACCATCATTATCCATTAGGAGAAGGTTCAATTAACTTTAAAGAAATAATCGGAAAATATGAAGAACATGATTATCATGGTGTGTATGTAATTGAAGTAAATGACAAAGAATCAATCATCCAAAGCTTAGATTACTTAAATAAGTTCTGAATCAATGATTTATTGAAAAACAATAAGGAGTGAAAACATGATATGGAATGAAGAAATCGAATGTATGTCAAGAGAAGATATTGAAGAATTACAGCTTAAAAAATTACAAAATATCCTAAAATATGCTTATGATAATGTAGATTATTACCATAACAAGTATGATTCTATGAATATTTATCCTGAAGATATTCAAACTCTTAAAGATATAGAAAAACTACCTTTTACAACAAAAGATGAATTAAGAGAATATTATCCCTTTGGCATGTTTGCAGTTGATCCAAAAAAAATAATTGAAGTTCATTCATCATCAGGAACTACTGGAAAACCTGTTGTTTCAGGATACACTCAAAAAGATATTGAGTCATGGAGTGAAATAATAGCTAGAGGACTTTCTATGATGGGAGTCACTGATGAAGATATAATTCAAAACACACATGGATATGGACTATTTACAGGAGGATTTGGAATCCATTACGGAGCTCATAAAGTCGGAGCCACA
This sequence comes from Methanobrevibacter filiformis, assembly GCF_001639265.1. Taxonomy (GTDB): domain Archaea; phylum Methanobacteriota; class Methanobacteria; order Methanobacteriales; family Methanobacteriaceae; genus Methanacia; species Methanacia filiformis. Next base: position 2,749 of record NZ_LWMT01000067.1, read on the forward strand.
GTTATTCCAATATCCACAGGACAAAGTAGGAGACAAATTGAAATAATGGAAGATTTCGGAACAACTGTTATGATATTTACTCCATCTTATGGATTATATCTTGCAGAATTAGCTATTGAAGAAGGATTTGATTTTAAAAATAGTAGTATTAAATCTATTGGTTTTGGAGCTGAAATGTGGACCAATGAAATGAGAAAAGAAATAGAAAAACGTTTTAATGCTCCAGCATACAACATTTATGGATTAACAGAGCTTATGGGACCAGGAGTAGGAATAGAATGTTCCACGCAAGAAGGATTACATATATCTGAAGATTATTTCTACCCCGAAATCATTGATCCTGAAACATTGAAAACACAAGGAGAAAATACAAAAGGAGAATTAGTCTTAACTAACCTTGAAAGAGAAGGAATGCCAATTATAAGATTTAGAACTAAAGATATAAGCTCAATAACAAAAGAAACTTGCCAATGTGGAAGAACAACTTCCAGAATGACAAGAATAACTGGAAGATCCGATGACATGCTTAAAGTTAAAGGAGTAGCTATTTTCCCATCCCAAATAGAAAAAGCACTCCTTAAAGTTAATAATATTGAACCTCACTATCAAATAATAGTAACAAGACCTCATCTAATGGATGAAATCGAAGTTAAAGTAGAAGCATCAAAAGAATTATTTTTTGATGAAATTAAAGAAATGATGAATGTTAAAAAGAAAATTGAAGAATACATAGAAAGTGAAATAGGATTAAGAGTCAAAGTAACATTAGTAGAACCAAAAAGTATTCCAAGAAGCAAAGGAAAAGCAGTAAGAGTCATTGATACTCGCGATATACATTAAACAAACATTTCAAACTTTTGAAAACGAGAAATCAGAGATTTCTCTAAATTTCTTTCGAAAATAAAAGTTTTGCCATATACTATTTCCAAAAATAAGCAATTCAAATTAAGAAATACTCTTACTAACATGTAAATATAATTAATAAAGAGAATAGAAAAAATAATAAGAAATATAGGAATGATTAAAATGAAAATCAAACAGATATCAATATTTTTAGAAAACAAAAAAGGAAGATTATGGAAAGCCTTAGACACCTTAGCTAAAGGTAAAATTAACATACGAGCCCTATCAATAGCTGATACATCAGATTTTGGAATACTCAGAATTATAGTTCAGTCTCCAGATAAAGCAATTGAATTACTTGAAAAAAATAATTTTATTGTTAAAACTAAAAAGATCATAGGTATAGAATTAGACGACACTCCTGGAGGACTTTCCAGTGTTTTAAAAATTCTAAATGATAATGATATTAATTTAGAATATATTTATGCATTTACTCATGAAAAAAGTGAAAAAGCAATTCTTCTTTTACAAGTAGACAACTTAGATTTACTTATAAAAACATTAAAAGAAAATAATATAATCATCGTACCTTCAAAAGAAGTTTACAACTTATAAATTCAATTAAAATAGAGAAATTAAATGAAATTAAATAGATTAGTTAAAATTAATTAAAAAAAATAATAAACAATATTAAATTTAATTATTCTTCAGCAAATTGATCTTTGCCTACTCCACACATAGGACATACCCAATCATTTGGAATGTCTTCCCATGGAGTTCCTGGAGCTACTCCATTATCTGGATCTCCAACTTCAGTATCAAATACATATCCACACATTTCACAAATATATTTAGTCATTGTATCACCATTGTTATAAAAATCGAAAAATCAGTCTATTGAAATAAATGATTTTTTAGGAGCACCACATGATGGACAAGTAAATCTATTTGGAACATCTTCCCATTCAGTACCAGGTTCAACATTTCTACGAGATTCTCCTTTTTCAGGATCATAAACATATCCACAGACTTTACATTTCATTTTTTGACTCATAATTACACCAATCATTAACTATAAACAAATAATGTAACAAATAAAATTAATAAAATTAATTACAGTTAGTTACAATCACTAATATTAGTTATAATATATTTATAATCAATAATTATTTATTAATAGTTTATAAGCAACATTCAATAATATAAAATTTAGTGTACTTTTAATTATGATTTTAATATTATATATTTTTTACCATGAATTTAATGAATTTAAAAAAAATCAATAGAATAAAGGGGATGTCCCATAATTCTATAAGTCGTTGAAAATCTATTTAATTAATTTTTAAGCGTTTTAACTAAATATATAGTAAAACAAAGTTATTTTAATCATTTTTAAATATAATATGTTTTCATG
>NZ_LWMT01000068.1 GCF_001639265.1 Methanobrevibacter filiformis
GCCTTTTCAAGTTTACGACCAGACCTTATACCATCAATCTGACCCATAAGAATATTTCTAGCAAGCATTCTCCTAGAATAAGCTTTCTTACCTGGAGTATCAGCATATTTAGAATGCAAATCACCAAAATCATACCGACTAACCAATTCCTCAATAAAAAAACAAATATGATTATCTGGAATAAAGTCCCTCAAATTTAAAGGAAGTAAAAACACCTGACCAATACTATCTTCATGCAAAACCATAAACACCAACTCAACAAAAACTAAAAAACATTAATACTATATTACACCCCATAATATTTAAAACTAAGCATAACTAAAAAGAATCAAAAAATAATTATTGCACAGCCAATCAAATAATAAAAAAATAGTTTTAAAATAGTTTTAAAATAGTTTTAAAATAGTTTTAAAATAGTTTTAAAATAAATTTTTAAATAGTTTTAAAAAGGGGCTATGAGGATGAAGAATAATAAGTTTAGTATGCTTCATAAAAGAAAAAAGACTACGAATAATAAAAAGATCATGAATAATAAAAATAAGATTAATAAGATTATTATATCAATATTAATATTGTTTGTATTATCCATATCTATTACAAGTGTCAGTGCTGCAGCAGATGTATATGTATCCACTTCTGGATCAGATTCAGCTTCAGGAGATATAAGTACACCTAAAGCAACATTAAAAAATGCTACCTCTACAGTAAATAATGGTGGTAATGTATATCTTAAAAATGGAACATACACAGGAACAGGTAATATAAATATAGGAATATCTAAAAATTTAAATTATATTGGGGAATCTAGAGATGGAGTTATAATAGATGCAAATAAAGCAGGTTACATCTTCGATGTAAAGTCTGGATATAAAGTAACTTTCATAAATATAACTTTTAAAAATGCTATTGCTTCACAACATCATAGTGGTCCTGGAGGCATTGGTGCTGCTATTTACAATTATGGAACAGTAAATGTAACAAATTGTAATTTTATTAACAACACTGCTGTTGATGGTGGAGCTATTTCTAACCATGGCAGTTTTAGTGTAACCAACTCTAATTTTATAAACAATAATGCAATTAATGTTAGTTCAGGTTTTAATAATTATGGTGGTGCTATTTATAATTTTGGTAAGTTTAATGTGACTGACTCTAATTTCACAAATAATAGTGCTATTTGTGGTGGTGCTATTTATAGTCGTGGTAGTTTTAATGTGAGTAATTCTAATTTCATAGGTAATATTGCTACTGACATTATTCATAATACTAGTAGTAATGGTGGTTATGGTGGTGCTATTGCTCATGATGGTACTACTTTCACTGTAATTAATTCTAATTTTACAAATAATGCTGCTAATTCTCAGGCTGGTGCTATTAATAATTATGATAATTTTTATCCTAGTACTAATAATTTCACTGTGATTAACTCTATTTTCACAGGTAATTGGGTTTATAATACTAATCGTTATGGTGGTGCTATTCTTAGTGATGGTAGGCTTAGTGTGATTAACTCTAATTTCACAGATAATAATGCTACTATTGGTGGTGCTATTTCTAATGGAGGTATTCTTAATGTGGAGTCTTCTAATTTCATTAGCAATGGTAACAAAAATGGTATTGCTGATAGTACTATTTCTCATGATGGTCCTAGTCTCATTGTAAAGTATTCTAATTTTCTAGATAACGAAGGTGGGATATACAGTAGAGGTAGAGGCAATACAGTTCTGAATTATAATCGTTTCTATTCAAACGGTGATTATTCTTTGAAGGCTGGGGGAAATGTTGATGCTAATTTTAATTGGTGGGGTGAAAATTCCAATCCAATTAATACCTCTGTTTACAATGAAGGAGGCAAACTTAATCTAACTTATTGGTATGTATTAGAATTATCTTTGAATAACACATTTAAAACACATGTAAATGCAACAAAAGATTATAATTTTAGTCAATATGCTAATTTAACTTATTCTTTAGCATTAAATACTCCAACACCTAATAATGCAACCTTATTGCCTTACTTTAAAGTGACTGTTTTGCTTAAAAACAAAACTGGTGTTGTTAATAATGTAACTAAGGACGTTAGAACAACTAATTTAAGCTATGAAGTTGCTATTAGTAGTTTAAACAATTTATATTCAATTAATGCTTTATCTGATGGTGAAGATGTTATATTGTCTATTAACGGTAAAGTAGGAAATCATACTGTTAATGTGGGGATTGTAAAAGTAGCTAATACAACACTTAATCCTCATGTAGGAGATAATGTATCCTATAAAATAACTGTGACTAATAACGGGGCAAATGATGCTAGCGGTGTTATTGTCACAGAAAACATTGATTATAACAAACTAAAATTAAATAATTTCAATACAACTAAAGGAACCTATGATAATAAGACAGGAATATGGTATGTAGGTAATTTAAGAGCTGGTGAAACTGCAATATTATCAATAAATGCTACATTTATTGCAAAAGGGACTGTAACCAATAGTGTAAATCTAACCACAGATCAAAACAATGCAAATAATAAAACTGGTGATTCAGTAACCCTCAATGTAACAGATGCTAATAAATCAGTTAATGTTAATATTGTTAAGGTAGCAAATGCAAGTGTTGCGAATGTTGGTGATACTGTTGTTTATACTATTGTTGTGTCTAATAATGGTTTGAATGGTGCTACTGGTGTGGTTGTGACTGATGGTTTGGATTATAGTAAGTTGCAGTTTGTTAGTGCTAGTAATGCTTCTTATGATTCTGTTACTGGTAAGTGGAATGTTGGTAATTTGGCTGCTGGTAAGTCTTTGAGTTTAAATATTACTGTTCTTGTTATTGGTACTGGGAGTATTGTGAATGTTGCGAATGTAACTACTAATGAAAATAATGTTGGTAATCCTAGAGATAATGTGACTTTCACGTCAAATGGGTCTGTTAATGTTAATATTGTTAAGGTAGCAAATGCAAGTGTTGCGAATGTTGGTGATACTGTTGTTTATACTATTGTTGTGTCTAATAATGGTTTGAATGGTGCTACTGGTGTGGTTGTGACTGATGGTTTGGATTATAGTAAGTTGCAGTTTGTTAGTGCTAGTAATGCTTCTTATGATTCTGTTACTGGTAGGTGGAATGTTGGTAGTTTGGCTGCTGGTAAGTCTTTGAGTTTGAATATTACTGTTCTTGTTATTGGTACTGGGAGTATTGTGAATGTTGCGAATGTAACTACTAATGAAAATAATGCTGGTAATCCTAGAGATAATGTGACTTTCACGTCAAATGGGTCTGTTAATGTTAATATTGTTAAGGTAGCAAATGCAAGTGTTGCGAATGTTGGTGATGCTGTTGTTTATACTATTGTTGTGTCTAATGTTGGTTCGATTGGTGCTACTGGTGTGGTTGTGACTGATGGTTTGGATTATGGTAAATTGCAGTTTGTTAGTGCTAGTAATGCTTCTTATGATTCTGTTACTGGTAGGTGGAATGTTGGTAGTTTGGCTGCTGGTAATTCTTTGAGTTTGAATATTACTGTTCTTGTTACTGGTGCTGGGAGTATTGTGAATGTTGCGAATGTAACTACTAATGAAAATAATGTTGGTAATCCTAATGATATTGTTACAATTAATAGTGTTAATAGTACACCTAACCATAATACTGAAAAAGAGAATGTTACTACTAATGTTACAGTTAACGATACACCTAAATCTAATCCTAAAATAGTTGCTGCTCAAGAAATAACTATTCCTGAAGGATCTGATGATCAAAAAAATAATTCTGAAGTTAAAGAACCCACTGAAAATATTTCGAAAGCTAAGGCAGCTATGAAAAAAACAGGTGTTCCCTTAACATTAGTAATAATTATAATATCTATTATCATTTTAGCCATTGTAATTAGGAATACATTTAACAAAAAAACACTTAACAAATAAGGAAATGATTTAATAAAAATAACAAGATTATTATATTAATCTTATTTGTATTATCCATATACATTACAGTTGTCAGTGCATCAGATGTATAATTTGTCGAAATATTGTATAATGTACAAAAGAATTGTAATGGAAGGGTAATATATTATATATTTTTATTTTATATAAAACGAATTTTATGCTATTTATTAAAATAATACTCTTAATATAACTATTTTTATTATTAATTTGCCAATGAATATTTTAATATTTGACAAAATTTTTTCTATTTGATAATATTATCTATCTTTTAAGTGATTATTTAAGGATATTAATTAAAATTAACCTTTATTTGAATATATAATTGTTAAAACTATTAATGTAGGTAAATTTTGTTAATTTTTAAATAACACTAATAAAAACACAGATGTTTCAAATCATGTGAATCCTAAAAATTCAACTACAAGTGTAGGTGAAAACAACAGGTATTCCACTAATATCTATTATACTCATTTTAAGTTTATTTGATTTAATTTCATTTAAAAGAAAAGAATAAGTTAATTTTATACAATAACAGTGATATTGTTAATATTTTAGGAATAGTAGTGCTAATATTACATTAATTCCTCCTGGCTCAATTAACATGACATGATTACTGTTAATAGTACTGATGTTAATAATAGTATTACTTTAGAGTTGGAACATATGCTGGAGTGGATTATAATAATAGCTAGGGTTCCTTATTCTATAATATATAATCACGGATTATATTATATGTTTAGAGATAGGAGGAAATACAACACCCTTGAAAACAGAAAGAAAATTCCAATTAAATAATTAATATTTGTAAAAACATATTAGCACAAATTATTTATAATTTATCGGCATAGTCAAGTAGGTTACTGATTTTGGTATTTATTTTCTGTGGGCTTGTTTTAGGCTGAACACGATTCATATGTGATAATTATTTGTTAGTAGTTCATTAATCCATTTATTCATTGATTCTTCAAATTTTTCATCTGATTTTTTCTTTCTATATTCATATTTAAGATATATTCTTTTTTCTGATCCTTCCATAATGTGCATTCTTCTCTTTACATGT
>NZ_LWMT01000069.1 GCF_001639265.1 Methanobrevibacter filiformis
ATGATACTGGTGTTTGGTCTATTGGGTCTCTTGGTGCTGGTGAGAGTGTTGCTTTGAGTATTACTGTTGTTATTATTGGTAATGGTACAGTTATTAATACTGCGAGTGTGACTGTGGATCAGAATAACACTAATAATGATAATGGAACTGATAATAGTACTTTTGATGTGAATTTCACTAAAGATAATGTTGATTTTGATGTTGTTGTTCCTGGTGGTAGTGTTGGTGATACTATTGATATTGTTCTTAATTTGACTGATGGTGACGGTAATCCTGTTAATACGGTATCTAATGTGACTTTGGATGGTGTTAATTATGTTGATATTGAGTTTATCGATGGAATAGCTACTATTCATTATAATATTACTGAAGTTAAAGACAATATTACTGTTGGATTTGTGGGTAATAATGAGTATAATGGTAATGAGAGTATTTTTGATGTGAGTTTCACTAAGGGTGGTGTTGGTGATACTATTGATATTGTTCTTAATTTGACTGATGATAATGTAAGGAATAATGATATTAGTGATTATGATAATAATTTTGATGATGGGGATACAAACAATAATACTGATTACAATACTGACCTAGAAGGTAATAATTTTGTTAATTTTAATAACAATAATAAAAACACAGATGTTCCAAATAATCTGAATGCTAAAAATTCAACTACAAATGCAGGTATGAAAACAACAGGTATTCCATTAATAGCTATTATAATTATTTTAAGCTTATTTGGATTAATTTCCTTTAAAAGAAAAGAATGAGTTAATTTTATGTAATATGGGATGTTCCATAATTTAACTGATGTCTTAAATTTCTCATTTTCTTGAAATATGGAGTATTATTTCTTATTTTCATAAATAATGATTTTTTGTTTTACAGGTGTTTTTGCTCTAAATCAAAAAATTTACCCTATTGCTAGAGATATTAATGTTTTAAATAAAACAATCTCATTTAATGGTACAAGGGAGTATAAGAATCATAAATTTACTCAATAGGGGCATTAATATCAGATGGTGAAGATCTTATACTTAGAATCAAATCATTAATAAATAAACTGTTAATTGTTAAAATAGCTAATTTTGTATCCATGATCTAATATTTACCTAGTAATTACTAATGGGGCTCAACTAATTTTATCAATGAAATTTACACAGATTTGTTAGTAACTGATGGATATATTATGATAATCCTAGATCACAGTAAAGTGTAATTTATAAATTATAGTGCAACCAATGTACTTATGATGTTGGCACAAGTTTGGATGGACAATAGGAAATCTTGAAGCTGGAGCAAATCTGACATTAACAATCAATGTTACTGTAACATCTGAAGGAATAATAATGCTCATACATACATGTATATGCTTATATATGTCTATATGTGCATATGCATAATCTCTAGGATTTATTATTATATATTTTGTTTTATACAAAACGAATTTTATAATAGCTATTAAATTAATATTTAATATAATTATCTTAATTGTAATATGAATATAAATATCATGTTATTTGACAAAAATTTTTTCTACTTGACAAATTTATCTATTATTTAAGAGATTCTTTAATGATGTTTTTTAAAATTTAATCTTTATTTAAATAGATCCTAGTAAATTATTAATGTATACTTAATTAATCATGATAATATTTATTATATGGAATAAAAATATTTTTTAAGTTAATAATATTGAAATAAGAATGTTTTTATAGCTATTTTTTAAAAAGAAAAATTAAAGGATGTATTTTAAATCAAAAAATCAATATAATTATATATTTGATAATTTTTCATCAAAATCCTCTTAAATCAACTTATTTGCTAATTAATTATTTAAAAATTGATATTATTAGTAAATAATCATTATTTAATCTAATTTTATCTTAATTTCAATATTATATTTGTAAATAATTTTAATAGTAATTTTAATGAATATTTAAATGAATATAAGTTAGTTTAGTTTGTTATAAGTTTTTTAAAGAATAATTGATTTTTTGAATGAGTTTAAGTTATTTGATATATATCAAACTATTAATTTACAAAGCTTTGTTAGTATATGAACTAATGGTATTTTTTAAATCATGGATTCATTTATTTTTATTAAATTAAAGATTTTTAATAGCTATTTTCTATTAATTTCTATTAATATTTCTTTCTAATCTCTTATTAATTATTTTATCATGTATTTATCTAAATAAAGAATTTTTATTTTTCACTAAATTTTGAATTAATAGAAGTGTTCAGTATGTTTAGATGCTTGAGTTTTGGAATAGTTTTTGTTCAAACTTTTTTCAAAAGTTTGTTTTGAATTAATAGAAGTGTTCAGTATGTTTAGATGCTTGAGTTTTGGAATAGCTTTTGATCAAACTTAATTTATTAAGTTAGAAAATCTTTGATTTTCTTAAACTTTTATTTTGTGACAGAAATTTAGAGAAATCTCGAGAAATCTCTGATTTCTCGTTTTCAAAAGTTTGTTTCAATATATTTCCAATGTTTTTAATAAAAAATAAAATGTTAAATCTATTTTAAAGGACTGAATGATCTTAGTTATTATAATAACTCTCTATTTTTATATATTGTATATTTATAATAATCTAATTTGTATTTTATAAAACAATAATGAGAAAGTATATATAGTAAGTAATACTAATAAGGTAATATTAACTTGTTCAAAAATAATGAACTAATTTTGTATAAATTATTATTTGCTACTATTAAATCATTTTCTTGTTACAAATAATAATTTTCTATCATAGTTATAAAAATTTAAATGAAAATGTAACTAAAAATAATGTTTAAACGCATATGAATATTCTAATTGATTAATTACAAGTGAAAATTCAAAATCTTATGAATAAGATTTTTTTGACCATCTCGCTCACAACTCTGTTTAAAATTCCTATAATATATAATTCGTGCAAATATATTAGTTATTACTTACTATCATTAAATTAACTATTTACCATCACATACAGGCTTATTATTTGACATTGAATAATTAATTTCTAAAAAAAACCTTGAATTAAGTCATAATCCATGAATAATTAAATTAAGTATATAAATTATAGGAATGAAGATAACATTATCTTCATATAAACGGAGGAAGTGATTTTGAGATTTAACTTCAAAAAATCAGAGAATATGAAGAAAATAATAATTTCATTAGTATTCTTAATAGTATTATCACTATCAATCTCAAGTATTCATGCTGCATCAGATGTATACATAGCACCTGATGGAGATGATCAAGCTGAGGGTAGCCTAAGCAATCCCTATGCTAGTCTTGAAAAAGCAGTGATAAATGTAGAGGATAACGGAACAATCTATTTAGGCAATGGAATTTATAATGGAACGAAAAATAGAAACATAACAGTAAATAAAACCACAACATTTATTGGAGAATCCAAAGGAAATGTTATAATCAATGCTGAAGGTCAAAGTAGACATTTTAATATATCTTCAGGAATCACTGTAACCTTCATAAACATAACTTTCACAAATGGAAGAGCAATAGGTGTAACCAATGGTGGATCTATTTACAATTCTTTAGATAGTACTCTTAATATAAGAGATTCTAGTTTTACTAGTAATAGTGCTAGTAATAATGGTAGTACTATTTACAATAATGGAGATTTAGATATTAAAGATTCTAGTTTCTCCTCTAACAGTGGAGGAAATGGTACTATCTTTAATGTTGGTAATCTTAACATAAACAACACTACATTTAATAATAATACCAACACTGCAACTAGATCATATGGTGGTGCTATTTATAATAACATTAACAGTAATGTTAGTATACTTGACTCTATTTTCATGGTTAATACTGCAGCTGTTAGTGGTGGAGCTATTTACAATAGGGGTAATATTAGTGTAAATAGATCTAACTTTACTAGTAATACAATTTATAATACTATTGATAGTACTATTAATATAAATGATTCTAGTTTTATAACTAATGGTATTAGTAATGAAGGTAACCTTACAATATTTAGTTCTAATTTCACTAACATTAGTAGTGGTAGTAGTATTGATAATATAGGTACTAATAGTAATGCTACTGTAAGTAACTCTGATTTTATTAAAAATAATATAGCTATTTCTAATGCAGGAAAATTCATTTTAGATGGTTCTAGTTTTATTAATAATACTAATGGTATTTCTAATAGTGGAACTTTTAGTTTAAATACTTCTAATTTTATTAATAATACTGGAAGTACTAGCGGAGCTATTTATAATACTGCTAGATTAAATGTAAGCAATTCCAATTTCACCAATAATAATGGTAGTTCTACTGGAGGAGCTATTTACTCTGGGAGTGCAGTTAATATTGATTACTCTAACTTCATTTCAAACTCTAGAGCTATTCATTTAGGTCTAGGTGATACTAGATCTAATATCTCTAATTCTAACTTCACAAATAATACTGTAGCTATGTATATTTATGCTAATTATACAAGTGTAACTCAAAATAATATCATTAATAATAATCAGGGAATTGTTATTTATGGTACTGCTTCTCGAATTGCAGGGGTTAAAATTAATTATAATCGTATTTTTAATAATACTAATGTAAGTGGTTATGATCTTGAAAATTTAGGTAATGTTAATGCTACTTTAAATTGGTGGGGATCAAACAATCCTAAAATTAATGGAGGAAGTCCTGCAAACTACTTCATCGTAACTATTAGTGAAATAAACCAAAACACTCTAAATTATAGTTTAGTTTTAAATAATAGTAATGTTGAATATGATTTAAGTTTAATGCCTGATTTTAATGGTTCTATTTCATCTAGCCTTGGTGTTGATATTTTTGATGCTAAGGATAATAATATATTAACATATTCACCAGAATATGTACATATTGAAGTGGATAATTATGACTTTGTTCTTTCAACTGATGTTTATGTAAATGCTACAGGTGGAAATGACAATAATGATGGTGCTAGTTGGGACACAGCTCTTGCATCAATTAATAAAGCTTTATGGA
>NZ_LWMT01000070.1 GCF_001639265.1 Methanobrevibacter filiformis
TGCCGGGCAGCTACGCGCTAGACGATAAAGGCTGAAAGCATCTAAGCCTGAGGTGTCCCCTGAAAATAGACTGCTTTTTTAGGACTCAAGTAGAAGACTTGTTTGATGGGGTAGGGATGTAAGCTTCAAGGTTTATTCCGAGTTGTTTAGTCCGCTGCTTCCAATCGTCCACTAGCATATTTTCTTGATAGCATTTTTAGTTCTTTGTGCTTATGTTTATTATATTTAATGCCAATATTTTTTACTAAATAGTGTATTTTTGGTTTGGTGTATTCAGTTAGGGTGAAATGTACAGTTTATATTAATTTAATTATTTTTATTAATTTCATTGAACTTGGCGATCATAGCATCAGGGTGACACCCAGTCTCGTTTCGATCCTGGAAGTAAAGTCTGTTTGTGTTTTGTATTGTGTACTATGGGCTATGCCTATGGGAATTTCATTTTGTTGCCAGTTCTTTTCTTATTCACATTTATCTTATCATATAATATATTAGTTTGACGATCATAGCATCAGGGTGACACCCAGTCTCGTTTCGATCCTGGAAGTAAAGTCTGTTTGTGTTTTGTATTGTGTACTATGGGCTATGCCTATGGGAATTTCATTTTGTTGTCAACTAATTATTTTCAAACTGCTTGTTTTTCGCATAATAATTTTTTTATTTTTGACACTTTTGTTCGCTTAAATAGCTATAGTATACTATTTTTATAATGTCCCATAAGATTAAATATCATTATGTACTAATGTTTATTGTCGTATCAATTTTTTGACTGATGTCAATGGTCCTTCTATGAGATAAGTTTTCACTGACTATGATTAGGAGAAACCCAACATTAGATAGGCTGCCTGTTTCGAGGGTTACTCGGGGAGGAAAGGTTAATCTACCAATGATCCAAAAGAGTTAGTTTACAGGCAAAATTTATTTATTTCTATTTCAATAATGAATTTTAAGTTTTCATTATTTGTGTAAAAAAGTTGCCTCCTGAAAAATGAATTATTACTAAAATCATAATTTATCATAATATTTAGGTCCATTTTAATTCATCATTTTGTCTTTCAATTATTGGTTTCAAATAAGACATAGCTCCACGTTTGGTTTTAAAGCGTTTTTTATCTTCTTTTTGTTGTGTTCCACTGAATTTACCTTCAATTTGATTATTAGTTTTTGGAATATTTGAATCAAATAGATGAGCAGTTAATTTGTGCATATCTCTAATAATTTTTTTTATTATTAAAAATCCTTTAAAAAATCAGGACACTTATTCTACACTTTAAAAAATCTATTAATCCTATAAATAAATTTTTTTTCATCAGCATTAAAGATACTTATAATTTTTCCAGAATACTTTTTTATAGCATTTTTTTCATCAGTAGAAACATTATGTGTATTTAAATGATTTTTAACTTTCTTTTTAACTATTTCAATGAGGTGCCATAATGTATAATTGGTGTTTTTGAAGCCCTAAATTCTTCACAGGTCCCATATATGCATGATCATGATCGGTTATTAAGCATTTTCGTTTATTTTCAGGGATATTATCGTTAATGAATTTTTCAACTTCTTTTGAGGTTACTTTGTCCAAAAATTTAATAGCTATCGTTTGATTATTAACTGAATCTACTAATTAAGCTTTAGGAACAAAATTGCAAGTGTAAAAATCATTGTATAGATTGTTATGCTCTTATTTTTTTAATATTAGATCTAAAAATTTTTTTCTCAGGAGGTTTTGGACAATAATTAAATATGTAAATATTATTCATTGACATGAATAATTAAATATTAAAAAAAATAAATGACAATGGGTAAAATTTTGACACAATCTTTTTCATTAAAAAGTTAGGATGTAATTTTACTATTTTATATTAAAGAATTTCTTTGCATTTTCTTTCGAAACTTTCTCAATATCTTTTTGTTTAAAATTATTCATTCTCAATTTTTGTACTGTTTTTGGAACAGATAATATATCTGAAGGCATATAACTCACATCACTATTTAACATAAACTTATTAAATCCATATTTTCTTAGTATGTCCACAGCTTCAATAGTTTCCATTTTTTCAGGTTGTACTGTTAATCCTAAGGTAAATTCCTCATCAATAACTTCATTAACAACAGAATTATTAATATGGTCAATTACTACAAGTCTAGGATCTATATTTTCCAAAACAATTTCTTTTATACTATGTAATATTTCTAATTTGTTCTTTCTTGGTGTGTGAATTATTACAGGAGTTTTCGTATTATCTGCTATATGTAGTTGTTCTTTAAATATCTCTATTTCTATTTCTCTATTATTTTCTAGACCAATTTCTCCAATAGCTATTATTTTTTTATTAATAGCTAAATTTTCCACTTCTTTTAATATATCTTCATAACTTTTTAATATGTTTGCAGGATGTAACCCAAGTGCTACATGTAGGTATAACCCTGCTTTTTTAGCCCTTTCGGTTTCATAATATAATATCCTTTTAAAATGGTTTAATAAAACTGATGAATCATCTATGTAATATGGATAATATGCACAGGTTATTGCTTTATCAATGCCACTAATATTCATATCTTGGTAGTTTTCATAAGATCTTGAGTCTCCATGTATGTGACTATCTATCATTTTTTTCCATCCAATTTTTTATTTTTTTTTTCAAATATTTTTTTTAAAGTATTCTATGAACTGTTTTTAGTTGTATAACTTTTAAATTTATTGGCTATGGTTTATAGTTCTAAATTTTTTTTCCATAGTTTTAATAGCTATAATCCTGATTATTATTTTATATTTAATTATATTTATATCTATAATTTTTTTATCACATGTCTTTTTATTATTATTTTTACTATCTTTTAAATAATCACCATAATATTAATAAAAAATAAGGTTTAATATAAATACATGACTAATTATAATCCTTTATCTATTCAAATAACAAAATCATGGTTTTTAAAGGCAGAAAGTGAAAAAGATCCTATTAATAAGTTTATTTGTTTATGGGCTTCATTTAATTGCTTTTTTAGTGCAGAATTATTTGATAAAACATTTAATCGTTTAAGACGGCAATATATGGAGTTTGGTGGTGATCTTCCTAACTATTCTCCTGACAATGTTACTGAACACCAACTTTTAAAAACTTTTCGTTCAACCAAAAGTTATAAACAGATTTATATGGATTTATTAAGTTCATCTAATGAATTTAAAGATGACCTTGATTCTTTTGTTGTTTCATTAAAAAATAAGGAATTTAATAATTATAGTGGGCATATTGTTGATATGCGTTCTGGAAAGCTTGGTGCTAATTATTCTGCTCGATTTACTGATGCTGATAATTTTAATCAGTTTATAGGAGTTATTTATCAAATAAGGTGTAATTTATATCATGGTAATAAAAATATGTCCTATGAAAATGATATAGAGATAGTGAAAAATATTAATGATTCTTTTCTGCATTATCTCTATAATTTATATTCCAATGAAGGTTATTTAGGTTAATTTTTCTTTTTATTTTTCAGTAATTTTTACTATTTTTTCATGATTTTTATCTTGATTTATTTTGAGCTTTCACTTTATATTTTTTTGTTTTATGTTACTATTTCTATTTATATTATTACAAATCTTTTATTTTCTATTTATCGAACAATTATTTACTATTATGATGAAATAATGATTTCTTTATTTGTTTGTTTTCGTATATTTCTAAATATATATTAAATTTATACTTTTAATAGAACTGATATTTATATTTTTTAATTAAAATCATTTAATAATCTTTATATATTTTGAGAGATAACTTAATGTTGTAGCAAGATACGAACTATTAGTATTATTTTAGTGATTTTTTTTATTGATCTAAATTATTACTGGTAGTTTATAATTGTTATATATAATGTTAGATCGATTAATGTTAACACAGATTTAGACTGATTAACATTGGATAGGTGTACTTATATGAAATATAATAAAATAAACTTGAAATGGTATGTTGCAGTATCATCTGTTTTAAAAACCCTATCAAGCTCTGAAGCTCGATTAAAAATCTTAAAATTGTTATATATTGATAATCTATCTATGGTTGAAATATATAAAAAATCTAAACTTCCATACAGCTCAATCTCTGTGGGTTTAGCTAATTTAGATCAAATGGGGCTTCTTAAAGTAGTGAATAATAAATTTGCCTTAAATAATTTAGGTAAAATTTATTTCACTATTTTGTTAGAGTTTACGAGTGTGATAAAATTTCTTAAGGACTTTTCTAAATTTTGGAAAGATCATCAAGTGGATAGTATTGATGAAGATGCATTAAATCATTTAGCCTCTTTAAAAGAGTCAGTAATCATCGAGTCAACTCCAATTGATATTTTTAAAACATACAATGTCTTTAAGGAAAACATGGATGAAGTTAATATTGTGAAATCAATATTTCCTTACTTACATCCAGATTTTCCTATATTATTTAATGATTTGATTCAAAAAGAAGTTAATGTAAAATTACTCTTTCCTAAATCACTTTCACACCATTTTTTAAAATTGTGGGATTTAGAAATTCCAAATGAAGAATTAGATAATAATTTACTTGAAGTTAGATCTGTAGAAGATAATATTAATTTAGCACTCACAGTTACAGACAAATTTCTATATCTTGGTATTTGTAAAAGTGATGGTAATTATAATCATAATCACATTTTGTTTTCAAAGTCAAATGATGCTATTAATTGGGGAAATAAGTTGTTTAATAAATATTATAATGAATCTAGCAAACTTTTCCTACATTAATTTTAATATTTTAAATATTAATTTTTTTCCTTTTTTTAGGAGATTATCCATAATTAAAATAAAGGTTTATGATTGTTGGATATGGTTTTAGATGTTTTTTAGTTTTTGTTTTAGTTTTTTAGTCTATTTTTTGTGTTTTAGTTTTAAACTTTTTTAATGT
>NZ_LWMT01000071.1 GCF_001639265.1 Methanobrevibacter filiformis
TAATTAATATGAGTTATTTATTAATTATAACTATTTTAAACATTTATTTTTTATAAAAAATATGTATTAATGACTTACAAATATTTTAATTTATTTTAATTAGATATCTATTTTTACAAAAAATAATTATTGCACAGCCAATTAGTGAAATTATTAATATTTCACATGTCCATTTCTAATTCATTTCATTTATCATAGATATAACGAAACAAAAGTAATATAATAACATGAATTATTATTATTTTTCATATTTTTTATTAATTTCAAATTTCTATATTCTTAAATTACGTTCCTATGTTCTTGTTTTGTAATTTTAACTATTTTCAGATTGTTTTTAATATCTGTAATTTTATAATTAATTTCTATATTAATGGAAATACATAACTTTTTATTAATTAAGATTCTAATACTAAATTATAAAGTAATATTTTATAATGTTTAGTTAATGGACTTATCCTTTATTTAGATTATAGATTAAATTAAGACTTTAATCTATTTTTGGTTCATATTCTTTATTAAATTCAAAATTTATTAATTATCTATTAATCGTTTTGTTTTAAAATTGAAACTTTATTAAATTAACATTTTATTATAATTAATCATGATTATTAATTAATAAAAACAGTTCTGTATGGATTTAGAATAATATTGTCATGATTTAATGGAGGAAGTTTATGCAAGATATAAAAGAAGTTTTAGAAATGTATTCTAATAGTATCTATAGTGAAATTAAATCAGCACTTTCTACTATTAGTCCAGATGAACTTAAAGAGGCTTCGATTCATTTAACTGATGCTGGAGGTAAAATGCTTAGACCAACACTAACAATTTTATCTTGTAAAGCAGTTGGTGGAGATGAGTCTGATGCTATTAAATCAGCAGCAGCTATTGAGCTTATTCACACATTTTCCTTAATTCATGATGATATTATGGATAAAGATGATATTAGGAGAGGTAAACCTGCAGTTCATAAGGTATGGGGTGAACCTGTAGCTATTTTAGCAGGAGATACTTTATTTTCAAAGGCATTCCAATTGGTTATAAATGCTAAAAGTGATGTGGGTTCTAGCCAATATGCGAATGATACATTAGCAACAGTGGCTGATGCATGCGTTAAGATTTGTGAAGGTCAAGCATGGGATATGGGCTTTGAAGGAAACTTTGAAGTCAAGGAAGAAGAATATTTAGACATGATATTTAAAAAAACTGCTGCACTGCTTGCTACTGCTACTAAAGCTGGAGCTATTATGGGTAAAGGTTCAGAAGAAGAAATAGCTATGATGTATGATTATGGTCGTTTTATTGGTCTTGCTTTCCAAATCAGGGATGATTATCTTGATCTTGTTAGTGATGAAGAGTCACTAGGTAAACCTGTTGGTAGTGATATTGTTGAAGGTAAGATGACTTTAATTGTAGTTAATGCACTTGAGAAAGCATCTGCAGATGATAAAAATAAATTAATAGCTATTTTAGAAAATGATAATTCTAGTCCAAGTGATGTAGATACTGCATTAAATATATTTGAAAAATATGGGTCTCTTGAATATTCTAACAATCTTGCAAAAGAATATGTTAACAATGCTAAGGAACTATTAGATTTATTGCCTGACTCTGACTATAAAAATGCACTTAAGTTAATAGCAGATTATGTTCTTGATAGGAAAAAATAATTTTCAAAGTTTAGTACATACTTTAAAATTAAATAATTTAAACTTAAAGTTATAATATATTTTATAAATTATTTTGTCATTTATTGTTGATGACATTATTTTTTTAGATTTATTAGTAATTATTTTATAAATTATTTTGTCATTTGTTGTTGATGACATTATTTTTTTAGATTTATTAGTAATTATTTTATAAATTATTTTGTCATTTATTGTTGATGACATTATTTTTTTTTATTGTATTTTTATAAGTTATATATTTGTTTTTAAGTTAATATATTTAATTTTAATTAATTTTATTTTAATTAATTTTATTTTAATCTTTTTATGTGATTTTATGAGTGATTTAGAAAAAATAGTTTATAAACATGGACTTATTAATGCTGTTAAACATAAAGGGCAAGCTAATCTTGGAGCAGTTATAGGTTCTATTATGAGTAGTGAAGCTGAGCTTCGTAAGAATGCTAAAGAAGTTAGTGCATTAGCAGGACGTATTGTTGCTGAGATTAATGGAATGTCTCATGCAGAACAAGAGGATGAGATAGTTAAAAGAGGAATAGAAGTAGTTGAGGGTAAAAAACAGGAAAAAGAAAAAGGATTAGTTGGATTACCTGGTGAAACTGGGAATGTGGTGATGAGATTTGCACCAAATCCAAGTGGTCCTCTTCATATTGGGCATGCAAGAGCAGCAGTTCCAAATGGGGAATATGTAAAGCGGTATGATGGTAAGTTGATTCTTAGAATTGAAGACACCGATCCTAAAAGAATTTATCCTCCAGCTTATGATATGGTTAAAGAAGATTTGAAATGGTTAGGTATTGTTCCTGATGAAGTTTATCTTCAAAGTGATAGGTTTCCTATTTACTATGAATATGCAGAGAAATTAATTCAAATTAATGGTGCATATATGTGTACATGTAAAGGAGAGGAATTTAAACATCTTAAAGATGAGTCTATTCCATGTCCATGCAGATCCAATTCTGTTGAAGAAAATCTAAAGCTTTGGAATGACTTTAATCAAATGGATGCTGGAGAAGCAGTTCTTCGAGTTAAAACAGATATTAAACATAAAAACCCTGCTATTCGTGATTGGGTAGCTATGCGTATTGTAGAAGAACCTCATCCAAGATTAGGGGACAAATACAGGATATATCCAATGATGAATTTTTCAGTAGCTATTGATGATCATTTAATGAATATGACACATGTTTTAAGAGGTAAAGATCACCTTGCAAACAGTGAAAAGCAAAAATATCTTTATGGGCATTTTGGATGGGATGTTCCAGAGTTTATCCATTATGGTAGACTTAAAATGGAGGATATTTCACTTAGTACCTCAAGAGCTTTAGCAGGAATAGGGGAAGGTGAATATAGTGGATGGGATGATCCAAGACTTGGAACCCTAAGAGCTATTGCAAAACGAGGAATTCAAAGCAAAGTTATTCATGATTTGATGATTGAAATAGGAATTAAAATGTCAGATTCGGCTATTAGCTGGAAAAAAATCTATGGTTTAAATCGTAATATTTTAGAGGAGAAAGCTAACAGGTATTTCTTTGTTGAAAATCCTAAAAAAATAGAAATTAATAATATTGCTGATTTGTTTGATAATTCTGAATATAATGATTCTTTAATTATTAAAAGACCACTTCATCCTGACTTTTTAGATAGGGGGGATCGTACATTAATATTTACAGGTGGAGTGTATCTAAGTGAAAAAGATGTTCAAAATGGATTTATTCGTTTGATGGATGCAGTTAATATTAATATAGTTGAAGGTATTGCTCAATTTGATAGTAAATCTTTTGAAAAAGCAAGAGAAAATAAAGCAAGGATAATACAATGGGTTTCATCTGTAGACTATGTAAAAGCAGATGTTGTATTAGATGATAACTCTATAGTAAGTGGATATTGTGAAGCTGATTGTAAACAATTAAAAGTAGGAGATATTGTTCAATTTGAAAGATTTGGATTTGGAAGATTAGATAAAATAGAAGATGATAAATTAATCTTCTATTTTGCACATAAATAATCTTTTATTTTCTATTTATATAACTTTTTTTATTTTAATAAATGATTTATAGTAATAAATACAGTTTTAGAGGTATATTAACAATTAACAATTTATAAAATTTTTTTGACATCAGTTAGATTTATCCATACATTTTTTGATCTATATACTACTTTTAGATTGTCATGTTTAATATCTAAAACTTCACTAGAGTAGTTTTCGTTATTATAAAAAAAGATTATATCCTCACCAATTTTAATTTTATAGCTATTTACAGCAGTTTCTCTTTTTTCACCTTTAACTACTGAATTTACTTTTTGCTTTGTTTCTTTGTGGGTTTGAATCTTTGTGAGATGTTCTAATTCCATATCTTTGATTTGATCTTTAAATGTGAATTGTTGTTTTGTTTCATTATATATTAATTCTCCAACATCCATTTCCACACTATTATTGGTGGAGTTTCTAATATAATTTATAGATGTTTCAGCTGTTGCAGTTTCTCCATTATCAGAGATAGAATTGAAGTAATTGTTTTCTGATGAGTCATTTTCACCACAGAATAAATTATTATTTTCTATTCTACAATTAATTGGATGAATATCAGTATTATGCTTAAACATCTCTTCATTAGTGTTTTTTGTAGAGGGTTTAGGTAAGTTAGCAGCTAGGTTGTTGTAGTATATATGGCTGTTTTTATTTCTATTAATTGATTTTTCATTTTGCACATAGTAACCTCTTTTCAGTGTTTCTTTATGGTGTTGGTCCATGGAGATTGATATGATTTACTAAATACTTTCGGCTCTAAATTCCTTTTTTCAGGAAGTGGTTCTGTCCAGGAATTACTAACAAAAGGAAACTCTTTTTCAGAAATGTCGCCTTTATGATTAGTGGCATTGTTGTCATTCTTTTTTTGTTTTTCTAAATGTTCTCTAATTAATAAAATGGATATTGTTATTATAGCTATAATTAGAATGAAGAATATTAATTCTAGTAATTGGAGGTTAGTCATGTTATCATCTTTTATTAATCTTTTTGTCCTTAATTATTAATTTTATATTAATTCTGATTTATAATTTTATTAGTATATTGAGTTATTTCTATATATTACTTTCGATATTACATTTTTAGTAATGTTTTTTTAAAAATATTTAAATTCAATAGGTATTATATACTAA
>NZ_LWMT01000073.1 GCF_001639265.1 Methanobrevibacter filiformis
CTTCACGAACTGTGATAGCTAACATTTCTTCCATTAATTCTTCGTTTTCATTTCTAAAATTAATGAGAGTTCTGTATTTAGGTTTTTTCATCCCTGAAAGATACATGTACACAACATTTTCATGTATTGCCTTTTCAAGTTTACGACCAGACTTTATACCATCAATCTGACCCATAAGAATATTTCTAGCAAGCATTCTCCTAGAATAAGCTTTCTTACCTGGAGTATCAGCATATTTAGAATGCAAATCACCAAAATCATACCGACTAACCAATTCCTCAATAAAAAAACAAATATGATTATCTGGAATAAAGTCCCTCAAATTTAAAGGAAGTAAAAATACCTGACCAATACTATCTTCATGCAAAACCATAAACACCAACTCAACAAAAACTAAAAAACATTAATACTATATTACACTCCATAATATTTAAAACTAAGCATAACTAAAAAGAATCAAAAAATAATTATTGCACAGCCAATATAATGAAAAAAATTAATATTTTCACTGAAAATTTTCATTATACTGAAAAAGGTTTAAATATAAATATAAATATTTTAATATTTAAATGTTGGGTTTTGAGACCTGTAAATCAGTGTTTGAATCTTTATTTCAAAAATAGCTTTTGATCAAACTTTTTTTTAAAAGTTTGTTTCACATGTTAATACGTTTACATTATATTTTGGTGACTGTTATAGATAAAAAACTAAGAAATCTCTTTTTTATAAAAATATAAATAACAAATTATTAAATTATAATATATTGAATATATTACTATACTTTTCGCTGAATTAAATAAAATATATAAATTAAGAATCTGTATAATGGAGCTATTAAAGATGAATGTCTTGGTTGTTGGTACTGGTGCAAGAGAACATGCTATTTGTGAATCATTAAAAGATGATGTTAAACTTTTTGCTTACATGAATAATAAAAATCCTGGAATTGCAAGAATAACTGATTATAAACAAGGTGATGAAGGAGATATTAAGAAAGTTGCTGAATTTGCAGCTGAAAAGAATATTGACATCGCTGTTATTGGTCCTGAAGCACCACTTGGAAAAGGAATCGTTGATGAGCTTGAAAAAGTTGGAGTAAGTTCAGTTGGTCCAAATATAAATGCTGCTAAAATAGAAACTGATAAATCCTTTATGAGAAACCTTTTTGAAGAATACAAAATCCCTGGGTCATTAACATACAAAGTATTTGATAATTATCAAGATATTAGCGATTTTTTAGATGATTATGAAAAAGATGTTGTTGTAAAACCAGTTGGACTAACTGGTGGAAAAGGAGTAAAAATCGTTGGAGACCATTTAAAAGATAATAATGAAGCAAAAGCTTACGGAAAAGAAGTTATAGATAGTAAAATGGGTGGATTTCCTCAGGTAATCATAGAAGAGCGTTTGGTCGGTGAAGAGTTCACAATTCAAGCTTTTAGTGATGGGGACCATTTAGCTGCAATGCCTGCTGCTCAAGACCATCCTCATGCATTTGAAGGAAATCAGGGTCCAATAACTGGTGGAATGGGGTCTTATTCTGATTCAAACGGACTTCTTCCATTCTTATCTAAGAAAGACTATGATTATGCTGTGTCAATAATGGAAAAGACAATTAAAGCTATTAAAAATAAAGCTTCTCCTTACAAAGGTATTTTGTATGGTCAGTTTATGTTATGTGAAGATGGACCAAGATTAATTGAATATAATGCTCGTTTTGGAGATCCTGAAGTTATGAATGTTCTTCCACTTATTAAAACTCCCATGATTGATGTTTGCGAATCTATTGTAGATGGAAACTTAAAAAATGTTGAGTTTGAAACTAAGGCTTCAGTTTGCAAATACATCGTTCCTGCTGGTTATCCTGAAACAAAATATGCTGATGAACTTATTAAAGTAGATGAAGAGAAAATTAATGCTCTCGGAGCAAAAGTATTTTATGCAGCAGTTAAACAAAAAGATGACGGAGTCTACACAACCTCCTCAAGAGCACTGGGAATTGTAGGAACTGGAGATACAATAGAGTCAAGTGAAAAAATAGCTGAAGATGCTTGTAAGTTTGTTTCAGGTAATGTTTATCATAGAAGAGATATTGGGACTGATAAATTACTTTAAAATAGCTATAAATATGTTAAAAGTAGCTGATAAATATGGATTAAAAATAACTATAAAATAATATTTATAATTTATAAAAATAATTCTATTTTTTTTTTAATTGTTCTTTGGCAGAAGAAAATCCTTAATTAACGATATAATATTAAATAATAGGCTGAGATGAGTGAGTAACAAATAAATAGTTTTGTTAAAGGAATAGATACGTTAATTAAGGAATTCATATATTGTTACATTTGATGAACACATTTCTTATTGTGTTTGCTACTGCGTGTTATCAGTAGACTAATATGTACTTTGCACTATCTTATATATAAAAGTTTAGGTATGCCTAAAAATTCATGATTTAATAATATAAAAAAATATCTTAAAGATAAAGGATTATGTCTCCGTGCGAGAAGAGCATTAATTTAAAAAAACAGAGGATAATGTTTTAGGTTTCTTGATAAATTTAGCTTTTAGTTTTTTAAGGAAAAATATAAAAAAGAAAAATTAAATCTTATTTTTAGAATTATTCTTTTCCTTAGATTCGGTTATTTTATTTTTAGAATCTACTATGAAATTTTTTGTTTTGTTCTTATATTTTTTGTTTATAACTATTTTTATTTTTTGGGATGATTTTCCAGCTTTCAGAGCAGGGACTTTTTTTGTAGCTATTATTTTTTTACCAACTTTTACTACTAACTCATTTTTACCTGCATTAGCACTTCCATTATTTTTAATTGTAACAGCATATATGTTTCCTTTTTTACTTATCGATTTTATTATGAGGTCTGCCTTTTTCACTGGCTTTTTAGGAGTAGATTGAGCAGGTTTAGGAGTTGAGGGGTGTTGATCACCTAAAACATTTGGTGTAGTTGGTGTTGTATTATTAGTTTTAACAATTATAATAGATGGTGTTGTGGAGTCTGATGTATCATCAGTTTTATTAACTGGACGAAGATTAGTTACTTCAACACTACTTAACTCATCTTTTTCCATGTCTTTACTGATATAATTTATATTATTATTGCTAAGATTTATATTATTTGAATTAGTTACATCTAATCCATACCAGACATTAATAAATGAATTATTATTTATATTAATATTTTCTGAGTTTAACACAGCTATTCCATTATAATAATCTTTTAATATTAATCCACTAATATTTACATTACTTGTATTAATTCTTAGTCCATCAAAACTTATTGGTACTGGTTTTCCATTTACAGTAGCTGTAGAATAAATAAGAGGACTTATAAATTCAACAACTCCTTTTGATGTGATGTTTACTGAATTTCCTATGCTTAAATATATGTCATTGTAAATACCCTCATTGAAAATTATATTGTCTCCATTAGTGATAAAATGATTATTAATTGCAACATTACCATTAAAAAATTCAATTATATCTTTAATAGCTATGTTATTATATAAATTGATAGTTGTAGGTAAATTAATAGTAGGTTCACTTTCTTTAATATAATCTACTGGGTCTGCTATATCTGCATTTAAACGTCCAAATAATTGTGTCCAGTAGTGATTAAGATTGGTATAATTTCGGTTATTAATAGGATCATAAGTAACAACATTTGGAGCATAAACATAACCTATACCAATAGATTTATAACTTGGATCTAAGATATTTTGTCTATGACCTGTTGAGTTCATCCAAGATCTCATAACGGCTTCAGGTGTAATCTGACCACCTGCAATGTTTTCACCATACATAAGATCTGAAAGACCCCATATGGGAGACCCATCTGGTCTAGAATGGTTCATTAGTATGACTAATTCGTTACTTCTAATCATAGCAGACTCTAATAATTCTTTATCCATCTCCAATGGAGTTGCACCAAACTTTGCCCGTTCTTCATTAACTATATTTAATACTTCAAATGCAAATTCATATGGGTCAGCAGCACTTGATAGTTCTGTAGAAGCTAAAGGAATAGCTGTAGCTACTATTAATAGTGACAAAAGAAGTAATGACTTTAAATATTTTTTGTTCATATTTAGTTGCCCTCAAAAATTTTATTAATTACAATCTAATTATACAAATTAAATCATGTATATATATATATATAGGTTATTCTTAAGAATATATAAATTTAATATTAGTTTTATATTAAACATATTAACAATAACTGGTGAACTATTCAATTATGAATATTTAATATATTGATAATACAATTAAAATATTAAATTAAGAACAAAGAAATGATATGATGAAAAATAATTTTTAAATCAAAAAATAGGAAGGAGAATAATTTGCTACTAACGAATATTATTCTAGTATATTACTCTTAACTAAGATTTTTAAGTTAAAGAGATTCCAATCACGAAATAAAAATTTGAATGGTTATGAAAAATTGAACTGATGAATATGGTTGAGTGTACTAAAAATTTGACTCCTGAAAAATGAATTATTATTAAAATCATGCACCATAATAAATTCAAATCATGACCATTTGTCAAATATCTTGCTTTAGCTCTTCCTTAGCTTATTATTATGTAACTTAGTTTACGGTTGGTTTTTTAAGCTTGTTATTTTCTTAAAAACATGTTTATTGGTCAAAATGTGCTAATAAGTAGTATGCATTTTATAATAAAATGTAATACTAATTTTCTCGAGAGGCAAAATTTTGACTGAAACCTCACTAACAATAACTATCCATCAGTTCGATTTTTCAAATCCAT
>NZ_LWMT01000074.1 GCF_001639265.1 Methanobrevibacter filiformis
CAATTTGGATTCTACAAACAATACAAAAAGACAATAACAGTAAAGAAAAAAGATCCAAAAACTAAAAAAGTGAAAAAAGTAAAAACAACCAAATTAGCATGGAAATCCCTAAAAATATCAAGCAAAAAAATAATCCTAAAGAACAATAAAGCAACAGTAACAATAAAAACAGGCAAAAAATGGCCAATCTACAAATTCACAGCAAAAATAGACAATCAAAAGCTAGAAAAAATTTTCACACCACCCTGTGATTTAAAAGTCGTTGTTATAGCTACTCCTAATCCTGTTGGTCAATTTAGTTTGTTAACTTATTCTATTTATATTAAAAATAATGGACCTGGAGATGCTTTAGATGCTAAGTTGTCAGCAAAATTCCCTAAGTTAGGATCCGCTTCTTATTCTTTAAATGGCATTAAATGGAAAAAATTCAAAAGATCAATTAATATTGGTAAAATAAATAAAAATAAACAGATTATAATTTACATCAGAGGTTTAACTTCTTCAAATTTCCATGGTACAGTTAATAATACTGTTTCAGTTAAAAATTCAGTATATGATTTGAAAAAGTCCAATAATGTATATCATTCAAAGGTACGTATTGTAAGAAATAGTAGTAACTATCCTCCATATTGTGGTCCTAACACATTACAAACAGCTTTAGCATCTGAAGGAGTGTTTGTAAGCAAATCTAAATTAACGAAAGAATTAAAGCCTAATAAAAAAGGATTAACCTCATTATATATGATGAAAAAAGTAGCCAATAAGCATAGTCTTAAATTAAATCCAATTCAGATTTCTGCAAATAAACTCAAAAAAGGAGATATTGCTCTTTTAAAATGGAAATCATACACACATTATGTTAATATTTTATCTGTCAATGATAAATATGTTACAATTAGTGATCCAATATTTGGTCCTATTAAACTCACTATGAAAGATTTTAAAATGTTATACAGTGGTTATGCGCTATCAACTGAAAAGAAAGGAAAACCAGTTCCAACTGCTAAACAAAAACAAATAAAAGGAGGATTCACTGGAGTTGAGGAGCTTATAGGAGGAGGAGCTATTTTAATAGTGGTTCTCGCGATTTGTGCTCTTGCAGCTATCGGATTGATTCCAGAAAGCACTAGAGATGAGATACTAAATGGTATAAAAAAAGGAATTATGGATTTAGGTGAAGCATTTACTAAAGTTCTAATTAATTTAGCTCGATCAGGAGGAAAACGTAGAGCAGAAAGAAGTAAATTAAATTTTGTAACTAATATGTATCGTAATGGAGAATATTTTAAATCATTCGATCGCTGCAAAAAAGTAAATGGTTCGGAAAGAGTTAAGTGTTATATTGTATCTATATTGGTACTGGGTTTAGTTCTAACTGGTTCTTCTGATGTTATGTATTGGACTTTACGAGAGTATTTCCTATCTCCTCCAAAATCTTCTACTACCCCACAAAATAGGAATAATTATAATCCTTACAATTATAAAGACGTGCTAGCTAACCCTAATTTAAAAATAGGGCG
The DNA here is from genome assembly GCF_001639265.1 of Methanobrevibacter filiformis. Classification (GTDB taxonomy): domain Archaea; phylum Methanobacteriota; class Methanobacteria; order Methanobacteriales; family Methanobacteriaceae; genus Methanacia; species Methanacia filiformis. The sequence continues at coordinate 1,521 of NZ_LWMT01000074.1, forward strand.
AGATTATACATTAACTGTCCCAAGTGACAGAGGTACTATGTTAGGTCCAAAGAGATCTGATAATACTATTAAAGTTACATATTTGCCTAAATATATAAAACGACATTAGTTAAATTTAAATATACTTATATCTCATGAGGTATTTCTATGAATCTTAAAAAATTTTTCTCAAATATTATATTTGGTATTTACACTATTCTACTAATATTTTTTGGTATTTTAGGATGGGGACATGAATTTGGGATTTATTTTAATAGTTTAATTCTTAAAATTTATCCAAACTCTCCAAAAGCATGGGATAATAAAGGAGTGGCTTTTGGCACTATTGAAAAGTATGATGAAGCCCTTAATTGTTTTAATAATGCAATTAAGCTAAATCCTGATTATTTTGATGCAAATTTTAATAAAGCTATTAACTATCATAATATGAATAAATATAAACATGCTCTAAAAGGGTGGAATAAATGTCTTAAACTTAAGCCTAATTATTTTTATTTAAAATTAAATAAGGCTGCAGAATTATTTTATTTAAATGAATTAGATAAAGCATATGACTTAATTTCTACTATTCCCCCTGAATTTCAAGAGTCATGGACTTTTTTATATATTAAAGGAATTATATTTAAAGATAAGCAAAAATTCGTAGAATCTAACAAATGTTTTGACAAAATTATTAACTCAAAACTTGATTTGAAAAAGCAATTATATGTTAGAGATAAACTTTCGTTTTATAAAGAACTTAAGTTAATTAAAGAAGAATCGTTTTTTCATTATGCTTTTAATTGTTATATGTTAGGAGATTTAGAAAAAGCACTTGATTTAGAACTGCAAGGTCTTAAATCAGCACCATATAATTATACTGAGGTTTCTTTTTGTGGTACACTTTATTATCTTTTAGGTAATTATGAAGAAGCTGAGAAGTATCATCTTAGATCTTTAAAACATATTCCTAATGATGAATTTGCCTTATATTATCAAGGCAGAATATTTGAAAAAACTGACAGAATTCCACAAGCTATTGAAAATTTTAATAAAGTTTTAGAAATTGAACCTGAATGTGATGAAGCTAAAAAAAGATTGAAAGAGTTGAAAGGACAATGACCAGAATTATATTGAGGAGTTGCATAAGATTGGGAAATTTTTCCCCACAATTTCATATATTATATAATTCGTTCTGTTTCTTTTATAAAGAGTAATTCTGTTTATAATTTGGTTCTTGATTCAAATAATCTTTCAGAACTTAATTCTGATAATATGATATTTAAAACATTTCACTTTACTTGATAGGAATAATCCTAAGAACAGATAGAAATAGATTTTTTAATGTTAATAAAAGCATTTCTTAATTTAAATTGCTTATTTTTTGAAATAGCTTTTGTTCAAACTTTTTTTAAAAGTTTGTTTCATGTTAGTGAAAGCATTTCTTAATTTAAATTGCTTATTTTTTGAAATAGCTTTTGTTCAAACTTTTTTAAAAGTTTGTTTCATGCGAATAAAAAGTGTACATTAGTTGAAAAGTCCTTTAAGGTTGTGATTATTTATGGGTTTATTTGATAGTATTGATGAAATGATGGCTGAAGATTTTGAAAGGTTTAATGATTTTAAAGATGTTAGTAGAATAGGAGTATTATTTTATAGGTGATATTGGAATGCTATTGATGAATCATTAGATGATGATCATGATGGTGTTAAAATTAGAATTCACAGGATTTTATTTTAAATTTGTTAGGTAAGTATGAAGAAGATATTGAGTTTTTATTATATGATTTCTGAATATCTCATGAAGCTTAATAAGAAAGAGGAAGCAGATGATTAATATAATATGTAAATTTTCAGAATTTGATTCCAAGTAAATATTAATATGGTGATTATAATGTTATTAACAAGTAATGAAAAGAAGCTATTTTTCCCTTTATTTATTGCTTTTATGTTTACGCAAGTTATGGCTTATTTTTTAGCAGATTATAACTGGTGGTGGTATAACCTATCTTTATTAATAGTTTTGATTCAGGTATTTATTTTTGTTTTAAATCCTTCTTTGATTTGTGGGTATTATGCAAGAGATTCTACTATGGAAAAAATTCTTTTAACATGTATATCTATTATTTTCATATTTTCATTGTTTTATTTTGGTCATAATATTAATATTTTTTACATTTTTGTAAGTGCTTCATATTTAGGATTTTTTTTAACAGCAACTTCTAATTTTCCTGAAAATCATAACACTCCAACTTTTAAAGAATCCGTTTTAGATATTATAGTTTGTTGTGTATTATTTTATTATTTAGTCTATTTCAATGATTTACATGGTTCTTCAGAGGCTTTATTACATTCAGTTCAAATAATCCTTATATCTATATTCTGGTTTTATGTTTCTAGGTTTTCTGATTCTGAATTTGAAAATTCTAGAATTTTCACTGAATATAAATGGGGCTTTGGCATCCTTTCTATAATTGGTTTCATTTTAGTTATTTGCATAGGTTTTTTCATTTTCACAGGTTGGGGAGTTGCTTACTACTGATTATTTGGCTTTAAATTTTTTAATAATGTGATTTAAGGACGTATAAAAACATGATGAAAAGAAATATTACTAATATGTTCATTAATTATAAAGCTTGTTTCAAGGAATATCATTTAATACAGCTCTTTTTTAAAATGAATACTATCTTTTAGCTCTTGAACATCTATACTTTCAGGATCATCTACTTCAGCAATCCCTACACTATCACCAAAATGGCTATGTCAAAAACTTCATGGTTGAGATAATTTTTCCTCTTTCTTGCTCCCATTTTATTCTTTGAAGATCTAAATAGGTTGTTATTCCTTGTTCTGTCTTGTATATTTTTTTCAGGTGTCTTGGTA
>NZ_LWMT01000075.1 GCF_001639265.1 Methanobrevibacter filiformis
AATTATATTTAGCCTGTAAATACATGATTTTAAACATTAAAGTAACATCATGATGTGGTCTACCTCTGCACTGATGGTTGTACATGGATTCCAGTATTGATCTATATATTTCACAATTCAGCATATTTTTATGCTCTTTCAACTCTAACAACTCTTCATTTTCATTATTCATAGAGTTAAGAAGAAAAAGAGTCTTAAAATGATTCACACTTTCTCCATCATCTAATGCACGAATCATTCTTTCCAAATCACAACACAAAAGCTCTTTATTAAAAGGACTATTAATATTAAAATTAAGACCTTCCTTCCACAAATCACTAAAATCCCCACGAACAACAGACCTCAAATAATCAAAATCAACACCAAACTTACCACTACTCTCCCAAACATCCAACTTCTTCAACACAAACCTAAAACACTTACGAATACTACTATTAAAACTCATAAAAAAATATATAAACAATCAAACATAAATAAAAATACCCAAGAAAAAAAATAATACATATAAAAAGAAAATTATTAAATACGAATCCTCATCTGTAATTCATTATAAATTTTATTTAAATATTATGAGAAATAACATAAATATATACTAAATAGTATACAGATTTATATATTATTAAATTAATATATAATACATATTATATTCAATGATATTTATTCATTATTTGAATAATATGAATTAAATTTAATTGTTAAATTAATAGTTACAATTAATTACTAAATATATTTAAATTATTTTAACAATAAATCTATATATTGTTATAACTTTAAAATTAATTAAGTTTTTACAAGTAATGCCTAATTACAAAATTCAATTTTATAATATTTTAATTATAATGTAATAATTTCACAATTAATTAATGTTTTTTATATATTTGAATTTATTTAATTGTAATATTCATTTAATTCCATATTTTCAAAGGATACTAAACAAAATAGCTATCTACAATGGATATATTTTTATACTATTTGCTGGCTATTGTGATTTAATCAATTTATTTAACTTTAACAAATCCTAGTTTTTAATTAAGGGGTACTTATGACATTTGGAAAAGATAGTGAAAAGGAGAAACTTGAAGATCTTGTTAAATCCTGTTTGTTAGAAATTAATAAACTTAAAATAGATCTTATGAATGCTAAAAATGAAAATAGTATTCTTAAAAGTAGCCCTGAACTTGAAAAATTGCAATCAATTATTAATGATAAAGATAAAAAAATCATTGGGCTTGAAAGCTCTTTAACTGAAAAAGATAGGATTATCTCTAAAAAAGATGAAGATATTTTAAATCAGCTTAATGAACTTTCTGAAAAGGAATCAGAAATATCTAAGTTAAATGCATCTTTAGAGGATAAAAATCAATTCTTTAACCAAAGAGAAGTGTCATTATCCAAAAAAGACATAGAATTACAAGAAAAAAATTCTGAAATTGATACTTTAGAAGAATTATTAAATGAAAAAGATCAGATTATTTCTCAAATTGATGCTTTATTGAAAGATAAAGATTCTAAGATTGAAGAGAAAGAAACTGAAATTAATAATCTTAGTATTTTCTCTGAAGAGAAAAATCAAATTATCTCCCAGAAAGAAGAATTACTAAAAAGTAAGGACCTTAGAATTAATGATTTAACAAACATGAAAGATTCTCTTAGTGAAATTAAACAATCTCTACAAGTTGATTTGAATAATTTTAAAAATGAGGAATTAACTAAGAAAAATGAAAAGTTAGAAGATGCAATTTCTAGGGTTGTAGAGAGAGAAGACAAGATTAAAGAGCTTTCAAATGAAATTGAAATATATAAATCAACAATTAATGATTTGGAAAATAGTATTGTTAGTAAAAATGATTTATTAGAAATTCAAAAAGAGTTAAAAAATAAAGATGAATCTATTAAAGAACTAAAGGCTTTACAAATAGATGAAAAAAGAATAGAATCTCTTAATAATGAAATTAATACCAAAAATAATAGAATAACTGAATTAGAATCATCATTAATATCTATTAAGACTATTAATTCAACACTAGAAGAAAACATTAAAGAATTTAAAAACAAAGAAAATAAACATAAAATAGAGATTACAAACTTAAATAATTTAATTAAAGACTTGAATAAAGAATTATCTGATCTTAAAGAAGATATTTCTAATAAGGTTGAAGAGATTGCCTTGTTAAAAGAAGATATTTCTAATAAGGTTGAAGAGATTGCCTTGTTAAAAGAAGATATTTCTAATAAGGTTGAAGAGATTGCCTTGTTAAAAGAAGATATTTCTAATAAGGTTGAAGAGATTGCCTTGTTAAAAGAAGATATTTCTAATAAGGTTGAAGAGATTGCCTTGTTAAAAGAAGATCTTTCTGGGAAAAATAAAGAGAATAGTTCATTTAAACAGGAAATTAAAATTAAAGAAAATGAAATAAATTCTTTAAAATCTTCTGTGAATGAATTAGATCAAGATATAATTAATAAAACTAATGAAATTTCTTCTTTAAACGATTCTATTAACAAATTAAATGAAGAATTATCTACTAAATCTAAAAAAATAGTTTCTTTAAATGATTCACTAAATGATAGAAATTTTAGTATTAATAAAAATAAAACAACTTTGAATTCATTAAATAATGAATTATTAGAAAAAACTGAAAAAGTAAGAACATTAGAAGATACTTTAAGGTATTCTAGAAATAAAGTAGATGAATATGAAAGTAAAATTGAACTTCTAAATAATAAAATTAAAGAATCAACTAATAATAATCTAATTTCTAAAAAAGAGTATGATTCACTTATTAAACAATTAGAAAATAAAGAATCTAAAATAAAACAATTGAAAGAACTTAATAATATTTTACATAATTCTAATAATTTAACAGCTAATGAATCTAGTAATAATAATCATGAAGTAGCTATTAAGAATGATGAAATCCAGTCTATTATTAAAGATTTAGATAATGCTGGTAGAAATAGTGAAAACAAAAAAGAAAACAATCTTAAATCTAGTGATGATTCATTTGATTCAGTAATGTCTATTATATCTAATAAAGATTCAAATAATGGAGAAAGTCCTAATAATAATAATAATAATAATAATAATTCTATCGATTATAAGAATAGTTCTAATTTTAATAATGATTCTAATTCTGAAGATGTTCCAAATGATTTAATCAATTCAATAATATCTGATAGTTCTGATGTTAATATAATTGATGGAACTGATGATGATATTAATAATTGCTTAGATAAAGTTAAATCACTTAAAAAACAGCTTAAAATATGTAAAGCGTCTTTAAAAGATCTTGAAAGAATAAAAGATCATTTTGACAGCTTAATAGCTCCACCTAAAAAAGATTTAACTTCTTTCCAATCTCAAGTATATAGCTTGATTCCTAATGAAAAAATGAATGCTAAAGAAATCCATAAATATGTAAAAAACATTGCTTTTAAGAATTTAACATTTAACACCACTGCTAATATCTTAAGGAATCTTGAAAGGAAAGGATATATGGAGGTTGAAGAAAATGGTAATATTAATGAAGCAATTTGGACAAAAACGAATAAACTATGATTCAAATTGATTAAATAATAATCTCATTCTATATCTCTATTTAATTTCTTCTTTTTTCTTCTTTTTTACTAATTTAATTATTAGACTTAGACTTTGTTAGATTTCACAAAAGCTCTTATAAAAGATGCTTCTGTGTTAATATTTAATGGTATGAAGTATGATTTATAGCTATTTTCAGTTAATTTGTCTAGATTAGTTAGATTTTCAACTATCCATATGTCATTTTTAAGAAATAATTTGTGAATTGTGCTTTTTCCATACTTATCTACATTTGGTGAATCTATAGCTATTCCATTAATATTACTTTCAATTAACAGTTTAGCTATTTCTTTTGAGATGTGAAAATTATCTGTAAAGTACTCATCCTCTGCCCAATTGTTAAACCATCCTGTTTTTATAATGACTATCTTTTCAAATTCATATGGAATTTTCAAATCTTTTATCATTATTTCTTTATGATGTAATATTTTTTTATTTTCTTTATTTTTTCTATTTTTGTATTGTAATTTATAGGATATTTCCAAGGAATTATATTTGATTTTCCTATATTGGCTGTGCAATAATTATTTTTTGATTCTTTTTAGTTATGCTTAGTTTTAAATATTATGGGGTGTAATATAGTATTAATGTTTTTTAGTTTTTGTTGAGTTGGTGTTTATGGTTTTGCATGAAGATAGTATTGGTCAGGTGTTTTTACTTCCTTTGAATTTGAGGGACTTTATTCCAGATAATCATATTTGTTTTTTTATTGAGG
>NZ_LWMT01000076.1 GCF_001639265.1 Methanobrevibacter filiformis
GCTGCAACTAATGAAATAAACATCAGAAATGCAATATACAATACAATACGAACAAGAAATCTAAAAGACACAATATACTAGAAAAAACATAAATAAACATAGTATAAAACCATACATGTCTAAATAATTATCCCTTAGTCAGTATGCCATTTATCAAAACATAATTCATACAAAAGCACTAATTTATTAATACAAATTTCATAATAAATGCACAAAAACTTAATAAAAAAAAGATTATAAAGTCATTAATGCATGAAATCATATTTCAACACAAAGATTATTAAACTTTACTAAAAAACAATCAACAAACATAAATCACTTAAAACCCAATAAACTAAATAATAATCCTTATTTTAACTTAATATTACTTCATCATCACAATATAAGCCAATAAGTATCAATTAACTAATCAATGAATTATGGAAGATCTCCAATAAGATGTGCAAAAATAATAATATGAAAAAATAAGGATAAAAATAATCTAAAAGTTATTATTCATCCATCTTTTCAAATCTTTCTTCTAATTTTGTTAAAACACCAGGAAGAGAGGTGTATTCCATTTCTTCACTTGGTAATCTATGTGGTTCAAAAGGTCCATGCCTTCTCATATAATCTGCGATGTCCGCAGCTCTATTTCTAGTGTTATCAAATGCAGGATCATCAAACAAGTCAACAGGTCCAATTAAAGTAGCATTAGCTACTTGGAATCCTAAACCAATTATTCTTGGAGGTCCATCAAACCTAATAGGGTTTGCTTCTTTCTGACTAGTTGGCATTAAAGGACCATTATGTGATCCTCTCATCCATCCACCTACAAGATGAGGGAATGCGAAAGGTTCAATGACTTCTCCTGCTGCAGGGAATCCTGATTGTGCCCTCACAATAGCTGCAGGATCATCTTTACCTACATATTGACCAGCCATGAGATTTAATCTTTCTGTACTTACACTTGCAGCTATTTCACCGTTTTTCTTAAATATTCTTTTAATAACATATCTTCCAGTAGAACCTAAAAGAGCAAGTAAATCATAAGATTCCTCAGGAGCATTTAATATTACTTTTCTATGTTCCATCACATCAAATACTTCAAATTTAAATCCATCATGCAAGCTTGGATCAATAACAAGCCCTGCAGTGTTAAATGGATCTGCAAATATTTTGTAAAGAGGTAAGTTAAATGCACCAGGTTCAGTTTTATCACAGCAATATACAATTACAGGATCACTTGGTCTTTCTTTAAATTCCATTTCAGCAACACCTGGACCCATACCTTTGATATTGCCAGAAAAAGTGTCAGATAATAAGTCTTGACCTGCACCGTATAATTTTAACTCACGTGCTTTCTCAGTAGCTGCCATAAATGCATCAAAAGCAGTTTTATGGACTTCTTCATTATCTTCACCGTTTGTATGAGTCATGATAAGATCAATATCATCTCCACATCGAGTTACATAAAAATCCTTTAAAATACTTTCTTCTTTAGCTTTTGCTAATGCATCTTTACATATTTGAATAAGAGCCTCATGAGCTACACCATGTCCAGAAACACTTCCAACATCTGCTTTTAATACACTAACTGTTGTTTTTGTCATATTTTCACCTCTAATGGTTGAAATTCAATGATAACTAATAGCTATATAATAATAGCTATTATATTAAATCATATAGATAAAATTGAATTAAAACTTAATATATTATCAAAATTAGATATTAATCAGAATAATATACTACAATTAATTATCTATTTTTGTATATAAAAGAGTTACTATTATTTTTAACTACAACTATTGTTTTGAAAAATAAAATAATAAAAATTTAGTAACTATTAACAATTAAATTACTATTAAATATCAATTAAATGATTTTATTTGATTTAATCATAGTTTAATTAATATTAACTACTACTATTAACTATTAGCTACACCAATGATAGTTTTAAATTGAGAATTAAGAGTATTTAAGTATTCTTTGTTGTAGTCATTAGCAGGGACTTTCGCAAGTATGAAATAATTAGACCCCGCACTTTCAAAATTTACATTAACAAAGACCATATTTGGAGAATCAGAATCATTGTAGACGACATATTTATAATTATAACCTGTAACATCTAAATCACCCTGATCCATGATGTTTTTACCATCATAGAAATTTCCAGAAGTATTTTTTAAACCTATTTCAATTTCAGATTTACCATCGCTTATTTTTGTACTGTTATTAGAAAGTAAATGGAATCCATTATCTAAATTTATTTTCCCATCAGTTAAGTTTGAAATCCATGAATCATTATCCAATGATGTGATATTACTAATATCAGTATCTCCAATACATCCAGAAACAGCAACTACAGCCAAAATAATGATTATTATTAATACTGGAATTTTATTGTTCATAATTATAATATATATGATTATATAGTATTTAATTTTTAGTATTACAAAAAATATATTTTTAATAAAAAATATTGAATAAAGTTAAACTAAATAAAATAAAATTAAATAAAATTAATAAGATTAAATAAGATTAAATATGTTAAATATGATTAAATTTTAAGATTCAGCCCCATCAAGAGCATGTAAACAAGGACAATCATATTTTTCAGATAATGAATTGATTGTTTTATATATTATATCAATTACTTCATCCTTTTTAACTTCCATGATTTCAAAGACTTCATCCATTGTTAAGTTATCTTCTGATATTGATGATGCATAATTAGAAACAATACATATACTACCATAGCACATTTCCAATTCTCTTGCAAGAACTGCTTCTGGAAGACCTGTCATACCTACTAAATCTCCCCCAATTACCTTAAGCATCTTTATTTCTGCAGGCGTTTCAAATCTTGGTCCTTCATTACAAACATAAACTCCATTAGGAACCACTTTCCCATTGGATATGATAACTTCTCTTAAACGGTTACAATAAGGTTCAGTTACATCTACATGAACAACTTTATCATCATAGAATGTTTTTGGTCTCTGTGAAGTGAAATCTAAGAAATCATCACAAACAACAAGAGATCCTGGAGGAATTTCTTTTTTTACTGATCCTACTGCATTAGTAGCTATTATTTGATTAACACCTAACTTTTTTAGTGCAAAGACATTAGCTCTATAATTTACCATATGCGGTGGTGTTGAATGTCCTGTAGCATGTCGCGGTAAGAATGCCACATTCTTATCTTCAATAGTAAATACTGTGATGTCCACTTGACCATAAGGTGTGTTAACTGATTTATTTTCAACATTTTCTGAATTTCTTGTAATATCATAGATTCCACTGCCACCAATAATTCCTATCATTGTTATCACCAAATGAAGTATTTAATAAAATAATTAATAATACTAAAACTTAATAAAATAAGTAATAATAGTAAATCATTTAATAAAATTAAACTTATCCTTTTGTAACTGCAAGTGGTTTGAGTTTAGCTACTAATTTAGCTATTCCTGTGCTATCTGCCGTTGTTACTACTTCATCTACGTCTTTATATGCATTTGGAGATTCTTCAGCTATCACTGGTTTCGAACTGGCTTTAATTAGAATTCCATTCTTTTCTAATTCTTTCTCAACATCTTCGGGTGAAAATTTCTTTTTAGCTGCAGATCTTCCTAGTTTTCGTCCTGCTCCATGTGCTGTTGATCCAAATGTTTCATCCATAGCTATTTGAGTTCCATGAAGAACATATGAGGAGGTTCCCATAGTTCCAGGGATAATAACAGGCTGACCTATATCCTTATATTCATTTGGAATTTCTTTTCGTCCTGGACCGAAAGCACGGGTTGCTCCTTTTCTGTGGACAATAACTTCCATGTTAGTATTCTTTGTTTTATGAATCTCTTTTTTTGCAATATTATGAGCAACATCATAAACTACAGACATATCCATATCTTCAGCACTTCTATTAAATATATTTTCAAAGGTTTCTCTTATCCAATGTAGTATCAATTGTCTATTTGCCCATGCATAATTAGCTCCAGCTGCCATTGCTTTGAAATAATCTTGTGCTTCAATTGATTCCCATGGAGCACATGCAAGTTGTCTATCAGGAAGTTTTAAGCTGTGATGTTTATATGCTTTATCCATTAAACGGAGATAATCTGAACATATTTGATGTCCACATCCTCTTGAACCAGTATGAATCATTAAAGCAATAGTTCCAGGTTCTAACTTAAATTTCTTAGCCACATCATCATTATAAATATCTTCTATTTTTTGAACTTCAAGAAAATGGTTACCTGAACCCAAAGACCCAAGTTGAGGAATACCTCTTTTTTTAGCTTTATCACTAACTTTTGAAGAATCCGCATCCTCCATTTTTCCATTTTCTTCTAAGAATTTAAGGTCTTCTTCAAATCCATATCCATTTTCAATAGCCCATTCTGCTCCAAAGTCTAAAACATTATCAATATCTTCTATTGAAAGGCGTATTTTACCTTTACTTCCAACCCCAGAAGGAATATTCTCAAAAAGACCATTAACAATCTCTTTAAGCTTTGGTTTAACTTCATCTTCAGTTAGATTAGTCCGTACAAGACGAACTCCACAATTTATATCAAAGCCAACACCACCAGGACTTATAACACCATTTCGAGTGCTGAAAGCTCCGACTCCCCCAATACTAAAACCATATCCAAAATGAATATCTGGTAATCCTATAGAATAATTTTGAATACCTGGAAGGCAAGCTACATTAGCTACTTGGTTAATAGCTCCTACTTCAAGTTCATCTAATGATTTTTTACTTAAATATAGTCTTCCTGGAACTCTCATCTCTTTCTTATAGCTACTTGGGATTTCCCAAACATTTTCACGAATTTCTGTAATTTGATCTTTTACACTCATAAAAAACACATAATTAATTTATTTAATAAATTATCCAATATAACAGCAATATAGAACATCTACATAATATAATCAAATATATAAGTAATATACTTAATTAACAAAAATTTAAATTAAAATAAATAGTATATTCAATATTTTAATGATAATACTATTAAAATATAGTATTAAAATTAATAATACTATTAAAATTAACAACAAATAATTTCATATTTAATTATGTTTCATAAATTGAATAGAACAATATAATATACTATATTTATTTGTAACTATTAATTTATTATAATATTTATTACAATTTTAAATAATAATATTACTAATGAAATCATCACGAATTAATGACAAAATTAAGATAAACAAAATTAAGATAAGAGTTATACAATAGTTAGAATATATTGACCATATTGTAAGCTTATAAATCAAGTATAACTCTAAGCTTATATTTATTATTCTCTTCCACTACTTCCATCATGTGAAATGTAATAGCTTTAACTTCAGACCCTCTTTCATGATGATTCCAGTTAATATTTTCCCCATAAACTTTAGCTTTAAGATAATAATTGCCATCATCAAAATTTATGGAACATATTTCGAATTTAGAAAGTAATAAAAACTGAACTTCATGAATAATCAACAGTTCTTCTAGCCAATCATATAAAAGAGAAGTTAAATCTTCAGATTCGATAGCTATTTCCTTATATTCCTTTGGCTGAACAGTATTAATATTAGTTATTACATCAAACATTGCTTTTCCAGCATTTTCAAATGAACTTTCTAAAGTATTCCCATAAGCATAAATCCCTATATCTGCAGTAACATCAAAAAATTCATAATCTACATTGTTCTCGTTTTTAATAATTTCCTTAATGTTCTTTTGCATTTATTCACGCCATCCTATTTAAATTAGTTCTTCAATTAATTTAATATTATTTTACATGATAAATAAAGTAACAAACTTAATATAAATCACTATTAATTAAATCATAGAATAAACTTAATATAATTTAATTAAAAAGTATGAAATATTACTTTTCAAATGCTCTCTAACTCTTTCTTTAAATACTGTACTTGACCATATATTATGATAGAGATGGTTAAAATGAAAAGTTACATAAACTTAAATTACTTAATAAGATACTTACAAAACCCAAATGATGTGAAGTATACTTTGAAAAAAAAGGATAATCTGTATTATAAATTTAAGCTAAAAAATTATAGCATTCAATCTTGTATGGTGATACTCTTAGTGATAGGAGTATTCCTTTTCACAGCAATATCAATTGCTACAACTCCAAATCCAAACATAATGTTTGGTATATGATCCCAAAATATATTATCCACAAGAATCAGATTTTAGACAATATTCTACTGAATAAATTATGTGTAAATTGATATTAGAGTTGATCCATACAATATATCATTTAATACCCCATATTATATAAATACACTGTCTAAAATCATTTTTTGGATTTTATTAACCCACATTAAATAATATTTGTATACTTAAATATAACTTAACTTCACATTAAATAATATTTGTATACTTAAATATATATTGAACAGAATAAATAAAAAGTCGATTGGTAATTTACTCATTTATTCTGAAAAGTAAGGATATGTGTAGTAGTGAGGAAAATAAAAATATTATAATAAAACTAATAATAAAATATGATAAATAATAATATTTTCCAATACTACTTCTCAGTAAACAATGATATTCCAAATATAATTAACATGTACTTAAACATGAGATACAGTGAAAATTAAATTTTACATTTCGTGATATCTTCAGGATTAAACCTTAAAATGACTTGTCTCGATTTTCCTCGGACTCCTTTTCCAGTGAATTTCGTGTCTATTAATCTTAAAAACTCTAACTTTTCTAAAATTCTGCTAAAAGAAGCATTACTCGAGTTTGTTTCTTTAATAAACAGTTTAGACAAGTCTCCAGCAGATAAATCTTTATCATGATAATCAATGATTATTTTTAAAAGAGATTTCTCATGTTTAGATAGTACAGATAATGTTTGTGTTAATTTAACAGGAATTCTTGAGGAAAGAGATTCATCTAAATGTTTTTGTTCAATAGCTCGGCTTGCATGAGATTCAGCCATATTGCCAACAACACGTAAAAGATCTATTCCGACTCTCAAATCCCCACTTTCAAATGTATAATCAGTTATCTGTTCAATTAAATCTTGAGAAATAACATTAGGATAGAAACCTACATTAACTCTATCAGTTAAAATAGTCAGTATTTCCGATCTGGTATATGGTGAGAAAAGTATCTCCTGAGGTACGAATACGGTGTTTACATTTTTATCTAAGGCTACTTTAAATTCGAGATCAGACAATATTGCGAATATTCCTGTTTTCACTTCAGGAAATATTTCATATGCCCTTAATATATCATAAAATACTTTATTAGCATGTTGATTATGGAAAAGATAATTAACATCGTCTAAGGCTACGATTAATGCTTGTTTATTATCACTTAATTCTTTCATCACCCTTTGATATATTCTTGAAAAAGGAGTTCCAGTTTCAGGAGGTAAGTGTCCGAAAATTTTTTGATGAATTTGAGATATTATTCCAAAACGAGTTGTGTGGAGCTGACAATTAATATAACAACAAACAACCTTATCTGAAGTTTCTTCAACTAAATCAAAAACCTTTTTAACAGCTGTTGTTTTTCCAGTGGCACAATGCCCTAAAATAATTGAATTTATAGGTCTACCTTCATTTAGAGCAGGTCTAATCGAAATAGCCATAGCTTCCATCTGACTATCCCTAAAATTATAATTATCAGGCATATAATCAGGATTGAAAGCTGAAATATTTCTAAATAAACTTTCACCATCAAGTAATATATCTTCAATTCCCATAATAATAGTATTTATTTAAACTTATATAAAAAATTAATTAAAAAAACATTACTTGTTTAACATATACATGAACCTAGTTTAAGAGTACATAAAACTAATATTCACATCAACTAACTAAAAACTAATTTAAACTCACATAAATCTAATATTCACATTATTATTGTCATCTGCCCATTTAACTAATTTTTCAGCATACACCAACTTTTTTTGCTTTACTTTGTCTGCTATTTCAACTGAACGAGATAAATTAGGTCTTGAGTAATTAGTAACATATTTACCAAAATCCATTCCACCTAAACATATGTTTTTCGCCCCTAAAGCAATAGCTAAAAATACTGCACGATCCCCATCAGTAAATCCTCCAAAATTAAATAGTTTACCTGAAGAAGATGATTGTGTGGTTCCAATAACTTTTTTAAAGGTTTCAGTATGTTTAGCTATAAATTCTAAATTATTTCCATGTGCATGAATAACAAAAAATGCTCCTTTATCATTAGCAATTAATAAATCATCAATTTTACCATCTAAATCAGTAACAACGATGTCAGGAATAATATCTTCTTCAACAAGTCCAGATGTCGCACCATCAGCAGCTATAATAACATAGTTATTAAATTTAGAATAATTATCTTTAAGATACTTCACATGTTTTTTTAATGAAGGTCCTGCACCAAATACCATAAAAGAGTTATTATTATCCACGATATTTTTAACAAATTCTTTAAGATTATCTAAAGAATAAGACCCTGATTCACTTAAGATTTTATTTAAAACAAAGGCGGAATTTTCATCCATTTCTTTCGAAAAATTAAAATCATCTAAAATAGTACTATACCACTTTTCCCAATCTTCAAACTTCATTGATTTATATCTATTTATATTTTAATATATAAATTAATTCAAAAAGATAAAAAAGATAAGAAGATAAACAATAATTATTTTCAATATTTAATATATTTAATAGTAAAACTTTTAAACATTTAAAATAAAATTTTAATATGCTTGATTAACATAATTTATTTAATAATATTTTAACTGTGATATTAATACAAATATTACTATGGTATTGTTATATATCCTATTGCTATAAAACAGACCATATAATGAATAACTATTAAATAGATAATTTAATTAAATAGATAATCTTATTACTGTCTACTAGTCAAGCTTTAAATCTTTTAATTGGAGGAATACATAAAATGGACGAAACATTATTAATGCTTCCTGGACCAACAAAAGTTGCTCCTAGGGTTCTTAAAGCAATGTCCGATAATATTGTTAATCATAGAAGTGCAATATTTGGAGAAATCTATACAGAAACTACAGAACTAATGTCTGAAATATTCAAAACTGAAAATAAGTCTTATCTTTTAACTGGATCAGGTACTGCTGCAATGGAAGCAGCTTTATCTAGTATTATTACTCCTGGAGACAAAATATTAAATGTTGTTGGGGGGAAGTTTGGACAAAGATTCCAACAGATTACAAATATGCACAAAGCAGAAAGTAAAGAGTTAACCATTGAATGGGGAGATTCTGTAACTCCAAATCAAATTAAAGAAGCTTTGGATGAAGATGAAGAAATAAAAGCTATTACATTAGTTCATAATGAAACTTCAACTGGAGTCTCTGCACCAATTAAAGAGATTGGAAAAATAATGGATAACTACGATGCACTGTACATTGTAGATACTGTATCATCCTTAGGTGGAGATAGAGTTGATGTAGACAAGTATGGAATTGATATTTGTGTTACAGGATCTCAAAAATGTTTAGCAGCACCACCAGGTCTTGCAGCTATTACATTAACTGATGATGCATGGAAAGTAGTAGATTCTGTTGATTCAACATCATACTATTTAGATATGAAAAAATACAGAAAAAGTGGAGCAGGAACTCCACCAGAAACACCATACACTCCTTCAGTTTCACTAATATATGCAATATTTGAAGCCCTTAAAATTATAAAAGAAGAAGGATTAGATAATAGAATTACAAGACATGAAACTGCAGCTAAAGCTACAAGAAATGCTGTTAAAGCTCTTGGGCTTGAACTATTCCCTAAAGAAGAAGTTTCATCTACAACAGTCACTGCAGTAAAAATGCCTGAAGGTGTAACTGACCCGCAACTACGTGGAACTATGAGAAACGAATATAAAGTCGAATTAGCTGGTGGACAAGATCATTTAAAAGGCAATATCTTTAGAATAGGTCACATGGGTAATATTACATATAAAGAACTAGCTATTACATTCTCAGCACTTGGAATGACTTTAAAGAAATTAGGTTTCGATATAGACCCTGGAGTAGGAGTTTCTGCAATTAGTAACTCATATATTTAATTATAGTTAATTACGAATATTCAATTATTATAGTTAATTACTATAGTTAATTACTATAGTTAATTACGAATATTCAATTATTATAGTTAATATTTAACTATAATTACTATTTTTAGTATTTAAGCCTTAAAATCAAATTAATAATATAATATTTAAACACTACTTATTATTTTTAATATTTGAAGGATTTACTTAAAATTTAAAATAATTATAATACTAATTAATATTAACTTAATAAACATATTTATAAGTAAAAAAAGATATAAGTATTAGAGTATACGAACATAATTAATATAGATTAATTACGATATACAAATAAAATTAATAGCTATTTGCTCCATGACTATCTCCCATAATGTATTATGATAACCTATCATCTATAAATTCATTTTGAAACCTCACAAAAAAGATAGTCATGGGTCAAATAGCTATTTAATATCTATTAGTTTAATTTTACAATTGCTGATTTTATTTTTCATATCCTATTCATATATCTTTTATAATCCCTCTATTTATTATTATACTCAATATTTTATATATTTTATGTATATTTTAGATAAAATATAGATTAATCATGTGAATATAGTACATTGCTCAAAAAGTGCAACTTATAATCATTTTTAATTCTTATGAAAAATATGATAAAAATACTTTAAATTAAATTTAAAGGTTTTTCAGATGATATTTTTGAATATTTAAATTTACTACATATGTTACAAAGCTTTTAGAATATACTACACTAAATATTTTATACTTTAAAGTTAATAATAACAAGTATGAAAGTATACTATGAATGTGGAGCCTGTTTTCTTCGTCAAGCTCGTGAAGCTATTAACTTATCAACAGAAAATAATGATTTGAAAATAGAAATAACCAAATCAATATTTAAATATATGGCAGAAAATTATGAAAAGGGAGCACAGTCTAATAAGATTGGAACAGAAATGCATAGATTGATTAAAGAAAAAACTGGATGTTATGACCCCTATAAAAAAGAAAAAATACTCGGAAATGAAATAGCTGTTAAGTTACTTCCAAAAGTTAAAGAAATATTGAAAAAAGACAATAGCTTAGAAAATTATGTTAAAATAGCTATTGTAGGAAACATATTAGACTTTGGAGGATTAGGACTCGAAACTAATTTAGAAGAAATAATGTTAGAAAACTTAGAAAAAAATCTAACCATAAATGACAATGCAGAATTTGAAAAAGCCATTGAAAATGTTGATTCCGTGCTTTATTTAGCAGATAATACTGGAGAAATAGTTTTCGACAAGTTATTCATTGAGAAATTAAAAAATGATTATGGAGTTAATGTAACAGTAGCTTTAAAAGAAAAACCAATATTAAATGATGCTTTAGTAGAAGATGGACTATCTATTGGATTAGATAATATTTCTACACTTGTTAGTACAGGAACCGACTCTGTAGGAATTGTATATGATGACATATCAGAAGAGTTCAAAGAAATCTTTAAAAATCATGAATTCATAATTACAAAAGGACATGGAAACTATGAGGGAATAACTGAAATTCCAAAAGAAGTATTAAAAGATAAAGATATTTTCACACTATTAGCAGTCAAATGTCCTGCACTTAGCCAAGATATTGGAGTTAAAGAACGAGACATGGTTTTTAGCAAATTAAAAGTTTAAAATAAATATATAATATAGGTAAAATATGTAATTTATTAAATAAAATTATTTATTTGCATTTATTTGCTTATTTTAAATTATTTTTACAATGATAATAAAATAATGAATAATAATAAATTCACATTTTCAAGTTAAAAATAGCTATTAAAGGAGGATTTCATATTTCAACAAAACAAAGAGAAATGAAAATAATAAATATCTTCGTTTCTGGATTAGATGAAGTTGAAAAAGAATTAACAAGCTTAATAAAGTTAATAGCTAATTTAAATTCTGGAATAAGTTCAATTCAAGGAATTTTATTTAAAATAATAGGTAATGAATATATAAAACAGCTTGAATTAAAGATTATTGAACAAGAAAAAAGAAATAATGAATTTCTAATATCAATAGAAGATATCTTATTATATGAAAATAAAAACAAGCAATTTAAGTTTAAAAATAGCTATTTTACAAGAATTATAAACAATAAGAAAAATAACTACAAAGTAATTCATGACTATGAAAATATTTATATTTTAGTAAGTGGAAATTCTCTAAAAAAAGGAAAATATAATTTAATTAAAGAATTTGAAACATTTAAACAAAATGAAGGGCAATTCCTATTTTATTTTACAGATAAAGAAAATATTATAGATAAAAGAAGTCAAAGTAAAAAAACTAATGCAAACAAAGAAAAAAAGATTGAAAAGTTTAAAAAAGAATTGAAAAATGAAGATTTTAATTATATGAACTTTTATGGTGAAAAACAACTAAAAAATATTATAAAAAAAGAATTACTAGACATTATTTCCAATTTAAAATATAATTTTAAAAAGAAAACAAAAGAAATTAAAATTTCAAGTAGAACTTATGCTACTGACCATCAATACCCAATTTTTTACATTTTAACAGCTATTGGAAAATATCTCATTACATACAACCCAAAAGAAAATACACCTACCAAAATAGCTATTAATGACTTCCTTAAAAAACATTCCCTCATCGTAAATGAGTACAATTCATCATTTCTAAAAAACTCAATTACTGATTCTGCAAAACATTTAATGAAAACTGAAATGATAAATCCCAGTATTAAAGACTCTAAATCTATTATAAACAGCATTATACAGGAATATAATGAAAAAAAAGAATCTGAAAAGGTTATTGAAGAAATTGAAAGATATTTACATGACCATGGATTTAATGATAATGAAAAATTAAATAAAAAAATTAAAAACAATGCTTTTTTAAAATTTATAGAAAAGAATAATGAAAATAGTGAAGAGTCTGATAATCTTGATGAAATAGAAGAGTTAGGTGAATTTAGTGATTTTGGGCTCTTTAAAAGATTCGATTATAAAAATTTATACACAATAACTCCAATTTTAGAATATATTTATTATAATAAAAACGATGACAAAAAATATAATAAAAACGATGACAAAAAATATAATAAAAACGATGATAAAAAATATAATAAAAACGATGACAAAAATGAAAATCAAGTAAATGAAGAAGAACATTTCATAAGAAAATTTTTAAAAGATATTAAAAAAGAATTAAAAAGACCTGAGATAAACCCATACTTAATGTATTTAACATCTTTTTTCTATGATTTCAATGAAGAATTAAGCTATTTTCAGGACTATTTTGTTGAATTATTTGTTAATGGAACAATAGAAAATTTTTACGAAATTGAAGATGATGAATTTGAAAAAGAGATACAAGATTATGAAGAAAGTAGTGAAGTAGAAGATGATTTTTATAAAGAGTTTGAACATGATCTTTTTAAAGATATAGATGAAACTGAAAGCGATATAGGTCAATTCATAATAGCTACAAATGATTTTATAGATGATTGGAGCTCCCATTATAGTATACTACAAGAAAAAATTATAAAACCATTCAATAACAATATAAAATTACTAATAATATTTATTTTGTATATAAACTCAGAAAATCATGATAGTTATTTATACAAGCTATATGTACTTATGGATTATCTCCAATATGAACTTCAAATTTCTTTAAGCTATTTAAATGATATAAAAGAACTAAATGAATCATTAAATGAGATTAAAGTTAAAAAAATAAATAAGCAATATGATATCTTAAGAAAATCAATTAATAAATGGAAAACAAATATTAGAAAAATAAAAAAAGGAATTGAAATTGTAAGTGAGCTTAAATAATTAGGCGATAGATTTTGGAAGTGAAACATCTTCATTATCAACAATTATTTCAATTAGCACTGGCTCATCAAGATATTTAGTAACATCCAAAGATTGATCAAGTTCATTTTTCGTTGAAACCTTCATACTTTTAATATTATACCCCTTAGCTATTGTTTGAAAATCAGGATTTTCAAGATTTACTTCATATTGTTCCATATCATAGAAAACTTCTTCCCATTGCCTAATTACTCCAAGTTGAGAATTATTTAATAGAAAAATAGCTATTGGAAGATTATATTGTGAAATTGTTGCTAATTCTTGAATATTCATCTGAATTCCACCATCACCAACAATTGCGATGATTTTACTGTTAGGTTTAGCTATTGAAGCTCCAATTACACCTGGAATAGCATATCCCATTGGAGCAACGGATCCAGAGTAAATTAAATCTCCTTTAACACTTGGATTTGATGAAAGAAGTGTCCATGAAGTATGACTTCCTGCATCACCAATAACAAAAGAATCCTGATTATGTTTTAATATCTCATTAATAACCATTTGAGGTTTAAGTGGAACACTGTAATCATTTACACCATCAATTAAAATATCATTATTTATAATAGCTAAATTATCTAACCACTTCTTATCTAATGATTTAAATAAATTATCCTCATTATTTAAAACATTTAAAACATTTAAAACATCCCCATGAATATTAATACTACCTTTAAGATTAGATTTATTAATATTTATATCAATGATTTTAGATTTGTATTTTCTAAATATTTCATCAATATTAGAAAGTGGTAAGTTGTCAACATTTAATGTTCTCTCAGATAACTTAGAACCAAAGGTTAAAATTAAATCTGATTCCTTAAATGAATTATTTGCACTATATGTTCCTCGAATTCCAACCATTCCTAAATAATTCTCACAATCTGTGAATAATCCTTTTGAATGATAAGTAC
The DNA here is from genome assembly GCF_001639265.1 of Methanobrevibacter filiformis. Classification (GTDB taxonomy): domain Archaea; phylum Methanobacteriota; class Methanobacteria; order Methanobacteriales; family Methanobacteriaceae; genus Methanacia; species Methanacia filiformis. The sequence continues at coordinate 14,852 of NZ_LWMT01000076.1, forward strand.
TAACTACTGGAACTTTATATTTAGCTATTAACTCTTTAAGAAGTTCTATTGATTTTCCCCATTTTATCCCAGCACCAACAAGTATTACAGGTTTTTTAGAGGATTTTATTCTATTTATAATTATTTCCAAATTAGAATAGTCATATGGAGGAGTATAAGATAACTGTTTGTTTAAAACATCACCAATTTCAAAATCTAATAAGACATCTTTTGGAAGATTTAAATGAACAGGTCCTTTAGGTTCTTTTTTAAGAATTTCAATTGCTTCTTTAAGGTTTAAAATAGCTGTTTTTCCATCATGAGGATTAAAGCTTTTAATAGCTATATTTTTAAAAATATTTATTAAGTCAAAATCCTGAAAAGTATCTTTTCCTTTTAAATTCTTTGGAACATCTCCAGTGATAAAAAGAAGTGGAACAGAATCCTTAAAAGCAATAGCTATTCCCATGAAAAGATTAAGTGCTCCTGGACCTGCTGTTGCTAAGCAAACTCCAAATTCACCTGAACATCGCCCATAGCTATCTGCAGCTATTGCTGCACCTTGTTCATTTCTACAAAGTATATGTTTTATTTTTGAAGTGGAAAGTGCCTTGTAAAAAGGTAATATCTGTTCACCAGGGTGTCCAAATATAGCTTTAACATTATTTTCTTCTAAAATCTGGACTAGAGCATCAGATGTGTTCATTGTAAAATCTAACTCCATTGAAATAAGTTATTCCTCTTCTTGATAACTACCATCATATTCTCCAGATCCAACAACTTCATAAACAACTCCTTGAGCTATTCTATCTCCTTTTTTAATAGTATAATCAAATTCACCATGATTATAAATTAAAAACATTAATGTACCATAAAATCCAGGATCTCCAACTGCAGTTTGAACAGAAACAAAAGATCTAAGCAATGTAGATCTAGGTTTATATGTCATAGCATAGCCTTTAGGAATCTTAATTTTACGATCAATTGTTCCAAGATATGCTGTTTTACTTTTAAGAGTGTAAATTGGTCCATCTAATACTTCTATTTCAGGTAAGTTTTTTTCATTGTCAATAAGTGAACCTGCTGATTTTTGAATAAATATTTCATCAAGGGGAAGATCAATCCCAGAAGGTTGTACTAATTCTTTAAAATTGGGAAATAATTTAATAAGTTCCTTTTCTCCAAGCATGTTTAATCATCCTTACAATTAATTTAGTGGAATTTAATATTAAAATTACAATATTTATAGTTAGACATATATATTATATTATATTATATTATATACCTATGTGAACATGTAGTTATGCATCTAGGTCATTAGGTGTTACATCCTATAAAATATGAATTGACAATAAAATCATATATTGCTACATAAATATTATAATTATAACCAATCATGAAAAATATTAATAAGTATATTGTATACTATATAGATATATTAGTATATAAAGCCAATAGACATAGTAACACATACAAAGTCATAAAACAAAGGATGTGAATTAAATGCCTGTAATCATAGTTGAATCTAATGAAATAGATGTGGATAAAAAAAGAGAATATGTTAAAAAATTAACAGAAATAACCGCAGAAACATATAATCTTCAAGAATCTACAGTTACAGTTTTGATTAGAGAAATAAAGCCTGATAATATAGGAGTAGGAGGGAAATTATTAAGTGATTTAAAATAGCTATATGAACTAAATGAAATTAATACAGTAATAATCAAAAAAGGAGAAATGTCATGGATTTTCAAAGTATTAAAACAAAAGGAAACTTATTATCAATAATAGCTATTTTTTTATTTGGAGTAACCATAACTACACTTACTATAATCAAAAATAACAACTTGTGGTCTATAGGATATAATTTCCATGACACTTATCTCTATTTAGACTACGCTTTACGACTTTCTGGAGTTTATATCGGAGGATATGAATTTATAGATACTTTATCTCCCCTTATTCCTTTTTTAACATCAATAGCATTTAGATTAGGTTTTGTAAGTGAAATAACACTATTTATCATAACTGGATCTTTCTGTGTTGTTGGTGTTGTTGGACTGTATTTACTATTTAAATTATATTTCAAGAATTTAATAGCTATTTTAGGATCAGTAATCTGTTTTTCACTCTCAATAAATCTTATATGGCTTTCAACTGGAACAATAGATATTGCAAGTACTGCATTATCTATATGGGCAATATATTTAACATTCCTTGGAGTTCAAAAGAACCAGAAATATCTATATTTAGGATTTTCAGTTTTAGTACTGGGATTCTTTGCTAAATTCACTGCAGCTTTAGTTTTCCCAGTGATGATATTTATAATATTTAATAGCTATTTAAACAATGGAAGTTTCAAAAAACATGTTAAAAAGACAGTTATAGGAATAATAGCTGGGATAATAACAGTTATACCTTATGGAGCCTACTTAATTAATTATAATATCCCCATAGGTTTTATAAATCAAGCAAATGAAATTGCAACAAAAAGTACTGCAATGCCTCCAATTAACAATATATATTACTATTTTCAATCATTACCTATTATAATTGGGAATTATTCAATAAATTTTAATAATTTCCATATTGAAATATTTCTTGAGCTTCTTATACTTGGAATAATTATTACTGGAATTATTATTGGAATTATAATGTTTATCAAGTTTTTAAAGAATTATTGGAATCAACCAGATTTATTATTTAATAAAATAGCTATTAAAATAAATACTAAACAAGCTATAGCTATTATGATTGGAAATATAATCGTTACAGGACTATTTTTCTTTATTGTTGGAGAAATTTCAGTTATATTTAGTGAAATAGTATTCTTTTTAAATATATTCCTTTTTACATTCCTTTTAAACAAATTATTAATTAATAATGGTATAAAAACAAAAAGAATTAATTATATCCTCACAATGTTTATGTGGTTCTTTACATACATCCTATTCTTCTCAGCCCATCTTGTAAAAGGAACTAGATATTTCATTGTAATGACTCCTCCATTTGCATTTTTCATTATATTAAGCTTAGAATCCATAAATAATAGAATAAGTTTAGAAAAAAGAAAAAATAAACAGAATATGGATAAAAAAAGCTATTTTAACTTTAAAAATAGTGCCGCAGTCATATTAATAGCTATTTTCTTAGTATTTTCTATTTCAACTACATCATCATTTGGATACAAATCAAGTACAGACCTTTACCATGCTGAGAACGTGATTGAAGCTTCAAATTGGCTTAAAACTTATGATATTGATTATAAAAACAAAACAATCTACTCAGATAGAGGAGAAATGTTAACATGGCTTTTAAAGAAAGAAGTAATAGCTATTGGTTATAATTCCATGAAAAATCCTAAAATAAAAGATAATATTACAGAACGAATGTTAAATAATGATACAAGTTATTATATCGGAGAGAATGGATTGCATTTAAATGGATTTGCTAAGTTAAAAAGTTTTGGTACAGTTACAATTTATATAAATAATAAAAAACAGTACAAAAATAATAAAAATAATAAATAAGATTAAATCTAAAATTAACAATGTTAACTGTTAACATTATTAATTTTAATGAATTATATATTATGAAAATAGCTGATCTAACATCCAATTTGGATCATATTCAATAATATCATCATACCCTTGACCCATTCCTAAAAACATTATTGGTTTATTAATTACATATCCAATAGATAATGAAGCACCACCTTTTGAATCAGCATCAGCTTTTGTGAGGATTACTCCATCAATATCAATAGCATTGTTAAATTTAGTCGCTTGTTCAACTGCATCATTACCAGTCAATGCATCTCCAACGAAAATAACAAGATCAGGTTTAGAAACTCTTTTAATTTTCTTCATTTCATCCATAAGATTTGTGTTAGTCTGCATTCTTCCAGCAGTATCAATTAAAACTAATTCTTTATCTTTTGCTTTTGCATGTTCAACTGCATCAAAAGCAACTGCTGCAGGATCTGAACCTTTTTGATGCTTTATAATCTTAATTCCTAATTTATCAGTGTGATGATTAATTTGTTCAATAGCTCCTGCTCTAAAAGTATCTGAAGCTGCTACTACAGGAGTATATCCTTTTTTAAGATAATAATTAGCAAGTTTAGCTATTGTAGTGGTTTTACCAGTCCCATTTATCCCTACAAACATTACAATTAATGGTTCGCCTTTAGCTTTCTTTTCTTCAAGGAGTTTTGTCATGTTCTCCCCATCAATTGTTATGATTTTAGCAACTGCATTCCTTAAAGCTTTAAATGTAACTTCAGAAATATCATTACTTCTTTTAATCTTTGTACCTACAAGATCTTCTTTAACAGACTCAACTACTGCACTTGCAACATCCATTGCAACATCTCCTTCTAACAGAGACATTTCCAATTCCCATAAGATATCTTCAACATCTTTTTGTGAAATTGTTTTTTCTTTAATAAATGATAGAAATCCTGATTTCTTCTTTTTAGGAATTTTTTCATCATCTTGTTTATCTTTAGATTCATCAACTTTATCTTTAGATTTCTCTTTAGATTCTTCTGTCTTACCAATTTTATCCTTAGATTCATCAACTTTATCAGCATCATCTTTAGATTTTCTTTTAAAAAAGTTAAATCTATTTTTTGACTCTTTAGATTCTGAATTATCTATGTGCTCTTCAGTATTACTATTCTTAGATTCATTTTTAACTTCTTCTTTAGATTCAACAATATCTAATTTATCCTCAGATATTTCTTCTTCTGCTTCAAAATCAACATCTTTAGAATCTTTGGTTTTTGAATCATATGAATCATCTAAATTATCATTAGCTATTTCTTTAGTATTATCAATAGATTCATTTTGCTTATCCAATTCCAAGTTTGGAGTTTTTTGTACTATTTCAACATTATTTTCTTCTTCAGCTTCCTTTGAAACTTTCTTTGTTAGTTTTCCTGCAACATTATTAAACTTTTTCTTTAAAGAGTCAAACAACTTAAAACCTTCCTTATGAATAGATAAAAATTAATTTTATATTATTTCCATATTAAAAAAAGCATTTTTTATGCTTAAAGTATTATTTTATGAATAGTTTTGATTAAACTTAACTTATTAAGTTAAAGAATCTTTGATTTCTCATTTTTAAAAGTTTGTTTTATAGTTAATATATATGTTAATAATTAATTAAAAGTAACTATTATATATAAAATATTAATATTTACGTAAAACTAAGACTGAAGATTTTACAATTGAAGATTTTTAATTATTGCATTTATAGATTAACCTTTTTTAATTCTTTCATCCTCTACCAAAGAGCACTAATAAAGTATTAACTATATCAAAAATTCATAGATGGAAGTCAACTTCCAGCATTAAAAATACAATATATAGAAAATAACTAGTTTAAAAAAAAAAATTAAAATAAGTTAACTGGTATTGAGGTATTGATAATAAGTGGAATACTTAATATATAGTTATATTAAGCTTACCATTTGAAATCAAATGTCCAATATTAATAGTATATGCAGATTATTAATCAATAAGCACTGAATAAATACTAAAATAAATATTTAAAAATTAAAATTAGAAAATAAGATATAATAAAAATTAATTAACTGGATTATTAGATTGTGGATTTTGTGCTCCTTGAGTTTTAGCCATTAATTGTTCTGCTTTTGGAGTTAATTGATTAATAACATTACTGATTTTTTGAAGATTATCAATCATTTTATTTAGGTTATCATTAAGTTCGTTTTTTTGAGTAGTTAATGTTTCTTTTGCTTCTTCAGGAGTTTTAGTAATAGCTACTCCTGCACCAACACTCATAATTATCTTATCAGTTTTATTAATCTCAGCATTCACGAAAGATCCTGCACCAATAGGTACTAAAGTATTTAAAGAATCTTTATTTTCTATATCTGCTAAAGTGGTTTCTAATGTTTCAATTTCAAGTATTGAACCTTGAATAGCTTCAACTTGTTGTTGTATCATTTCAGCTTGGTTTTTGTATAAATTAAGCTCTGTAACAATTTTTTCTAATTCTTGTTGATCTTCCATTAAAATACCTTCTCATTAAATTAATTATGATAACAATAAAATTAGGATATTGCCTTTATTAAAGGATCAGTAACATCATCTATTGTGATCTCATCAATTTTTTCTAATTTAATTTGATTTTTATTAATCCTATGCTTACTTCCAAACTCAGCATAAATTTTTTCGTAAATATCGTTCTCATTAATTGCTTTAAGTTCTTTAGTAAATATTTGAGATGCATCACCCATAATAAATCTACCTTGAACTCTATAAATCTTAGTTCTCATTTATAACACCTAAATAAACAATTTTCATATAATAATTCTAATACTAATAAAAACATCCCTTATAATTAAAATGCTTAATTTCAATTAATAACTTTTGATCAAACTTTTTTCAAAAGTTTGTTTCATACATATAATTCTAATACTAATAAAAACATCTCTTATAGTTAAAATGCTTAATTTCAATTAATAACTTTTGATCAAACTTTTTTTAAAAGTTTGTTTCATATAATTAGACTTAAATTAAATAAAAACACTTTAAGTCCATTTTAGAATAATTTTAATTTCGATTTAGCAAATAATTAAAGTTAGTAGCCACAAAGTAAAAATTTAGTAATCATCAAAGTCAGTAAAACCTAATGCTTCTTCTAATCTTGCCATTTCAGGACCAGTAGTATTTTCAGGAACAAGTGCACCATTTGAGTTAGATATTGAACAAGCTCCAACAAGTGCAATGCCTCTTCCTACAGTACCAAGGTCAGCATGAACTTTTAAAACATCTTCAACAAGATCTATATCCTCTTCACTAGCTTCTCTATGGAGAAGTGTGCCTTTGTTAGTTGTAGTAGCTATTGAGCCTATAATGTCCATATTTAATATAGAAGATCTAACAACTTCAACATCCAATGTATCTTCAATAGTTTTAATTGACCTTTTAGATAATAATGGACTAGCAATAGCCCCATAGTCATTTGCAAGTATAATATTTCCAGCTGCAGTGTATTTATCATTAATCTGAGATACATTAATTCCTGCAGACTTTAAAATAGATAGTTCCCTATCTAAAACGTGAGGCGATACTATTAATCCATTAGAATTACCTACAGACAAAGCACCAGCTAAATTACTTCCAGAAATTGTGGTTTTAACAACATCAACATTTAAATCTTCAATTAAAGTAGCTTCATTATCTTGTGATAAATTTAAAGGAACAATGGCTATTTGATCTGTTATTGATATGTAAACTCCTAAATTTGGATTTCCTGAGAGATTAGCCCTTTTAAGCATGGTTTATCATTCCTTTGTTAATAATATTAAGTAATAGCTATTAAAAATCTAAAGATTAAATAGCTAAAATAATGGTAAAAATGAAAGTGAGTAGTAATTCTACTTTTATGAACATAATAATTAATTATTCAGCTAAAGTAACTTTAACTACGCCATCACCATCTTGAATTGCTTTGATTTTGATTTTAGATGGGATTTTTTGGATTCCTCTTTCCCATATTTTTTCATTAACAGATGCATCTATTTTAACATCCTCAGTTTTCATGTGTTTTTTTAAGAAATTTTGAACTTCCCTAATAGCTCTTGGAGCTCTTATAGTTCTTGGGACTTTCTTAACATTTCTAAGTGGTATTGTGTAAATTCTTTCCATGAAAATAACCCCTATAATTTAAGACTATTTCTTCTCCAATGTCTTGGTTTATGACCATATTTTACTTGACGATTAGTTTTCGCGATAGCCCATAAAGGGACTCTTCTATTCTTTTTATATGCTTTTGCCATCCTTAATTTCTTAGCTAATGGTTTATTTCTACTCATCTTTCCACCATAAATATAATTAGTACAATATGTGAATTTAATATACGAATTTACAGAATATAATATGAATTTAAAGATTTAATATTAGATTTAATATTAGTTATTTGAATCCAACAACTTTTGTTTGATAATGTTCAGGGAAAATATCATCAGATATTCCTCCAAGCTCATCAATCAGTATTCTAATTTCAACTTCATAATCTGAGCTATTATCTCGATTACTTTTTTCATGCTTAATCTTAAAAAGTTTAGATACTAAAGTTTCAATAGTTTTGTGACCAAAACCGTTTAAATTAACATATTGAACTTTTTTTCTATCTTCTAAACTTTGTATTTCACCATGAGACAATTTAGGAACTTTATCATCTCTTCTTGTTCCATCCGCAACAATATCATAAGTATTTGCTACCTCATCAAGAACATTTTTATGAATATAGTTTATACCATTATTCGGAAATCCATCTTCTTTAATAATAGCTATCGCATTATTTAAAATAGCTATATCCATTTTAAGAAGAACATGATTTAAACCTAAATCTTTAGCTGAAGCAGATGCACTTAAATAGGAATCATAAACTCCAAAATTTGCAGTTACAAGATCAACATCAAAACCCATATTCTTTAAAATTATAGCCATTAAAGAACTATCTTTACCTCCACTATAAAGAACACAAGCTTTCATATAATCACAAATACAATTAACAGAAATCCAATTGGTTAGGTTAAGGAAACATACCTAAAATAATTATCTACGAGTTATATTAATATCTCTTTTCTTAGGAGTAAGTTTTTGAAGTAAGATTTTAAGCTGATCATCAGTTATTTTATTTTGAACCTTCCCACTTTGAACTAATTGTATTAGTTGAAGTTCGACTTGGTCTACAAACTCAGGCTTAGTTAATCTAAGATTAGTCAATCTATTTTTAGCTTCAGGAGTCAATATTTGAATCATAGCTTGTTTTTTTTGCATTTCCATTTCTTGTTGCATTCTTTGCTGATTTTCAGCAGCTATTGCTTGTTGTTGAAGCTCTTGCATTCTTTTTTGACGCAATTCATCAAGATTATCCATGTATTAACCTCAAAATATTTTATAATTAGAATATTAAAAATCTAAATTATATTAAATAAATCCAAATTATTTTATAAATCCAATTATTGATTTAAATATTAAATTTAGTATTTTTCAAGCCCAGGAACATCTTTAATAAGTTCTCCAGAAGTTTTATCTAAAAATGATCTTCCTACTGGAGTTACAACTCGTCCACCTTCAATTTTTTCAACATATCCAGCAGTTTCAAGTTGATGTAGTGCACCCCTTATAATAGCTCCACTACTCTTCCTGAATTTCTCAGGTCTGAATCCTCTGTCTTTTTTTCCACCATAGAAAGTTCTAAGACTGCTAATTCCAACTGGACCATTAACATAAATCCTTCTTAAAAGTGCAGCACATCTAACATACCACCAATCTATATCATCTGGCTTTCTTTCTTTGTGAACACCAGTTTTAACAAAATTAACCCATTCAGGAGCACTTATATTATCATTATTATCATTAAATTCTTTTGCAACATGATTTATTAATAAATCTGCAGGTATATCATACACAGTAGTCATTTAATTCACCTAAACTATCAAATAATTAAAAAGATTAAAATCATTGATTTTAAACTTATGATAAAACTAAAAACTTCTAAAATAACCTAAAAATTATAAGTTAATAATATATGAACTATTTTAAATAGTTATTAAACATATATCAGACATAATCCAATATTTCAAAGCATATAGCCATTATTTAAATTATAATAGAAACTAAAAGTTTATATAAAGAGTTAATTTTAAAATTATAAATGAAATTCCTCAAATATTGTTTTTTAAATTATTTTCAATTATTAAAAATAATTACTAAAAATATTAAGGTTTCTTTTTATAAATTACTGCAACATTGCCTCTTACATCAACAAGTTTTGATCTTGTATCATTTACAATGTTATTTATATAATTTTCTTTTTCATTGGTTATTCCTTTAGAAAATCGTAATTTAACGACTTCACAAGACTTAAGCTGGCGTTTAATTTCTTCAACAACGTTATCATTAATTCCAGCTTTGCCAATGTTTATTGTTATAGTTGATAGAGCTTTATTCATTAGCTCTTTCTTGGATAAGGTAAGACTCAAGCTTAGCTCTCCTTTTTGCTTTTTTTTCCTTAATATAAGGAATTTTCATAATATGATTACATTCATGACATTTAATATGTACTTCAGAAGAAATTAATCGTACATTAGAATTTTTACCTGTTTGTAAAAACTTATGACAGTTTTTACAGTATCTTCGACGCCATTTAAGAGGTATTTTTGTATTATATTTAGTAGAGATATTTCTTGCAAGTTCAACATATCTATGTGATCGCAGAGGATTCACAGAAAACTCTTTTTCAGCTAATGAAAAAAGAATATCCATACGTTCTTGAGCAATATCAATCATCCATCTAGGTCTTTTTCCTCTTCGCAACAGTAACCCTCTTCGTATACAACCTCGTTGAAGTCACATAAAGTAAAAAAATCTATTAATCTCACAGGTTAAAGACAAAAACATTAAAAATGATATATTAAAAACTAATCTTAAAACCTATATTAAGAAGTAATATTAAGAATGTTTTGTTTTTTGTATTTATAAAACTATGTTTTTTAACATATTTTTAATGTATTTATTTATTAAAAGAATAGTATATAAAACATTGGATAGAAATAATAATAAAAGAATAGCTATTTAAAACCATTATATCAATTCAGAAATAGTTTGATTATTTTAAAAACCATTCCATGAAATCAATATTACCAACAGGATAATGAATATCGTCTATAATAATTTCTAAACATTTATTAACAACATCCTCAATGCTTAAGTTAGTTGTATCCAATTCATTAACTTTTTCACCATGTAAATCATAACTTTCAGAGGAACAAATAGCTAAAGCTTCAACTTCAAGATTATCATTGATTTTGCTTAAGAAATAATCCCTTTTTTCAAGTCGTTCTTTTAGTGTTTCAGGATTAAGTCTTAAAACAATAATTTTATCTGGATTAGATAAAAAATGAGAAGTATGACCTTCAACAATAGCTATTTTCATTAAATTATGACTTGTATTAAATTTTATTAATTCTTTTAATTTTTCATCAATTTTAGGAAGATTTAATATTTTATATCCCTTTTCCAAATCTTCTCCCAATATTAAATCATTTGAAATAGCTATTTCATTTAATTTAAACAAAACAGAATTGTATTTTTTAGATAAAATTTCATTAAGTTTAATAGCTATTGTTGATTTACCAACACCAGGAGTTCCAGTGATAAATATAATTTTAGGATTTTTACTCATTGTATCATTAATAAATTGATAAATAAAGAATTACTTAAATGATTAATAAATAAAGAATTATTAAATAATTAATAAATTAAAGCAATTTAAAAAAGCAATAAAGTATATAAATGATTATAAATGATTATTTTTTAATAATAAATCTTACAATATCTTCATCTTCAAGTATATGGTCTGCACCTACTTTTTGACCTGGAAATTTAACTGATTTTCCCCAGACTTTAGCATGACGGAAGTTTTTTGCAAACTCTCTATGTAATCTTGATGCTATATCTATAACAGTTGAATTAGACTTAACAATTAATGGTTCTTCCATATCAGCTTTTTTACCTTGAGGTTTAAGGTAAATTCTCATTAAATTTAGGTTACCAAAGATAACATCTTTTAGATATTGAATATTTTGTTTTTCTTCAGCAGAAATTGGGACAAAATCAGGAATATATTTTTTAAGTTCTTCTAAATAGCTATCATTAACTAAATCTACCTTATTTAATAGAACAACAGCTGGAATATACGCCCTGTTTAATTCAAGAGCATCTATAAATTTATCCATTGTTACATCGTCCCTTATTAAAACATCTGCATTGTGCATTCCATATTCATTAATAATTGATCTTATTGTTTTTTGATCTAAGTGGGTTAATGGAACTGTTGATGAAACATTAACTCCTCCAAGCTTTTTCCTTCTAACAGTAACATCAGCAGGAATTTCATTAGGTCTAATTCCAATATTTCTCAGTTCTTTTAAAATAACATCTAAATGTTGAGGATTAAATACATCAAGAACAATTAAAATAAGGTCCGATGTTCTTGCAACAGAAAGTATTTCCTTACCTCTACCTTTACCTCCAGATGCTCCAGTAATTATTCCAGGAACATCAAATATTTGAATTTTAGCTCCCCTATATTCCATAACACCTGGAACAATGTCCAAAGTTGTGAATTGATAAGATCCTACTTTAGATTCCGCATTAGTAAGTTCATTAAGTAATGTAGACTTTCCAACAGAGGGAAATCCAACTAAAACTACTGTTGAATCCCCAGTTTTTTTAATATGAAATCCTTGACCTTTATTTCCAGAACTTTTTCTTTGTAGAGATTCCTCTTTTAGTTTTGATATTTTAGCCTTCAACTTACCAATATGGTGAGATGTAGCTTTATTGTATGGAGTTTTTTGAATCTCATCCTCAATTTTCTGTATTTTATCATCAATATCCATATTGCTCACAGTTAGTGTAATAAGTAGTAAAATGTTTAGAAATTTATAATTAAAGATTTATAATTTAAAAATTTTAATTTAAGACACTGATTTCGCAAAATAGAAAATTTTGCAAAATCTCTTCATGTGTATTTTAATCAGATTAAACATCTTCTGGAGAGAATTGAGAAAATTTTTTATTTTCTCAATTCAGTGTACAAATATTAATTT
>NZ_LWMT01000077.1 GCF_001639265.1 Methanobrevibacter filiformis
GACACACAAGACTAACAATATCAAGAATAAAAAACATGCTAAAAGAAAAATAAGAATATAAACAAAAAACATCACAACATTACACACTACATATCTAACATGAAAAATCCTTAACTTAACAGCTGTGGAGCTTAAACAGAATTTCCAATGAATATTATAATTCCAAAAAAGAAGAATGGAAAGAAAAATACATTGCTACTATTAAAAAAACAACAAACAAGAGGAAAATAAGTGAAAATAATTTAAAGAAAAACATAAAAGAAAATCAAGAAACAAAACAAGAATACTACAAACGACAAGCTACTCAATCATTAAGGAAAAATGGAATTCTATATACTAAAATAGTTTTAGATGCATATGATACAAAATTGATAACTAACAGTTCACTTGCTGAGTTTTTGGATGTTAATTTACAAACTGTCTTAGAAATAAGAAATAAGCTAAAAATGGAGGAGGGATCCAAATGAAGTATGTAGTAGATACCTCTACTATTTTAGCTGGATCACAGTATGAAACTTATGAAAAAGAGTTTTTTCCTAATCATTGGGGAAACTTTAATAAATTAATTCAAGAGGAAATCATTGTTTCAACTCCAGCAGTACAAAAAGAGATATATGCAAGAGATGATAAGTTCACAACATGGGCTAAAGAAAATAAAAATATGTTCATTCCTCTTTCTCAGGAAGTTATTGAAAGGGGTAATGAATTATCTAAAAGGTTTCCACTCTGGTATAAGACTGGAGAAAATAAAAAACATTGGGCAGACCCTGAAATTATAGCTTTTGCAAAAATAAATAACATAATATTAGTTACTCAAGAGAATTGGAATAGTGAAAGCACAAAAGAAGAAAAATATAAAATTCCAACAATTTGTGAAAAAATTGGTGCCAAATGCCACATAAAAGACAATTTTCATGAAAATGTTAAGGTTAAGGGGTTTCAATGTATTGATTTATTAGAACTTATAAAAAGAGAAGAGTTACATAACATTACATTTTAGTTTTATAGATAATTATTATTAACTTTATCATATTTTTAAGTTATATTGTCCTTTTTAAAACTGATTACTACTTTTCAAAATCATATTAATTTTTCATACTTAGATAAATTTTTTTAATTTATAGTCAAACACAAATGCACTGGCAAAAACATAATATTTGGTTCATCATTGAATAATTGTCTTTAATCTCAATTTAAAGATTAATGAGATGTATTTGGAATAATGAAATTTGCCAAAGAATTGGTTTCCGACTATAGTACACTGAATTTAGAAAAATAAAAGATTTTCCCAACTCACCTTAAATTGTTTAATCAGATTAAGATTAAGTATATAAGGTATATAATGTGATTTTGCGAAATTTTTTTATTTTGTGAAATCAGTGTCCAATTGTGTCCAAATTTTTATTTTTCATATTACTTTTCACATGCTCTATAACACTGTTTATTTATAGTTTCATTACAAATATATTTGTGATGTCAAATTCTATATTCTGTCCAAATTGTGGAATGTTAAAAAGCAATTGTATTTGCGGTCAAAGTAAGACTAAAAAGTTTAGATCTTCTTTAAGTGATTATAAGAAAGATTTAAATGATTTTGGTAGTTATGATGATAATAATTTTGGTGTTATAGATAGTTCTTACTCTATTGAGGAAAATAGCTTACCTAAATATAGGATTGATGAATTAAAAAGAGAATTTCCTGAAATAAATAGTAAGATAATCGAAGCTTTTCCTTTTGAAACTCCTCGTGAGGGACAGTTTGATATAATTACAGATATTGTTGAAGCTATTGATAAAGGATTTAAATACATTATATTAGAGGCTGGAACTGGAACTGGAAAGTCAGCTATTGCTACAACACTTGCACGCATGTATGGATCAGCATACATATTAACCATGACTAAACAACTTCAAGCTCAGTATTCTGATGAGTTTAATTTTCCTCTTGTTAAAGGGCGTGGAAATTTCAACTGTTTAAATGATAATCTTGATTCTACATGTGATATTGGAACATGTAAAACAACACCAAATTCTAAAAAGTTTTTCTGTCCATTTGGTGTAGGTAAATCTCCAACATTAGGGGCTGTTGAGGCATTTGAAGACTCTTTTGGTAATGCATTGTTTTATGCTTCAGAAGAACATTGTCATTATTGGCAACAGAAAACAAATGCGGTTAATTCTTCAATAACCCTAATGAACTACGATTATGGAATATTAGAACTTAATTATGTTAAACATTTTGGTATTCGTGATCTTTTGATTTTGGATGAGGCTCATAATATTGAAAATAAATTAATGAGAACATTAGAGCTAAATCTATATAATAAAAGTCTTCAAAAAGATATTAAAAAGGTTATAAGTAATAATACTTTAAAATCAAGTGATCCTAAAGATTGGATTTTGGAATTAGAAGCTATTTATGATGCATATCAAGAAATTGACAGATCTGAACTTCCAAAAAATAAGGTAGAGAGAATTCAAAGTACAAGTAGGCGACTTAAACAATTAAGGAATAATCTGGAAAAAGAACCAAGGAACTGGGTTATTGATGTAAATGATTCAGGCGTATCATTTAAACCTCTTAAAATTAATCATTATGCTAAAGATTATTTGTTTAATTATGGTGAAGTCTGTATATTTCTAAGTGCAACAATATTGTCCCATAAGATGTTTTCAAAATGGTTAGGCTTAAATCCAAATGAAGTCTACCATATCAAGGTAGATAGCCCTTTCCCACCATCTAAGCGACCAATTGAATTAAAATTAGCTGGAAAAATGGCAGCAAATAGAATTAAGCAAACTGCTCCAAAAACAATTCCAATACTAAATAAAATCTTAGAAAGACATAAAAATGACAAAGGATTAATCCATACAAATAGCTATAAGTGCCAAAACTATGTTACAAAGAATATACTAAACTCAAGACTAATTTCTCACACCTCACAAAATAGAGAAAGTGTTCTACATCACTTTGAAGATAGTCCTGATCCATTAGTCTTAGTAAGTCCCTCTATGAGTGAAGGAGTTGATTTACCTTATGATAAATGTAGATTCCAGATAATATACAAAGTTCCTTTCCCCTATCTTGGAGACAAGCAAGTTAACTTAAGAAGAAAAAGAGATCAGCGTTGGTATGCTTACAAAACTGTAATGACTCTTATGCAAGCATATGGTCGAGGAATGCGAGCAGAAGATGATTCATGTTATACATATATCCTTGATCAAGATATACAAATGCTTTTCACAAGTCCAATGTACAAATCCCTAGTTCCTGAATTTTTCAAAGAAGCAATTATAGAAACAGATTAATAATTAAAGGATATATTATAATATCTATTTAATAATAGCTATCCTATTTTATCTAATAGCTATTTTAATATAATTTAATCACAAAACAATAACTAAAATATATTTTTATCTTAGGAATGAATACTATGATTGAATATCAAAAAAATATTTCAGTCATAGATGAATTTCAGTATCATTAGGCTGAAACAAGTTTTAAATAGTTAAAGAATACATATAAATATATTTATGAGCTAAATATTATGGACTATCTTTTGATGAATTATACAAGAAGTAAAAAACAAAATAAACAAATTACAAGAAAACAAAAGGATGATTTAGAAAAAGAGTTTATTAATATTATAAAACCTTTAAAATCTAATAACAGTTATCGATAATGAAATATAGACAAAAAAAGTTTAAAATTATATGATTTAACTGATGAAAAAATTGAAATTATAAAAAAGATATTAATAATTTAAAATAGTGTTATTAGTTATAAAATTTATAATTCATGAAAAGCAATTAATTAAAAATAGTTTGTGAATTTAAAAAGAAAAATAAACGGACCTGGTGGGATTTGAACCCACGATCTTGGGATCCGAAGTCCCACGTCATATTCCAGGCTAGACTACAGGCCCAATGTATTAATATTAATTGATATTTGATAATAGCTATTGTTTAACAATATATGATTTAAGGACATAATATTGAGGATTAATCCAATATATTAAGTATTTTTTACTATTGTTATATTATTTTAAAAATACTATTAAATTTTTGTTTTTTTATCTTATAAATATTTGTTTAATGAATTAGTGTCAAGACAAGTTAATATTTGAGATAAGTTTATTTATTATTAAGTTATATATAATATACATGTCAAGGCGAAGTTTTGAGTTTAATGAGGATGATGAAAAATTTTTAATAGGCTTTGTTAAAAATTCGAAGGAAACATTAAGAGCATTTGTACT
>NZ_LWMT01000078.1 GCF_001639265.1 Methanobrevibacter filiformis
ATTCGCTGATCCAGTAGTGTTAGAAACCTTAACAACACCCACATTAACATTATTACTCACATTAATAGTTTCATTATCAGACCCATTATTGGTGTTAGTGTTATTCTGATCCACAGTTACACTCGCAGTATTAATAACTGTACCATTACCAATAATAACAACAGTAATACTCAAAGCAACCGTTTCACCAGCACCAAGAGACCCAATAGACCAAACACCAGTATTATTATCATAAGAACCATTACTACCTACAAAACTCAAAACACTAGTATTCAACACATCAGTCACATATACACCAGTAGCATTACCAGAACCATTATTAGACACAGTAATAGTATAAGTAATAATATCACCAATATTCGCAGTACCAGTAGTGTTAGAAACCTTAACAACACCCACATTAACATTATTACTCACATTAATAGTTTCATTATCAGACCCATTATCCACATTAGTATTATTCTGATCCACAATCACACTCGCAGTATTAATAACTGTACCATTACCAATAATAACAACAGTAATACTCAAAGCAACCGTTTCACCAGCACCAAGAGACCCAATAGACCAAACACCAGTATTATTATCATAAGAACCATTACTACCTACAAAACTCAAAACACTAGCATTCAACACATCAGTCACAAACACACCAGTAGCATTACCAGAACCATTATTAGACACAATAATAGTATAAGTAACAGTATCACCAATATTCGCTGATCCAGTAGTGTTAGAAACCTTAACAACACTCACATTAACATTATTAGTTACATTAATAGTTTCATTATCAGATCCATTATTGGTGTTAGTGTTATTCTGATCCACAGTCACACTCGCAGTATTAATAACTGTACCATTACCAATAATAACAACAGTAATACTCAAAGCAATCGTTTCACCAGCACCAAGAGACCCGATAGTCCAAATACCAGTATTATTATCATAATAACCATTACTACTTACAAAACTCAAAACAGTAGTGTTCAACAAATCAGTCACATATACACCAGTAGCATTACCAGAACCATTATTAGACACAATAATAGTATAAGTAATAACATCACCAATATTCGCAGCTCCAGTAGTATTAGAAACCTTAACAACACTCACATTAACATTATTACTCACAATAATAGTTTCATTATCAGACCCATTATCAACATTAGTATTATTCTGATCCACAGACACACTCGCAGTATTAATAACTGTACCATTACCAATAATAACAACAGTAATATTCAAAGCAACCGTTTCACCAGCACCTAAATCACCAATAGTCCAAACACCAGTATTATTATCATAAGAACCATTACTACTTACAAAACTCAAAACAGTAGTGTTCAACAAATCAGTCACATATACACCAGTAGCATTACCAGAACCATTATTAGACACAGTAATAGTATAAGTAATAATATCGCCAATATTCGCTGACCCAGTAGTATTAGAAACCTTAACAACACTCACATTAACATTATTAGACACATTAATAGTTTCATTATCAGACCCATTATCCACATTAGTATTATTCTGATCCACAGACACACTCGCAGTATTAATAACTGTACCATTACCAATAATAACAACAGTAATACTCAAAGCAACACTCTCACCAGCACCTAAATCACCAATAGACCAAACACCAGTAACATCATCATAAGAACCATTACTACCTACAAAACTCAAAACAGTAGTATTCAACAAATCATTCACATATACACCAGTAGCATTACCAGAACCATTATTAGTCACAGTAATAGTGTAAGTAATAATATCACCAATATTCGCAGTGCCAGTAGTGTTAGAAACCTTAACAACACTCACATTAACATTATTACTCACATTAATAGTTTCATTATCTGATCCATTATTGGTGTTAGTGTTATTCTGATCCACAGTCACACTCGCAGTGTTAGTAACTGTACCATTACCAATAATAACAACAGTAATACTCAAAGCAACACTCTCACCAGCACCAAGAGACCCAATAGACCAAACACCAGTATTATTATCATAAGAACCATTACTACCTACAAAACTCAAAACACTAGCATTCAACAAATCAGTCACATATACACCAGTAGCATTACCAGAACCATTATTAGACACAGTAATAGTATAAGTAATAATATCACCAATATTCGCTGACCCAGTAGTGTTAGAAACCTTAACAACACTCACATTAACATTATTACTCACATTAATAGTTTCATTATCAGACCCATTATCAACATTAGTATTATTCTGATCCACAGTCACACTCGCAGTATTAATAACTGTACCATTACCAATAATAACAACAGTAATACTCAAAGCAACCGCTTCACCAGCACCTAAATCACCAATAGACCAAACACCAGTAACATTATCATAAGAACCATTACTACCTACAAAACTCAAAACACTAGCATTCAACAAATCAGTCACATATACACCAGTAGCATTACCAAAACCATTATTAGACACAGTAATAGTATAAGTAATAACATCACCAATATTCGCAGCGCCAGTAGTGTTAGAAACCTTAACAACACTCACATTAACATTATTACTCACAATAATAGTTTCATTATCAGACCCATTATCCACATTAGTATTATTCTGATCCACAGACACACCCGCAGTATTAATAACTGTACCATTACCAATAATAACAACAGTAATACTCAAAGCAACCGTTTCACCAGCACCAAGAGACCCAATAGTCCAAATACCAGTATTATTATCATAAGAACCATTACTACTTACAAAACTCAAAACAGTAGTATTCAACAAATCAGTCACATATACACCAGTAGCATTACCAGAACCATTATTAGACACAGTAATAGTGTAAGTAATAATATCACCAATATTCGCAGTACCAGTAGTGTTAGAAACCTTAACAACACTCACATTAACATTATTATTTACATTAATAGTTTCATTATCAGACCCATTATCCACGTTAGTATTATTCTGATCCACAGTCACACTCGCAATGTTAGTAACCGTACCATTACCAATAATAACAACAGTAATACTCAAAGCAACACTCTCACCAGCACCTAAATCACCAATAGACCAAACACCAGTATTATCATCATAAGAACCATTACTACCTACAAAACTCAAAACACTAGTATTCAACAAATCAGTCACATATACACCAGTAGCATTACCAGAACCGTTATTAGTCACAGTAATAGTGTAAGTAATAATATCACCAATATTCGCTGATCCAGTAGTGTTAGAAACCTTAACAACACTCACATTAACATTATTAGTTACATTAATAGTTTCATTATCAGACCCATTATCCACATTAGTATTATTCTGATCCACAGTCACACTCGCAGTATTAATAACTGTACCATTACCAATAATAACAACAGTAATACTCAAAACAACCGTTTCACCAGCACCTAAATCACCAATAGACCAAACACCAGTATTATCATCATAAGAACCATTACTACCTACAAAACTCAAAACACTAGCATTCAACACATCAGTCACAAACACACCAGTAGCATTACCAAAACCATTATTAGACACAATAATAGTGTAAGTAATAACATCACCAATATTCGCTGACCCAGTAGTATTAGAAACCTTAACAACACTCACATTAACATTATTACTCACATTAATAGTTTCATTATCAGAACCATTATCCACATTAGTATTATTCTGATCCACAGACACACTCGCAGTATTAATAACTGTACCATTACCAATAATAACAACAGTAATACTCAAAGCAACCGTTTCACCAACACCAAGAGACCCAATAGACCAAACACCAGCATTATTATCATAAGAACCATTACTACCTACAAAACTCAAAACACTAGTATTCAACAAATCAGTCACATATACACCAGTAGCATTACCAGAACCATTATTAGACACAATAATAGTATAAGTAATAACATCACCAATATTCGCAGTACCAGTAGTATTAGAAACCTTAACAACACTCACATTAACATAATTAGTCACATTAATAATTTCATTATCAGATCCATTATTAGTGTTAGTGTTATTTTGATCCACAGTCACACTCGCAGTATTAATAACTGTACCATTACCAATAATAACAACAGTAATACTCAAAGCAACACTCTCACCAGCACCAAGAGACCCAATAGACCAAACACCAGTATTATCATCATAAGAACCATTACTACCTACAAAACTCAAAACACTAGTATTCAACAAATCAGTCACATATACACCAGTAGCATTACCAGAACCGTT
>NZ_LWMT01000079.1 GCF_001639265.1 Methanobrevibacter filiformis
TATTTATTAATTATAACTATTTTAAACATTTATTTTTTATAAAAAATATGTATTAATGACTTACAAATATTTTAATTTATTTTAATTAGATATCTATTTTTACAAAAAATAATCGTTGCACAGCCTATTAGTTGTCTTTTGATTAGGAGGTAGCTATGAAAAATGATAAAAAGGTTTCAGATGATGAATCATTAGATAATGAACCTTTATGTGATTTTGATGAAAAGATGCTAAAACATTCAGCTGAAGGAATGATGAAGCGTAGAATGATGATCATGATTGTTCTTTGGATAATAAACAAGGAACGAACATATGGTTATGAGTTAATTAAAGAATTAAATAAGGGTATTCCTAATGACGATAACAGTAAAATAAAAGCTGTTAAAAAACATTTTGGGTCTAACAGGATTTATCCAATGCTTAAAATATTAGAACACAAAGAACTTATAGTGGGAACATGGGAAATGGATAAAAATAGGAAAATAAAGTACTATGAAACTACTGATAGGGGAAAATGTGTTTTAAAAAAACTAAAATCACATTTAGCAAATAATACTCCTCCAATTTTTAAAGAATTTTTGGAAGAAAATTTTTTTGGTAATTAATTATTAGTTAATATTAGTTAAATAGCTATTTTAATTCTATTTAGCTATTAAATTGTTAGCTATTTTAATGTTTATTTGGAGTATTAATTATCATTGTTAATTATTTAATTATTAAAATAATGGATTTAATTATTTAACTATAATGCAAAGATTTAAATCCATAAGGAAGGTGAAAATCACATGAAATATGCTATAGATACAAATGGTCTCACTAAAAGATATGGAGATTTTTTAGCTGTGGATTCACTTGATATGAAGGTTAAAAATAAAAGTATATTTGGTTTTCTTGGACCTAATGGTGCAGGTAAGACCACCACAATTAAGATGTTAACATGCTTAATCCAACCAACTAAAGGTAATGCAACAGTTTCTGGGTATGATATTGTTAGTGAACCTGATAAAGTAAGAGAAATGATTGGTATGGTTCCACAACTTGTTAGTTTATATGGAGATTTAACTGCAAGGGAAAATGTAAGTTTATGTGCAGATTATTACGGTGTTCCTTCTGATGAGAAAGAAGATCGGATGGATGACTTAATGGAACTTGTTGATATTAAGTATGCAGAGAATAAATTAATAAAACAAATGTCAGGAGGTCAAAAACAAAAGGTTTCTGTTGTAGCAAGCTTAATACACAAACCAGAAGTTTTATTCCTTGATGAACCAACTATTGGACTTGATCCAACTACAAAAATGGTGTTATGGGATTTAATCCAAGAATTAAATGACAATGGTCATACAATCATACTATGTTCTCATGATATGTATGAAGTTGAAAAATTGTGTGAAAATGTTGGAATTATGAATCAAGGAACTTTAGTTGCATTTGACACTCCTCAAAGGTTAAAAGATAATTTAATGGAAAAACAGGAAGAATTAGTCATTGATAAATCTTTATCAAATACAACAGAACCTATAGCGTCAGATATTCTTTCTAATAATGTTTCAAGTAATAATGAAACTCAAATTTCAAATAAAAAAAGTTATTTTGATCATTATCTAGCAACTACAGAACTCAGTATTTTAGCTGAAAACTTTAATAATGCAATAATTGATGAAATAAATAAGCTAAATCATATTCAAGATGTTAAATTAAGTCATGAAGGCAGAATAACTGTGGATATTGATCAGTTATACAAAGACACTGGAATAAATGAAGTAATTGGCATAGTGATGAAAAATAATGCAAAAATCACATCAATTTCTACAAATGATCCTTCACTGGAGGATGTCTTTGTTAATTTAACATCAAAAAAGAGTAATAATTCATTAGTTTAATTTCATGATTCATTAAAATGTATGTATGAATAATTGTATATATAATTATCATGGGTTTATTTAAAATTAATAAAAGTATTTCTAATGCTAAAATGCTTAAATTTTGGAATAATTTTTGTTCAAACTTTTTTCAAAAGTTTGTTTCAAATTAATAAAAGTATTTCTAATGCTAAAATGCTCATGTTTTTAAATAGCATATGACGAAACTTTTTTTAAAAGTTTGTTTTAAATAATGAATATAATTTTGCAATGAAAATATTGTTTAAGATAAATATTTATAGAAATTTATAGAGTTTATAGGAACTAAAAAAGATTGTTCCAACAAGGATTTGTTAATATGGAAGGTAAAAAATTTTTATGGATGCTTAAAAAAGACCTCTTATCCCTTTGGAGGCATAAACCACGATTAGTATCTATAATGGTTTTCCCGATACTAATGATCGTGCTTTTTGGTTATGGTATGGGAGGTTCAATTGAAAATGTTCCAATAGCTATTGTAGATCAAAGTCATGGTGAAACAGCAGATATGACATTAATGTCTATTAAGAACATGTCACTTTTTGAGATAAAAAACATAACATCCAATGTTCAGGATGCAAAGGAGATGGTTGATCGAGGAGAGGTAAAGGCCGCGATAATCCTACCATCGAATTATGACAATATAACGGATCCTCAAGCTAAAACAGTAGTACTGTATTTGGATTCATCTGATCAAATAGCTGGTCAGACTATTGTTCCAGCAGCTCAAATGTTATTTTCAGAAATTGGAGCTAAAATAAGTAGTGAAAAATTAGTAGATATGAATCCAAACCTGGATCAAGCTACATCACTACAAGTGGAAAATTCAACAAACTCCTCTGCTGAGGAAGATTCTAGTCCAACATCAGTAATTAGTAGTAGTTTAAGTGGAATTGTCAATACTGTTAATCTTCAAGTCAACAGACTCTATGGAGAAATAGAGTATATTGACTTTTTAGTTCCAGCTATTCTAGCAATGACCTTAATGATGTCATGTATGATGGGTATGGGTCAATCAATAGCAGGAGAACGTGAAACAGGAGAACTTGCAAGGTTATTCATGACTCCGACAAGTGTAGCTACAGTTGTTGGTGGTAAAATCATGTCAAAACTAACCATAGAAACTATAAGAGCCATGGTACTTCTTGTAACGGCAATACTATTATTTGGAATAACAATAAATGGTAACATATTTCTAGCTATTTTACTTTTAATACTTGGAGCATTATGTTTCGTTGGTTTCGGTATGATGATTTCGGCAACAGCACAATCCCAAGAAGACTACACTCAAATGGTAATGCCATTTACAATGCCAATGATGTTTGTATCAGGAGTTTTCTACCCGATAGAAACAATGCCATGGATATTCCAAAAAATAGCTTATATTTGCCCACTAACATACCTTAACGATGCAATGAGAGGAGTAATGTTAAAAGGAGCTGGAATTGGAGATATATGGATTGATATAGCAGTACTTGCAGGATTTACATTACTATTCTTTGCACTTGGAGTTGTAAGGTTTAACCGTGATGTTTAATAACACTGATTTCGTGAAATCGAAGATTTCACAAAATCTCATTATGATTTAAAAGGTGGGATAAATGAATAAAAAAATAATATTGATAATGTCGACTTTATTAATAGCTATTCTATCTGTATCAACAGTTTCAAGTGCAGATTGGACTATGTTTCATGAGAATAAAGAGCACACTGGATTTATTGAAGAAATAGGAGATTATGTTCCAAATGTATGGGCTAAAGATTTAGGTTCTCCAATACGATCATCTTCAGCTATTAAAGGTAAAACAATGTATACAGCATTGGAAAATGGTTCACTTCAAGCTATTGATATGGAAACAGGGGATGTAAATTGGACATATGAATTTAACACTACAATTACAGGTTCTCCAGTGATATCTGGTGATAAATTATACATTGGAGGATTTGATAATTATTTATACTGTTTTGATATAGAGAATAAAAAAATATTGTGGAAATTCAAAACATCAGGACCTGTAGAATCTACACCTTCAGTAAATGATGGAGTAGTGTACTTTGGATCTAACAATGGTCATGTATATGCTTTAAATGATGTAGATGGTTCAAAAATATGGGAAAGTAAAGAGTATGGAGAAATCAAATCTTCACCATTAGTAGTAAATGATACATTAGTTATTGGTGCTAGTGTCTCGACAATTTAATTTTTATGATATTCATATGTTAATATAATATTTGGATAATTTTTTATCAGCATCGTTTTTAGTGAAATTCCATTTTATTTTGCATTTATTTTTATTTCTATTATTCTTATA
>NZ_LWMT01000080.1 GCF_001639265.1 Methanobrevibacter filiformis
ACATAAAATTAAACAAACCAAAAACAATAAGAACAACTAAAAACAATTCAACAAAACCAACAAAATATTAAAAAAAACTCACATAAAAACACAAAAAATAAAGAAAAAATCAATAAAATAGAACAAAAAAAGAAACATTAAATGCGAATCCTCATTTTTTATTTTTTATGAAGGAATTTTTAATGGAGATAGACAAATGAATCATGAATTTAAAAATCAAAAAGATTATTATGGAGATTTAATCATAGCAACAGATTATTGGAATTTATATTTAGCTCATATACAAAGATATTTAGGAACTTGTGTTTTAAAATTAAATTCTAAAACTTTACATCTAAAAGAATTAACTTCTAATGAATGGAAAGATTTTAATTCATTAGTTAAGATTGTTGAAGAAACTATTATGGTTTCATTCAATCCCTTGTTGTTTAATTGGGCTTGTTTTAATAATGGTGCTTTTAAAGATAATATTAATAGTAATATTAATAATCAGAATATTCATCTTCATTGGCATGTACATCCAAGATATGATAAAATAGCTATTTTTAAAGGTGTTGAATTTGATGATCCTGATTTTGGAAAACCTCCTCAACTTTCAAAAAGAGAAATTTCTGAAGATCTTCGAGGAGAAATGATAAATACTATTAGAAAAAACTTAAAAAATAAACTTTAATAGATTTAATAGATTTAATAGCTTTAATAACTTTAAATACGTTCCATATAGCTATTTTATAAATCCTTGTTTTTTTCATGTTAATACATGTTTTACTTTGATATTTTTCATTCTTTGACCAATTTTGCTTTCATTTATAAGTTCTAATTTATATAGTACTTTTCTTTAAGTAATACTTAAGGACTAAATTGTATGATGTCCTATATTTTCATGATGGAAAATTTTTCATGGAAAAATTATTTAATAAATGAAAGTGAAAAATAGGGGTTGTATAAATATTAAAATAAAAAATATTGATGAAAACATAAATCTGCTCAATGACTTTCTTTTCGCTAAAATATTTGGAGAAAAGGGAAGTGAAAAGTATGCACTGTATTTAATAAACACATTATCAAAAAAAGAATTTAAACATGTTAAATTTGAACCTAACCAAATACAAGGTACTATAAAAAATAAGAAAAAATCAATACTTGATGTCTATGTTACAACTGATGATGGCACACTAATAAACATAGAATCACAAATAAACAAACAAGAAGATTTTCATAAAAGAAGTCACTATTACGCATCAAAAGCATTATCACTAGAGCTTGGAACAAGTGAAAGCTATTTAAAAGTACCATTAGTCATGACAATCAACTTACTTGCATTTAAATTCCAGGCAATAGAAAAATATCACACAACATACATACATTGTGAAAAAGAGGAGAGACATCACGAACTGGACGATTTAGAAGAAATGCATTTCTTTGAACTTAAAAAATTTAGAAAACTACTAAAAAATAATAAAATAGATTTTAACAATCCCGAACATAGATTAATGTTATTTTTAGATGAACAAACCCCGCAAAAAATAATAGAAAAGGTGATAAAAATGGATTCAGTATTAAATGAAGTATATGATAGAATAGAACATTCGATGCAGGACAGAAATAGTTACTTTAAATACTTAAGTGCTGAAAAAATAATAAGGGATGAAAAAGCAAAACTTGATTATGCTACTAAAAAAGGTATAGAAAAAGGAGAACAAATTGGTGAGCAGAGAGGTATAGAAAAAGGAGAACAAATTGGTGAGCAGAGAGGTATAGAAAAAGGAAGAATAGAAGGAAAAGAAGAAGGGGAATTAGAAAATTCTAAAAAAATTGCTTTTCGATTAAAAAATAATGGGATGACTTTAGAAGAAATCAGCAAAATCACTGATCTCTCAATAGAACAAATTGAAGAATTATGAACAATAAAGGATATCAATTTAATTTTTCATACTTCTATGAAGTTATATCTCAGAAGAAAAATTATTATATGGTTCATACTATATTTTAGCACGATTTTTTCAGAGGGTAAGTTTTTTGACAGAAATATTATAAAACATTTGATTTTATAAATTCTGGAAAACTGTTAAAAAATAATAAAATAGATTTAGCAACCTGAATACAGATTAATATTATTTTTAGATGATAAAATCAATAAAAATCAATAAAAAATCTGATAAAATGGATTCAGTATTAGATGAAATATACGGGAGAATAGAACATTCAATGTTAAGATTGAAATAACTATTTCAAATATTCAATTGCTGAGAAAATAATAATAGATGAAAAAGCACAACTCGAATATGCTATGAAAAAAGGAGAACAAAAGGGCAGAAATGAGGAAAAATTAACAATTTCTATTAATTTAAAAAAACAAGGTATTACAAGGTATTACTCCTGACAATATAAACAAATCTACAGGAATTCCAATAAATGAGACTGAAGAATTATAATATTATGATAAATTATATTCTTATTTTTTTCATTTTTAATGTTAGTAAAAGCATTTTTTAATTTGAATTGATTATTTTTTGAAATAGCTTTTGTTCAAACTTTTTTTAAAAGTTTGTTTCATGTTAGTAAAAGCATTTTTTAATTTGAATTGATTATTTTTTGAAATAGCTTTTGTTCAAACTTTTTTTAAAAGTTTGTTTCATGTTTTGAATTATAATTCAAGATTTTATTATCATCGTGTTTATTAGAGGTATTATCATGGATATAGAGAATATTAATAAAATTATAAATAATTTACATGAAAATGAATTTGATGCTATGGTTTTAGCTGAAATAGAGAATATTAATTATATTTCAGATTATCATCCAACAAGTTTTGGAATAGCTATTTTAAAAGAAGATTCAATAGTTTTTGCTGGAGCAATGGATTTGGAACTTGCAAATAAAACTTCTTTAATCGAAGTTAAAGAGTTCAAATCACTTAAACAAATCACAGATTTATTTGAAAAAGAAAACTTTAAAAAAATAGCTATTGAAGAAACTTTACCATTTAATTTATATTCTAAACTTAAAGGAAACTATGAATTCCACCTAACAAATGTTTTAGATAACTTTAGAATGATTAAATCAAGAGAAGAACTTTTAAAAATTGAAAAAGCAACAAATATTGCTCACAATTCATTTAAACAGTTAGCTATTAGAGATAAGATAGAAAAAGGATTCAGTGAATGGGAAGTTTCTTATGAACTTGGTTATTTAATGAGAGAAAATGGGGCACAAGAGGAATCCTTTGAAACAATTGTGGCAACTGGAGCTAATTCAAGTTTACCTCATTCAAGAGTAAGTCAAAAACAATTAGAATTTCCTACTCTGATTGATTGGGGATGTAAATATCAGGATTATTGTAGTGACAGCACAAGAACAATAATCAAAACAGAAAAACAAGAAGAAATTTTTAATATAGTTTTTGAGGCATATAATAAGTCAATTAAAGCTATTAAACCTGGAATCAAAGCATGTGAAATTGATAAAATAGCTAGAGATATAATATTCGAATATGGATATGGTGATAAGTTCATTCATTCAACAGGACATAGTTTAGGATTGAATATTCATGAAAAACCAACTATTTCAAAAAAAGATGAAACAATACTTGAAAAAGATATGGTAATAACAATAGAACCTGGAATATATTTAGAAGGAAATTTTGGAGTTAGAATTGAAGATTCAATTCATATTAAAAATAAAGCTAATGTTCTTGGTAGTTTAAAACCTATTATTTAAACTATTTAATTTTTCAATTTTTCCATCTTTTCTTTTTTATTTTTCTCATATTTTTAATGTAAGAGGATTCGTATTTAATAATTTTCTTTTTATATGTATTATTTTTTTTCTTTGGTATTTTTATTTATGTTTGATTGTTTATATATTTTTTTATGAGTTTTAATAGTAGTATTCGTAAGTGTTTTAGGTTTGTGTTGAAGAAGTTGAATGTTTGGGAGAGTAGTGGTAAGTTTAGTGTTGATTTTGATTATTTGAGGTCTGTTGTTCGTGGGGATTTTAGTGATTTGTGGAAGGAAGGTCTTAATTTTAATATTAATAGTCCTTTTAATAAAGAGCTTTTGTGTTGTGATTTGGAAAGAATGGTTCGCGCATTAGATGATGGAGAAAGTGTGAATCATTTTAAGACTCTTTTTCTTCTTAACTCTATGAATAATGAAAATGAAGAGTTGTTAGA
>NZ_LWMT01000081.1 GCF_001639265.1 Methanobrevibacter filiformis
AAACCCCACCAAGAAAAAATAGAACCAATTGTAGAAGAAGTTTCTGAAATAAGAAAAAAATAAAGAAGCAATGTTTAATTTAAGGCAATTCTATAGAATCGATTAAATCCTTAACTTAACAGCTGTGTGTTTAATACTTATTTATTTTAAATTTATAATCTTTAAATTAATAATAAAAAACGAAATAATAGCTAATCAGGACATATAATGAACTATTTTACAATTGTACTATTCCATAATAGACCATTCTATAATTATACTATCCTATAAGTAGATTATTCTACAACTAGACTATTAAAATAGATTAAAATAGATATTTACAATTAATTGTTAATAGACTTATTAATATTCAATATATTAACGCGAAAACTGATTTAAGATAAAATAATCATGATAACCTAATAAGGAGATACTATGGAAGAGAAGAGCAGTACCATAGAACCAATTATTGAAACTTTCAAATCACGTGAAAAACATATGTGTGTTAAGAGAGGAGCATTATCTCTTCCAGAATGTGATACTCCAGGAATTCCTGGAACTGTAACTCAAAGAACATGTGTATTTGGAGGAGCAAGAATCGTGCTCATGCCAATAACTGATGCATTACACCTTGTTCATGGTCCAATCGGATGTGCATCGTGTACATGGGACATTAGAGGAAGTAAATCCTCAGGTTCAAAACTATATAAACAAGGATGTTCAACTGACTTAAAAGAAAAAGATATTGTATTTGGTGGTGAGAGGAAACTTTATGATTCGATAATTGAATTACATAAACTTCACGACCCTGGTGCAATATTTGTATATGCAACATGTGTATCTGGTGTTATTGGAGACGATATTAAAAGTGTAGCTAAGCAAGCTGAAAAAATCACTGGGTGTAGAGTAATACCTGTACAATCCGAAGGATTTCAAGACCATAATAAAACAAAAGGTCATTGGATTGGATGTGATGCACTTATAGATAATGTTATTGGAACATCAGATATTGAAAAAACAAGCCCTTATGATATAAATATCATTGGAGAATTCAATGTAGCTGGGGACCTATGGGGCATAGAACCACTACTTGAATATTTAGGACTTAATATAATAAGTACAATTACAGGAGATTCCAAAATAGAAGATATAGCTAAAGCACATCATGCTAAACTTGATATTGTTCAATGCCAAAAATCTTCAAATTACTTAGCTAAAAAAATGAAGAAAAAATATGGAATTCCTTCTCTTAAAGTTAATTTCTTTGGAATTCAAAGTACAATAACATCTATAACTGAAATTGTGGAGTTTTTCGATAATGAAGAGATGAAAGAAAGAGCTATTGATCTCATTGAAAATGGAGTAGAAACTCTGGATGCTGAACTTAAAGAATACAGAGATAGACTCAATGGTAAAACAGTAGCTTTATATGTTGGAGGTAACAAAGCATGGTCTCTTGTAAATGCATTTGAAGAATTAGGCATGGAAGTTATAATGTCTGGAACAAAAAATGGAATAAAAGAAGACTATGAAAATATAAGAGATGTTGTAAAAGAAGGAACCTTAATTGTTGATGATGCAAACTCAACTGAATTAATGAGACTACTTAAAAAATATAAGCCAAATCTCCTGATTTCAGGAGCAAAAGAAAAATATATAGCTTTAAAACTTGGCGTAGCATTTTGTGATTTTAACCATGACAGAATATCAGCATTCGCAGGATTTAGAGGATTTTTAGAATTTGCAAAAGAAGTAGATGCTGCAGTATCAACACCAGTGTGGAATGTTGTTGGAGATAAACTTAATGATAAAATTATGAAAGAATCTAAAAATAATAACGTTTTTAGAAAAGATAAAAAGAAGATAAAGATAAGAAGAAGATAATATTGTATTAAATAGCGAAAATACATTGGAGAGTTATTAAATGAATGATTGTAATAATCCCAAATCAGAAGAGAACTGTGATAAAAAATTCGCTGTTGTGAACCCAACAAGAATGTGTCAGCCAATGGGAGCAGTCCAAGCTATGATGGGTGTTAAAGGAGCAATGCCCCTGATTCATGGTTCACAAGGATGTGCTACATATATGAGATTCCAATTAATAAGACACTTTAGAGAACCAATAGAAGTAGCATCAACATCACTTAGTGAAAAAACTGTGATTTATGGAGGAGAACCAAATTTACTTAAAGCATTGAAAAATATTTCTGAAAAACAAAACCCTGAAATGATTTGTGTAATGAGCTCATGTTTAACCGATACCATAGGCGATGACATTGGAGGAATTATAAGAAAATTTGAAGATGCTAATATTGGATTGGATATACCTGAAATGATTCCAATTCCAACACCCAGCTATGCAGGTTCGCATATAGAAGGATATGATAAAGCTATATTAGCATTAGTAGAACATTTTGGAAGAATTTCAACCTCGAATAATAAGATTAATCTTATAATGGGAAATATGTCCCCTGCAAACAATCAAGAAGTAAAAAATTTGATGAATGATTTAGGAGCTAAAGCAATCATATTAACAGATGTCTCAGAAACCCTTGATGGTCCATTAAATGAAAGTACTTTAGAATTACATCAAGAAGGAACAAGTCTAAAGGAAATTGAAGATACTCCAAACTCAATAGCTACAATATCTTTATCTAAACATGCAGATTCTGCAGGTAAATATTTGAAAGAACATTTTAATGTTGAATCTATCTCAGGTCCACTACCAGTTGGAATTAAAAATACTGATGAGTTTGTAATGAATGTGTGTGATTTAATAGGAGTTGATGTTCCTAAAAAGGTAGAAAGAGATAGAGGAAGGCTCCAAGATGCTCTTGTAGATGCTCATGCATATAACTACAGGAAAAAAGTAGCTATTTATGGTGATCCAGATACAGTAATAGCTATTGCTCATATGATCAGTGAAATGGGAATGATTCCAAAAATATTATGTACAGGTATTAAAAGTGAAAGGTTTATAGAGGACATCAAAGAATTATCAAGAGATATTAATTTTAATCCCATAATATTAGCAGATAAAGACATTTATGACTTAGAACAAACTTTAAACAATCATAGTGTCGATCTTTTAATTGGAAACGCATATGGTGCGTCTTTAGCTAATAAATTCAACATCCCTCTGTTTAGAATAGGTTTTCCAATATTCGATAGAATTGGATCCCAAAGAATCACATTTGTAGGATACACTGGAGGAATACGATTTGTTGATGCATTAACTAATATGATTTTAGATTATTACTATGATGCTGAAGGATATAAACTATCTAAAGAAGAACTTTCATTTACTCCAAAATCTATTAATAATCCTATTAATGATTCTAATGACACTATTAATCCTGTTAATCCTATTGATGATGAAATAGCTAATAGCTATTAAAAACCATGAAAAATAGCTTAAATTAAGGTAATTATATGAAAATAGCTGTAGCTTCAACTGATGGAAACGTAGTTGATCTTCATTTCGGAGATACTAACCAATTTTTTATATTTAATATAAAGTCTAATGAAAATGAATTTGAAGAAATTAGGAAAAAAACAGATATCACTTTAGAAGATCATACTGAACGATGGAGATCATCAATTGACTTAATTGACGATTGTAAAGCAGTCATATGTAGAAAAATAGGAAAAGAACCCCATATAGAACTTAGAAAAATGGGAATTAAAGCAATAAGTTTAGACTGTAAAGTAAAAGACGCTGTAAAAGAGTGTTCTAAGCATTTAAAAATAGATTGAACATTACATCTTTTATTAAAATTCACTAGCTGGAATATGACATCCTTGATAAACTAATCTTATGTAGTACAATAATAATTAAACAATCAAAGCAACAATTATTCCTAAGCCCTAATTAACATAAATAAGAGGATTATTTTTCTCACTATTATTTTAATTATAATCCTGAACTAACTGTAACATTCTTTTTATTTTTCTTAAAATAGTTATTATCCAATAATAACTTTTTGTTTTTATCTTTTTTATTTTTATCTTGGCTGTGCAATAATTATTTTTTGATTCTTTTTAGTTATGCTTAGTTTTAAATATTATGGGGTGTAATATATTATTAGTGTTTTTTAGTTTTTGTTGAGTTGGTGTTTATGGTTTTGCATGAAG
>NZ_LWMT01000082.1 GCF_001639265.1 Methanobrevibacter filiformis
GTTTTAATCTTTTATTTAACTTAATTGCAAATATGCTTAAAAAACTTTCTGTACCTATATTTTACCAATTAATTGTAATACTTTTGATAATTAATACTACAAATTTAACTAATATATGTCTAAAGTTTTTATTATACTATCTTAAGAAAATTTTTAATGAAAAAAACAATGCTTCCAATAAAAAAAGTTAATTTAAGTGAGTATTATGAGATTTACAAAATTTTCTATTCTTTTTAAATTGAAGATTTGAAAGTTAGTAAAAAATTTTTATCAATTTTAAATTTAAATGTTAGAAAATTTAATATTTTCTAATACTTTCTAATATTTTATAATATTTTATAATATTTTCTTAAATTTTATTATTTTTGCGAATCTGTGCCTAATATTTGACCATCTAAAACTTCTATTTGTTTGTTAGCTAATTTAGCAACATTTAAATCGTGAGTTACCATGATTAATGTAACATTCTCTTTTTCATGTAAATCTATTAATAATTTTAAAACATCTCCTGATGTTTTAGAATCCAGAGATCCTGTTGGTTCATCTGCAAGAATAATAGATGGTTTATTAGCTAACGCTCTTGCAATAGCTACTCTTTGTCTTTCCCCTCCAGACAATTTTGTTGGTTTAATTTTAGCTTTTTCTTTTAATCCAACTAAATTTAACAGAGATAAAGCTCGATCAGTTCTTTCTTTTCCACTTGCTTTTGTTTCAAACATTGGAATTTCAACATTTTCACAAACTGATAAGTTAGGTATTAAATTATGTAGTTGAAAAATAAATCCTACTTCTTTTGATCTAAAAACATCTAAATTTTTACCATCTGTTAAATCATAACCTGCAACCTCTACAGTTCCTTCATCTCCAGTGTCTAATGCACCTATCATATTAAGCAAAGTAGATTTTCCTGAACCAGATTGACCTATAATTGATACAAAATCTCCTTTTTCTATTTCTAAGTTAATTCCATTTAACGCTTTAATATTCCCTTTTTCATAGCTTTTTTTAAGATTTTTAATTTTAACTATAGCAACCATTCTATTAAAACTCCTAAATTTTATTGTTTAAATATGTCTAATCTGTTAATCTTTATATTTTCATTAATAGTAGATTATGAATATTATGAATAAATTTATTATTATTTGTATCTTACTCATACCTTAAAGATTCAGTTGCAGGTAGTCTACTAGCTCTCCATGCAGGATACAGTCCTCCAATTAAACCAACGATAATAGCTACAGCAAATCCTTGGATAAATGTACCCATAGTAAAGACTGGTGTCATTCCAGACAAAATTCCTAAAGCTACAGCTAATTCAATAGCTATTACTCCAAAAATAGAACCAACAATAGCTGAAGTTACAGTTAAAACTAAAGATTCTCCTAAAATCATTGAAAGAATTCTTTTTTTCTTCCAACCAACTGCTTTTAAAACACCAATTTCTCTGGTTCTTTCATAAACAGACATTATCATGGTATTAATAATACCAATTCCTCCAATAACAATAGCTAATAAAGATATTCCCCAAGAAGCACCATTAACCATATTTAAAGCGTCTGCAACCATTTTAATATCATTAATAGAAGTTATTGTATTGAGATCATCCCCATACTTATTATCAATTGATTTAGTGATTGTATCTACATCAGCTCCACTATCTGCAAACACATAAATCATACTTATTTTTCCTTCTTCATCAGATATTTTTTGCAAATCCTTCATATGTGCCATTACACCATCTTGACTAGGATCACCAGATTCGTAAATTCCAACAATTTTAAATTCACTATCATCAATTGTTAAATTGTCCCCTACTTTTTTATTTAAGTCTTTAGCTTTTAATTTACCAATAACAACTTCATGTTCATTTTTTATAAACTGCCCACTGGTTAAACTAACATCCATTGAGGATATATCAAAGGTATTATTTGGATCAATACCAATAACCATTCCAAACTTATCTTCAACAGGAACCGTAGCAATATATATTCCTTCAACTCTTTTAATACCTGGAATCTCTTTTAATTTATTCAACCAATCTTCATCTAATGTTTCTGTCCCATAAGGAGTTCCTTGTGAATCTTCTTTTTTACTTAGAACTGTGAAATCAGCCCCACCCTCATGTAATGTATTATCTAAAGATTGTGTAAGACCTGTAGTTATACCTCCTAAAGCAACAATGGTAGCAATACCAATACCAATACCAATAACTGCAAGGAATGCTCTTGCTTTGTTTCTAAATGGATTTTTAAAGATTAATGTTAAAAATGACATAAAATACCTCCTAAATAAATCATACAGCTATTTAATATAATAATAATTATTTAATATAATAATTATTTAATATATTGTTTAACATTGCTTCTAACAATGGCTGAAGCATTAAATCTGTTAATTCCATTTAACATTTCAGGAAATTTGTTCTTCTCGATTAAAACATTGATTTGTGAGAATTTACTACCTTTGTTTATTGTAGGCTCATCTGAACAAAACTTGTTTTCTACTAAAAATTCGCTTGCAAGTTCTGCTAAATCGTTTTCAACATTAAATTTAACATCAAAATATTTTCTCGCAGTAATTGCGCCAAAAAGTTGGTCAAATATCCTTTTAGCCTTATCTAATTTATATCCATGACAATTTACACCAGAATATAATCCTGCAGAAGAATGCATTATAGTTTCAAGTTCAACAAGCCCTGCTTTCTTTAAACTACTTCCTGTTTGAGTATTATCCACTATTAAATCTGCTCCCTTTGCAATATATACTTCAGTTGCACCATCAGAGTTTATAATCTGAACTTGATCGTTTTCACCATCGATTAAACCTCTTACTTGAACAAGAGGTACAGAATCTCCAAAAACCTCTTTATACCCTTCATTTTCCATAAAATGTTGGCGAGTCAAGTTTGGATACTCAGTAAAACATAAAATTGGAGTTTTTCTACTTTTATTTTTCCTGAAAAAATCAGTTAATGATTTGTAAGGATCAGTATTTGGAATAGCTACTATTAATCGAGTTTCACCGTAATTCAAATCACCAAGTTTCATGATTGAATTATCTGAATTTACAGACTCCTCTCTAATCCAATCTTCACCTACAATAGCTATATCGACCATTCCTCTATTTAATTCAACTGGTGTACTTTGTGGACGAGTTAAAAATGCTTTAATCTCTAAATCATTTACAATTGAAATCTCATAAGATTCATTACCAGGTTCATAACCTTTAATATCATAACCTGCATCTACAAATAGCTGATAGGTATTACCTCTATTGACATTGTTTAAACTTCCTTTAGGGAGCCCTAAAATTATTTTGTCCATTAAATTCCTCCTTTTATTAGATGTTATTTATTATTAATGAGAATAATTACATTTATTAATATGATTAATATATTATTTTATATTAAATAATTATTAAATTGCATTATAATGTTTTAATATATCTTATTAAATAAATGTATCATTACATAATAGCTAAATTAAATTAATAAATAATAATAAATTAAAAACAAGTAATAATTTTAATAAATAATGATTCATTTAATATAAATAAAAGCATAATTAATGCTTAAAATGCTTTATTTATGGAAATAGCTTTTGTTCAAACTTTTTTTAAAAGTTTGAAATGTTTGTTTCATATTAATAAAAGCATAATTAATGCTTAAAATGCTTTATTTATGGAAATAGCTTTTGTTCAAACTTTTTTTAAAAGTTTGGACTGTGTCAAAAACTTCAGGGTGAACAAGTGAAAAAATTCAATGAAAAGTACAACATATATATGTAATGTTCAGTATAATTCAAAAAAAAGTGAGTATAATAACATTAATTAAATGGAGGAAGAATATAGTTAAATCTATGCAAAGAGAAAACAAACTTCCTCCAAGTAATAATTATGAATGTTAAAATATATAATGCTGATGGTACCAAGAGAGTTGTGATAGAAGAAGAAATATTATATTTAGATAATCGTGTAGACCCAATATATCATCAAACATTGGAAGAAATGACAGGTAGGAGTCT
>NZ_LWMT01000083.1 GCF_001639265.1 Methanobrevibacter filiformis
ACATAAAATTAAACAAACCAAAAACAATAAGAACAACTAAAAACAATTCAACAAAACCAACAAAATATTAAAAAAAACTCACATAAAAACACAAAAAATAAAGAAAAAATCAATAAAATAGAACAAATAAAGAAACATTAAATGCGAATCCTCATACATATTAATGCAGATATTTTTTTAAATACTCCAAATTTTTATTATATTCTTCTTATGTACCTTAATTGTTTGATAGCTACTTTTAAATAATATTCTTTACAAAGATTTATATAATTAATAGCTTTATATATTATTATTAACTATTTGATTAATATTATTATTATTTAATATAATCATGGATACATATTAATATTAATTAAATTATTAAATATTAAATGAATCTTTAGTTGATTAAGAATTTTCTGTTTATAGGAGGTGACATTTTGAATCAAGAAAAATTAGGTCAATTCGTTGTTATATTTGCAGTTGCTATTATTGCTTTTGGATTAAGTAGCTGTGCAGCATTCTTCACAGGAGATAGTATACCTGTTGATAACCTGTTTAATTTCAGCAATATTACTGGTGATTTAGGCAATAATAATGATGGTATAAATATCAATTTAAGTAATATTGGTCAAGAAAAAAATGCTTCAACTAAAAATACTTCAAATACTATAAACACCAAAAAAGTAAACCAATCCAAAAATACTAATGAAAAGGTTATTAAGAGCCCTACTAAAAATACAACATCTAGTAGTAGTGGTAATAATCCCACTGGGGGGAGTTCTGATGAATCTAACAATGGAAAAACTGGACAAACTGATACTGGAAGTGAGGAAACAGATTGATATAAATAATGTTCCTTTAAATAAGATTCCATTAAAATAATATTAATTTTTAACTTGTTATTATTAGTATTACTTAATTTATTAATTCAATATATGGGTTTAAACCTAAAAATCTAATAATTTTTCTATATCTAATAGAACAGAGTTTATTCCTAAGTTAAATAGCTGTTTTCCATATTCTTCATCCACAGACACTCCTTCTGTTTCTATTTCCTTCGCTCCCTTTTCAATATTTTCATCATTTGCTCGTGCTTCACTAAATTTCCAAAGACCTACTTCTCCATATTTATTTAAATCCAGCTGATTTTTCACTTCATTTTCATTAAGGATTCCTAAAATTTTTCCCATTGATAATTCTCCTGAACCTCCATGGGGACCTTCAGATTCAACTATTTTGTTATTTATAATAATAATTAGTTTAGTTTCAATTTCAATTTCTTCAATACATTGGAATAATGGTAAATTTCCTCCATGTGCATTTACAATAATAGCTTTTTCAATCTTTAAGAATTTTTTAGCTGATTTCAGTGTTTTAATTATTTCTTCTTTTAATTCTTTAAGTGAATTATGAATACCATGGTTTATTTCTTTAATTTCATGTGCAGGATAGAGTACTCCTAAAAATTTAGCTCCAGAGTGTAGTGATGATTCCAAAGCTATGTAGGAGGCTATTTTAGCATCTGTATCAATAGGTAATGCAGGACCATGATTTTCTAAATGAGACCCTAAAGCTATTACTCCGATTTTATGCACATTAGGGTTTTTAATGTTCCCTGCATTGTATCTTAATTCTACCATAGCATTTCCCCATTAGCTCCATTAACTATTGTTTAATATTGTTTTTAATTCTTTAATGATTAGTTTAGATAAACAGTAAGTTTACACTGACATATTCCAAATATCGTCACCAATAAAATGTATTGTGTTCACAGCCTTCCCACTTGTATTTTCAACCATATTTTCACCAGATATTAGGCTAATTCCAATAGCTAATGGTTTTTTATGGGTTTCATCTACAATAAGCACGGTATCTCCTTCTTTAATATCATCGGAAGTGTCTACAATTCCTGGGCTCATGACATCTGCACCATTTACCATGAATTTAACTGCTCCCATATCCACAACGACTTGTTTCATATTTATGTCTTTAGATAATACAGCTTTTAATGTAGGGTATGGCTTATCATTAATCAGGATTATGTTTGGTTTTCCATCTATTAATATAAATGGGTATGGATCTACATCTATATACTCTACTTTCGCTTTTTCTGGTAAAATTGAAGAATATTCTTTTAAATCTTTTTTAATTTCTTTTAATTTCTTTTTTTTAAGATAATATCTGTTTTTAACCTTCAAATTATCACCAATATTTCTTCAACAAGATATCAATATTATGTTATAATATTTATTGCTTATTCATACTTTATCAATTTTTCTATATTTTTTCATATTTTTCCTTGATTTATTTAGT
This sequence comes from Methanobrevibacter filiformis, assembly GCF_001639265.1. Classification (GTDB taxonomy): domain Archaea; phylum Methanobacteriota; class Methanobacteria; order Methanobacteriales; family Methanobacteriaceae; genus Methanacia; species Methanacia filiformis. The sequence continues at coordinate 2,296 of NZ_LWMT01000083.1, forward strand.
TATGTCTCTTAAAAGTTACTTATTACTTATAAGTTTCTTAATTTTTTATATTTTTTAAAGTTTCAACAAAAATATTATATATGAGTTTGATTATAGAAATATAAATAGAGTTTAATAGATATCTATATATATTAATATTTATATAAGTTAATCATACTTTTCAAAAAATTTTTAAATACATGCTCTAATTAAGATGGTTTATATTTAATATATTTATTAATAATAGACCAACAAAGAATAAGTTTGATACAACAATACATTAGCTTAAAAAGTTTAATTTAGAATTTAATATCAGGTGATAATGTGAATGCCCAAGGACATGTTCAAAGACCTCTAGATGCATTAGGTAAAGCAATAAATTCTCCAGTTTTGATAAAACTCAAAGGTGAGAGGGAATTCAGAGGAATATTAAAAAGTTTTGATTTACATTTAAATCTAGTTCTTAATGATGCTGAGGAATTAGATAATGGAGAAACTGTACGTAGATTAGGTACTGTTCTCATTCGTGGAGATAATATAGTTTATATTTCTCCCTAAATAATTTATTAACTAATTATTTAACTATTGATCAATTTGATTACTTTTTAATTACTTTCTGGTTAAATAGCTATTAGTTTTAATAATGCTTCATAAATCAATTCATGATTTTAGAAACTTTTAAATATTAATAACTAATAATATTTATAAATATAATACTTATATAAAATTAGTTGTTTTTTATTAAATATTATATTTTTTTACTTGTTTTAATCAATAGAGGTTCATGTACTGTTTACAGTACTTTTTCTTGATTATATTGGATATAGTAATATTTAATTTATATTTATGCTTTAAAATACAATTATTTAGAAAATTAAGGGAGGGTTGTTAATGAAGGGAACACCATCAATGGGTAAGAAGAATAAAAAAACCCATATTAGATGTAGACGATGTGGAAGAAATACTTACCATCTTCGTAAAAAAGCTTGTGCATCTTGTGGTTTTGGTAAATCCAAAAGAATAAGAAGGTATAACTGGCAAAACAAAAAAATTACTGGTTTAAGATTAAAATAATTATTATATTATTTTAATATTTTATTTAATCATCTTTATTGTTTTGTATCAATTTTAGGCTTTAATATTTTATTTTAGCTATTTTTAACTCTTTTTTATATATTTGCTGCATTTTATCCTTTGTAATTTAATTATAATCGTTTTTCATTATTTTCTATTGTATATTTTTGTTTATACAAAAACGAATGTTATAACAGCTATTAAAATAATATTCAATGTGATCATTTTATTCATGATTTAGATATTAATATTTTATTATTTGACAAAATTTTTTCTATTTGACAATATTGTATATATTTTAATGGAGTTTTCATTGGTATTTTCTAAAATTTAATCTTTATTTTAGTATCTACATTAAAATTAATCTTATATTAATATTTACTATGAGTTATAGTTATTATATTAACTAAACTATTTTTTAACTTAGTGACTTTAATATAGAATTTTTAAATAGCTATTTTTTTAGTAGTAATTGGCTGTGCAATAATTAATTTTTCAGTTGATGGATGACAGTGAATTTTCTTAGTTGTGGTTAGATTGTAAATTATTTTTTGTAGTTTTTTTTATTTGTTGTCTATGTTTTTCATTGAATATCTATT
>NZ_LWMT01000084.1 GCF_001639265.1 Methanobrevibacter filiformis
AAGCTAAAATAACTGACACTACCACTGGTAAACCTATACAAGGACTCACTGTTAAATTCTATGTTGAAGGTAAATTCGTGGGAACTAATAAAACTGATGTAAAAGGCATATCCTACTTCAATTATACTCCAACAAAAACAGGCAAAATTCAATATTACGTATCAATCAACGATGAATCTGGCACCTACCCTCCAACACACTCACCTAACTCAACAATAACCATAAATAAAAATACTATTAAATTAACAGTTAAAACACCCTCAGGCAATGTAGGCGATAAGAAAACAATAAAAATTAAAGCTACTGACATTGAAAACAGAGTATTAACCAATAAAATCTTTACAATATATATTAATAACAAAAAAGTAGGAAAATACAAAACAAATAGTAAAGGCGAGATAACTATTAAAACAACACTTAAAGCATCAAATAAACTTAAAATAACTTTTGCAGGAGACGAAAATTATAAAAACCTTTCTAAAACATACACATACAATGCTAAAGCTAAAAAAACAATTATTAAAATATACAAAGCAAAAACATTATATGGCAAGACTGTTCAACTAAAATCTAAATTAACTGATGCAAAAGGAAAACCTTTAGCTGGAAAGTATGTTAAATTTTATGTTGCTGGAAAATATGTTGGAAAAGTAAAAACCAATAAAAAAGGAATAGCTATTTTAAAATACACTCCTAAAAAGAAAAAAATAAACATTTAAACACATTAAACTGAGAACTGGGAAATTTATTATTTTCCCAATTCACTATATTAAATGTATATATTTATTTCAACCAATTATTAACAGCTATTTCATAGCTATCAAAAATAATCATTTTTAAATATTTAATTTTTATTATTCTTCAACTCTTTAATTTAATTTTAAAACAATGAATATGAATTATTTACTAATTTAAACATTATAATCATGTATTTTAATATAAAATCATAATAATCAATACTTTAAATAAATTTTAAGCTATTTTAATCAAATATCTATTTTTAAAAATAATTTCTGCACATCCATGTTAATATGTCTTTATTTCCAATAAGAGAATAAAATAAGCTATTGGAATTTATTAATATTGCCAAAAAATTGGTTTTCTACTATAAGTTTTATTTTTATTAATTAATCTATTCATTATATGGTTTATTATTTGAGTATACTAATTAAATAGCTAAATAAAGATTAAAATAGCTATTTTAAGTTAAATCATAAGCTTCTCTTTCTGTGTGACATAACTCTTTATATTCACATTTTTCACATTTATGTATGTTTATTGAAACCTCTGGAATCGCGCCTTCTTCAAGGATTTCTTTTATGTTGTGAATAGTTTTAAATAGTTCTTTTCTAAGTTTAGAGTCCATTATAACAGGACGCCTTTCAGCTATTTTTATATAATCTATAAATCCTACAAACACTTCAGTATCAAATTCTTGTTCTATTAACATCGCATTTGCAACGAGTTTTATAGCATCACTATCCCAAACGCCTTGTAATGGAGGATTAGTCGTTTTTATATCAACTGGATAATATCTGCCATCTACAATTTCTATTTTATCACAAGTACCTATTATTTCTAAGGTATTATCTCTTATTAAATAGCTATACATTGATGTTGGGAAAAACATTTCTGTTATATCTGTTCCATCTTTATCAAGTGCAGTCATTGCTTTTTTAGATTTTAATGCTAAGAAATTCACATTAAACCTTGTTTCTTTTATTAAATCTTCTTTAATTTCTTCTAATTCGCTGTTTAATAGGGAATCATCTTTTTTTAATGGTATCATTAATGATTCTATGGTTTCTAAAATATTCCTACTTAAATTTTTGCTTATTTCTTCAATACTCATGCCTTTAGTGGAACTTCTAATATTTCTTTGAAGTAAATCTTGAAGATCAACTCTTATTTGCTTAATTGTTTTATTTACTTTAATATTATTCCGTGTTTCTTCATCTAATTGATTTCTAAGATACAATTTTAATGGGCAAAATGCAAATTCTTTTATTGATGATATACTTATCATATTTTAAACCTCACATATATATTTAATAGTTTTAATAAATTTTTTAGTAATAAATAATAGCTATTTAGTATTATTATTACTATATTATATAATATTATTACTACTTAAATATATATTTATTTTAAGACTTAAATCAATTTTTAAAAAGAATGTGAATATTGTTATAATTATATTTAATTTACATTTTGAAAAATAGAAGAATGATTCTATTTTAATCAATATCTTAAAATTGTTCTTTAATAATTGAAAAATAGAATTTTATTAAATAATTGTTTTTTATGTTTTGTACTTAATTAAACGCTATTACAGGAACTTATTCCAATATTCTAATTAATATAATTTCATCTCTAACATCACTTAAATTGTTTATTTCCTCAATAGCTTTATTAACATTACCTTCTTTTGCAGTATGAGTTATTATGATAATTGGAACTTGAATATCTCCTTTATTTCCTTTTTGATTTAATGATTCAATACTTATACTATGTTTGCTTAATATTCCAGATATTTCATAAAGAACTCCAGGTTTGTCAAATGCACTTAAGCGAATATAATATTTTGAGTCAAGTTCATGTACATGTCTAACATTGTTTACTTGTGAGTCTACTGGACCATAGCTAATTCTTTTATTTTCATTAAATATTATGTCAAGACAGTCACCAACTACTGCACTTGCTGTTGCATTCCTTCCAGCTCCTTGACCATACAACATAACTGGTCCGACAAAATCACCAACAAGATATACAGCATTGAAAACATCGTTTACAGAACTTAAAAGATGTGTTTGTGGTATAAATGTTGGATGAACTCTAATTTCGAGGTCATTATTTATTTTTCTGGCTATCCCAAGTAACTTTAAAGAGTAACCAAGTTCATTCTTTGCAAATTCAATATCTTTAGGTGTTATTTTACTTATACCTTCTACATGAAAATTTTCTTGAGGTACATATTTTCCAAATCCAAGTTTAGATAAAATTATAAGTTTTTGAGCAGTGTCATGTCCTTCAATATCAAATGTAGGGTCTGCTTCAGCATAACCTTTATCTTGTGCTTCTTTTAAAACATCATTGAACTCGGAACCTTCTTCTGACATTTTTGTAAGAATGTAATTAGCTGTTCCATTCATTATTCCATAAATTGACTCGATCTTATTAGCAGATAATCCTTCGTTTAATGGTGCAAGAAGTGGAATTCCTCCACCAACACTAGCTTCAAATGAGATTCTAACATCATTTTCTTCTGCAACATTCATTAACTCTTCCCAATGTTTAGCTATTAAAGCTTTATTTGCTGATACAACATGTTTTTTATTATTAAGTGCTTTTAAAATAAAGGTTTTTGCAGGTTCATATCCTCCAATAAGCTCAATAACTATGTCAATATCATCATTTTCTAAAACTTCATTAACATCATCAGTTAATAGTCCTGGAGCAACTTTCACTCCACGATCACTGGTTATGTCCAAATCAGCTACTTTTGCTAAATTAACAGTTTTGCCTGCTTTTAGTGACAATAATGCTTGATTTTTATTAAATATATCAACTACTCCAGCACCAATTGTACCGAATCCAACAAGTCCAATGTTTATTTCATCTTTTTCCATTTATATTCCTCTAATATGGATTAGTAATATTGCTAAAATTAATATTACTAATAAATTAAATTAAATTAAATTAATGTAATTTTTAAATATCATTTAATTTATATAAGCTATTATATTTAACTTTAATTTTAATAATTTAAATTATACAATTATATTTTTGTTATTTTTTATACTATTTTTGTTATTTTTTATACTATTTTTGTTATTTTTTATACTATTTTTGTTATTTTTTATACTATTTTTGTTATTTTTT
>NZ_LWMT01000085.1 GCF_001639265.1 Methanobrevibacter filiformis
AATTATTACTTGGAGGAAGTTTGTTTTCTCTTTGCATAGATTTAACTATATTCTTCCTCCATTTAATTAATGTTATTATACTCACTTTTTTTTGAATTATACTGAACATTACATATATATGTTGTACTTTTCATTGAATTTTTTCACTTGTTCACCCTGAAGTTTTTGACACAGTCCTTTTTATTTTAGTTTACTTTTTAATTTGAGTTTGTTATATCTAACAAAATATAAAATAGAATGTAACACAAAAATAAGAAATATAAATGCGAATATAAAACCAATATGAACATTTTAGCAGGAAAATTAAAGTCAAGCCTATATGAAATGTTCCTGTCGGAGACAAAAGAAGAAAGAGACATGATACGTGAAGAAGTATCTATAATAGCCAAGGAAAATCTGGTTCAAATTAAAAAGAAACCATTTATCCCTATAAATAAAAATCAGCTTGCAGGTAAATACCCATACAATAATAGAAAAAATTTTTAAAAAGTATTGAACCAATGAAAGAAAACAAAAAGAAAAATTTCTAAAGTTAACAGCATTGTCTTAAAAGATAAAATTATAAATATAATAAACAACATATTATTAATGACTTATTTAAAGGTTATTAGTATGAAAAATGATTTACAAAATTTGCCTCTTGGGATTGCATCATTTGAGGATATAAGGAAGGATAATTATCTTTATATTGATAAGACTAAATATATTTATGATATTATTAGTTCTGGAAAAACATATTTCTTATCTCGCCCAAGAAGATTTGGTAAATCATTGCTTTTAAGTACTATGGAAAATCTTTTCTTAGGAAAAAAAGAGCTATTTGAAGAGTTATACATTTATGATAAATGGGATTGGAATGAATCATACAATGTAATTTATTTAGATATGAGTGAATTAGAAAATAATTCAGTTGAAGAGTTAGAAATGGATTTAACTGATACTATAGAAAGAATTGCAAAACTAAATAATATTATTATTGATGAGAAAATTTCTTTAAAGAAAAAATTTTCAAATTTAATAGTTGATTTGTACGAAAACACAGGAAATAATGTTGTGGTTTTAATTGATGAGTATGATGCTCCAATTTTAGACAATATAACTAATGAAACTTTAGTTAAAAATATTCGTAGAACTCTTCAAAGTTTTTATAATGTTTTAAAAACTAAAGATAAATATATAGAGTTTATCTTCATCACAGGAATTAGTAAGTTCGCACATACCTCAATATTTTCTAAACTAAATAATCCAACAGACATCACGTTATCAAATAAATATTCTACAATTTGTGGAATAAGTCATACGGAATTAGAAGAGTATCTTCATGATTATATTGGAAATTTAGCAGAAAAAAATGACATGAATTATGATGAATGTTTAGGTGAAATTAATCGTTGGTATGATGGCTATTCATGGGATGGTGAAAAAAGAGTTTTTAATCCTCAGTCTACATTATCTGCGATTTCAAAGAATAATACGAATATTTCAAACTTTTGGTTTGAAACTGGAACACCAAAATTTTTAGTTGAAATCTTAAAAAATAGAGCTATTCAAATTGACTATTTCAAACCTATAACTCTTACAGAATCAGAATTACGTCAGTATGATCCATCATCTTCTAAAGATGTTCCCTTATTGTTTCAGTCAGGTTACTTAACAATTAAAGAAAAATATGTAGATAATAACAATATAATTAATTATATCTTAGGTATTCCTAATTTTGAAGTTGAAATTGGTTTTAAAGATAATCTTCTAGAGTTATATGAAGAAAAGATTGAAAATAGGTTTAAAAAATCTAAAGAATCTGTTTGGGAAGATTTTATTAATGGTAATTGCGAGGAACTATCTAAAAGATTAAGAGCATTTATATCAGGACTACCATATTACCTTCGCTTAAGCAAAGATAACAAAGAAAAATGGAAATTCTATTCCTTAGTCTTTACAACGTGGGCAAGAGCAATGGACTTTGAAATCACAGAAGAAAAAGCAATAGAAGACGGAAGAATAGATTTCATACTAGAAAACATAGAAAAAGAACAAATAATCATTGTAGAAATGAAATACACAGAAGACCAAAGAAAAACCCTTGACACTTTAATTAATGAAGCATTTAAACAAATAGAAAAGAAAAAATATTACTGGGCATTTGAAGACAATATTAAATTAATGGCAATAGCACTAAAAGATGAGTACATTGATGATGGATTCATCACAGATGTTAAATGCAAAATAAAAAAAGTATTATAAAAAGGAAAAACAGGAGTAATTAAAATAAATTCTAACTCTCATACTAAACCAATTAACTTAGTTAAATTAATTACTCACTTTTCAAAGCCTTAAAGCCAATAGGAACTGTACTATATTTAGTTCCACCTGCTTCTCTAACCTCTTCAACACTATTAGTTAGTTTAGGAATTGGTTTCCATGGATTATTTTCATCTTCACCTACAACAAATACATCATCAACTATTTTTTTATCTAATAAATATAAAAGTAATGAAGTAACAACTCCTCCATCTTGACCTTCAACATTTGAATTTGCAACATAAATAGATAAATATTCTCCAAGTGGTTTTTTATCTAAAGAGTTGGGAAGTATTTCATCACTTACAAATGTTCTTGGACACGCAAAGTAACATGCATGGCAGTTTTCTTCACATTCTCCTTTTTTAAATGGTTTTCGCTCTTCAATATGTACTATATTAATTGGACATACAAATTCACAAGCTCCACATAGAACACATGCTCCTTCTTTAATTACATCAGCCTTTAAGTTATCAAATTGACATTCTTCTGATAGGTTAACAAATTCTTCTTCATTAACTTCTCTTTTGTAGAGTACTGGATGTGCTGATTCTTCTCTTAATGTTATGTTCTCAAGATTTCCTTTTATTTTTTTATTAGCTATTCTTTCAAGAAGTTCCTCTCCTTTTTCTGTTATTGATTTAGTTGTAATGTATCCTTCTTTAATCGCATCTTCAACAATCTTTTTACCTTTTTCTGTTCTAATAATTAATGTAGATGATCCTTTTGGTGATCCAACTGATCCAACAGATATATCTGCAACATCTGCAGTATAATCTGTACATATATCACAGTTTTTTCTTTGGAATGAATGTATTTCAGCTAATCTATAGTTTACCTCTTCACCATTATTTAAGAACACTTTAAACATGTTATTTTCAATTCTAAATTCTTTAATATCCTTTAAGTCTATGTTTTTTTCTTCTAAAAACATTTTTAAATAAGTATATGAGAAATTTTCCATACAGAATAATCCAATTTTTAAATCAATCGGAGATCCTCCAGTAATATCATCATAAGTATTAATCTTAGTAGCTGCCAAAATTTGACAAGGAGTTCCAACCATTGCTGTTTTTTTATTATACATCTCAATCATCCTCAAATTGTAATAGTAATAAATGTTAAATAATTTTTAAAAAGTTAAATTTTATAAGTAGAATAATTTATAAAATTAAAAGGTTTATAGTGTAAAATAAATTATTTTATAGTATAAGATTAATTTATAAATATTATGATTTAAATTTTACTATATTTTTAATGATAAAATAGATATAAATTCAAGTTTGCAAAACCTCTCTCAAAAAATAATCATTTCAAACATGAAAAATACTTTTATTAACATGAAACAAACATTTCAAACTTTTAAAAAAAGTTTGAACAAAAGCTATTTCCATAAATAAAGCATTTTAAGCATTAATTATGCTTTTATTAATATGAAAATAACATTTCAAACTTTTAAAAAAAGTTTGATCAAAAGCTATTTCAAAAACTATTTCAAAAAATAAGCAATACCTGACTCTTATAAACATCTCC
>NZ_LWMT01000086.1 GCF_001639265.1 Methanobrevibacter filiformis
AAACATAAATCACTTAAAACCCAATAAACTAAATAATAATCCTTATTTTAACTTAATATTACTTCATCATCATAATATAAACCAATAAATATCAATTAACTAATCAATAAATTATGGAAGATCTCCTATAAGATATATATTTTTCATAAATTATTTAAATTATTTTGGCATTCCTAAATTTATTATTATAAAACTATTTTTTAATATATAAGTTAATTTATAAAATATTTATTAATATAAGAAGAATATAAATAAAAACATGCCTTCAAATGACTTTGTTAGTTCAATTATAAAAAAAGATAGAAAAACCTTTTTTAAAGATTTAGCTATTATAAAAAAGAATAAAAAAGGTCTTTCACCTAACATGGATTCATTTAATGAGGGTAATTTTAATTATACTAGTGAAATACCTGATAATCATAATATTACAGATATTCCACTTATTGCTGATTTTACTGAATACAATCCTTTACACAATGGTCATTTTCACTGTATGAAACTGGCTAAATCCAAAATTTCGAATGGTATATTTGTAGCTATTGTACCAGGTTTGTTTGAGAGAAGTGGAAGAGGTGTACCTTACACTATCGACAGATATTCAAGATCAGAAATAGCTATTAATGTTGGAGCAGATATAGTTGTTGAAGGACCACCTATGGGAGTGATGGGTTCTGGTCAATACTCTTTATGTTTAGCTTTAATGTTTAAATCATTAAATACTGATTATATTCCTAGAGGGTATAAATCAGTTGATGGTTATGATATTATTTTAGATAGAATATCTTCAGGGGTAGGGGTGTCTCCTAAACCTTATAAAATTGTTGATATGAGTAATAAAGAGATTTTACTTAATGGTAAACTTGAAGAAGATAATTATGTCATTGTTTCTCTTTCTAAATCACTAACAAATATTAATTTTAACTTTAAAAATAAATTTATTTTTATAGAACGTATTAAAGGAGTTAGTGGAACATTAATCAGGCAAGCTATTAATTCTAACAATCTTAACAATGTAAATGACATGTTACCTCCAGAATCAATAGCTATTTTAAAAAGAGAGATAAGAGAAGGTCGTGCTCCACTTCACAATATTCGATATGATGAGGAGATAATTAATTCTGCGAATAAGTTATCATTTGATGAGTTAACTTCTCTTAATCTTTTAAATGAAAATACTGCAAATAATATTATTAATATTCGTGAAAATAAACCTTTCACTACAGTTGAAGAGGTGGGCTCTTCTATTTCACAAGGATTTAGTAGTCATTTTAAACATAGGGTTTTAAGTGTATTGGAAACAAAACTAAATAATGATATAATATCTAATTATATTGAGGGATATCCTTCTCACATACGTGTTCTAAATTATAAAAATGAGCATGTTTTAAATGTTTTTAAAGATAAAATTAATAGGAGAATTGAATTATGCCAATAGAATATGGAGATTTTGTTAGATTAGAATTTACAGGAAAGGTTAAAGAAACTGGTGAAGTATTCGACACTACATCTGAAGAAGTTGCAATAGAAGCAGGTTTGTTTGTTGAACAGAAACAATATGGTCCAATTCCAATTATAGTAGGTGGAGATCATTTATTAAAAGCTATTGATGATGCTGTTGTTGGTTTAGATGAAGGTGACAGTAAAATTATTGATGTAACTCCTGAAAATGGTTTTGGTCAAAGGGATGCTAAATTAATTCAACTTGTGCCAATGAAAGAGTTTAAAAAGCAAGGAATGAATCCATATCCTGGTATGGAAGTAACTGCAGAAGGTCATACTGGAAGAATTTTAACAATTAATGGTGGGAGAGTTAAAGTAGATTTCAACCACCATTTAGCAGGTAAAAATCTTGAATACAGTGTAGTTGTCTCTAAAATCATTGAAGATGAAGAAGAAAAAATAAAAGGTATGATTCAGCTTCATTATGCTTATCCTAATTTAGATATTAATAAAACCGAAATTAGGATTGATGGTAAGAAAGTAAGCATAAAACTAGATGACATCACAAAATACGACCAAAAATCTTACATGGACATTACTTTTGCAAGATTCAGAATATCTAAAGACATCTGGGAAAACTTAGACTACGAAAAAGTAGAATTCATAGATGAATTCGAGAAAAAAGAACCTGAAGCAGAAACTAAAGAACAAACTGAAGAAATAACCATAGAAGGAACACCAACAGAAGAAATAACTACAGAAGGAACACCAACAGAAGAAATAACCGCAGAAGAAGAACCAAAAACCACTACAGAAACACCTCTAGAATCAGAAGAGTAATTTTTCAATTAATTATTATTAATAGCTAATTTAATTAATTTAATTAATTTATTTTTTGATTTTTTATTTTTATTATTATTTTTATTAATTCTTATTTTCATTGCTTCTTTTATATTATTGCTTTAATAGTACTAATATTTTTATTTTTAAGTTATTATTGCTATCATGGATATTAATAGGCATATGCTTATAATAATATTTAGTATTTATATAATTTGTATATTAAAAATTTAAATAGAGTAATAGGCATAGAGTTTCAAATAATATTTTTAATTCTCTTTAAAATAAGTTATTGTTAAATTAAATAGTTTAAAGCCATAATTATATATTAATTATTCTTAAAAGTACTGTTCATTATCATATGACTATTGTTTTAATGTTGATAATATCTTTTCATTTTGTGTTAATATTAATATTAAAAAAAGTAATACTTTATATATATTAAAATCATACTATTTTTTTAGTTTGTAATAAATTTTTTAAAGATTTATCAAATAGCTATTAAAAATTTAAAAGTTGTGATAATTTATGAATAATAGATTAAATCCATTAAATGATGCTCTTTTTCTAAAATATATGGGTGAAAAAGGAATGGAGATTATGTTAGTATCTTTCCTCAATGCAGTTCTTGAAAAAACCCGTCATAAGTTCACTATAGATGAAATAGAAATAATAGAAAATAAAACAATAACTCCGAAAGTACTCAAAGATAAAAAAAGCATTTTAGACATACGGGCGAAAATCAATGGAAACATTACAACAAACATAGAAGTACAACTACTAAATCTAGGCAATATGGGTCCAAGAAGCCTATATTACTGGAGCAGAGAATTTTCCCTATCATTAGACGAAGGGGAAGATTATATAGAACTACCAAAAACAATAACTATAAACCTCCTGAACTTCAACTATATACAGTTACCACTATTTCATACAAGTTTTCATATACGAGAAGATACAAATAATGAATATGTACTAAACAATCTATTAGAAATGCATTTCATAGAGATGCCAAAATTCAGGAAAATGCCAGATAAAGACTTGAATAATCCACTACATAGATGGTTAATGTTTTTAGATAGAAATACGGATCAAAAAATATTAGATGATGTGATTGAAATGGATGAAGCAATTGGAAAAGCCCAAGAAAGAATAAATTATGTTTCACAAGATAAAGAAGCATTACGTGCTTACCAAATGAGAGAAATGGCACTATCAGATATGACAACAGCAATGAACACAGCCAGAAGAGAAGGGAAGATGGAAGGGCTGAAAGAAGGGAAAATAGAGGGGAAAATGGAAGGACTAAAAGAAGGAGAAATAAATTTACAGAGAAAACATATAATTAATATGAAAAATAAGAATATGTCTTTAGATGAGATAAGTGAAATCACAGGTCTTTCTATTGATGAAATTGAAAAATTTTAACGTTTGAGTAGTATTATATTGTCATGTTTATTATTTTTAGTTATATAATTACATTTAAGAATAGCTTTTGTTCAAACTTTTTTTAAAAGTTTGAACTCAACTATATACAGTTACC
>NZ_LWMT01000087.1 GCF_001639265.1 Methanobrevibacter filiformis
GCTGCAACTAATGAAATAAACATCAGAAATGCAATATACAATACAATACGAACAAGAAATCTAAAAGACACAATATACTAGAAAAAACATAAATAAACATAGTATAAAACCATACATGTCTAAATAATTATCCCTTAGTCAGTATGCCATTTATCAAAACATAATTCATACAAAAGCACTAATTTATTAATACAAATTTCATAATAAATGCACAAAAACTTAATAAAAAAAAGATTATTAAAGTCATTAATGCATAAAATCATATTTCAACACAAAGATTAATAAACTTTACTAAAAAACAATCAACAAACATAAACCACTTAAAACCCAATAAACTAAATAATAATCCTTATTTTAACTTAATATTACTTCATAATCACAATATAAACCAATAAATATCAATTAACTAATCAATGAATTATGGAAGATCTCCTTAAAAGTTGTTTGTTTTCCTAAAAAATATGAAATAGAATTTTTCTGATTCTTTTTCTATTTTAAATACTTTATAACCTATTGATTTGTATAAATGAATATTTTTTGCACTTTTATGACTTGTAAATAGTTCAAACTTATTATTTTTATATTTATCCTCAATAAAAGCAAGTAATTTTTTAGCTATTCCTCTACCTTGCCATTTAGGATCAACAATTAGTTTTTCAATACATGTAGTATCTTTTTTTATTTGAATTCTAATTGATCCAACAATAACATTAGAATCTAGGAAACGTGCTTTAAAAAAGTATCTTGATTTATATTCGTCTTGAACTTCTTTTAAACTTTGTTTTAATGGTTTAATTGAAAAATCTTCATGTATTTCAGCTTCACTAATGAAAGCTAATTTTTGTAAATTTAATATTTCTTCCATATCCTCAAAACTAGCTTTTTCAATTACAACGTTATCATCAATATTGAATTCACTACTAATATTATAATTGATGCTATCATCATCAGTATTAGATGCAGTAGAAGTAGTATTCATTATAACATTTCTCTTCCAGTTTTTTCATTAAGTCCAATAATAAGAGATAATTGCTCCATATCCTTTTTTTTAATTATTACATCGTGATGAGCTTTTTTAAGAATGTAAGGATATCCTTCAACTGAATTTTCAAATATTATGCTGATAATTTTAGATATCTCCTCATCATTTGCTTTATAAGGCAATTCTACTTTTAAAATATTTTTATTTTCTTCAATTCTAAGATAAAATATTGTGAAAGTTAATGAACGAAAGAAAGCATGTTCAACAGGAAAGTCGTGCTTAATTTCTTTAGATAATTCCTTGTTAAACTCTTTAGAATGTCCTGATTTTTTACTATAGCTATTAAAAATAGCCATGTCTGGAATATTACTTTCAAATATATCTGAAGCAGTGGATGTTTTAGAAATAGCTATTATTTTTTTATTATATTTTAATAATTTAGATAAAACAAGTAATTTTTCAATATTTTCTAAAAAAACTAAACTATTGTCTTTATTTTCTTCAAATTCCTTATTTAATTTATCATTAATTATATTAGATGTATTTGATGTGGAAATTAAAATATCTCCTTTATCAATATCATTATTTATTTTATTATACAATAAGTTCAGAATTTTGCTTCGTTTTTCCTTTGAAATTTCTTTTTCAATTGGGAAAGGTCTTATTAAATCTCCTAAAATAGAACCATCATAAAAATAATAATCAATATCATATTTTTTAATTGTTTTAAGCGCGGACTTTACTTCAAAGATTCCCATGTAATTTCTTATTCTATCTTTTGCAAATTTACTATGATTCATTAAATTTATAGTTGAACTTTCGATTTCTTTTAAATTCCCATCATAGATTAAAGATTTAGAAGCAACAGCATAAAAATAAAAACTTAAAAATTTCTTTTCATGTTTACTTCCATCACCACCAGCAATTACAAAATCATGATTAATCTTTTTAAATTCTTGATTTTTCCAGTGTTTTGAAACATCAATGTTTTTTATACTGTATTCTTCTAAGAGTTCATTCAGAATTCCTTTCTTATTTAATGATTCTTGATATAATGAATTTAACATTACAATCACTTGAAAATAGCTATCCAATCAAATATAATACTATTCAAATATAATACTATTGAATAATTAATTAGAAATTAATTAAGGGGTTAATGGATTAATTAGGAGATGAAATATACTTAATAATGCTTAAACCTTTCTAATGGCGTTTACTATTTCAGATATTTTTGCTTCAACATCTTCTGTTTCTTCAACAACAGTTCCAGTTACAATTACATCTGCACCAGCTTTAGCTACTTCATATGCAGTTTCTCCAGTTCTTATTCCTCCACCAACAACTAAAATCATGTCTGTGGTGGCTTTTTTAGAATAGGCAATCATTTCAGGAGGTATGTTTTTATCTGCTCCAGAGCCCGCTTCAAGATAGAAAAATCGCATTCCTAAATATTCTGCACTCATTGCATAAGCTGCAGGAATCTTTGGTTTGTTTCTTGGAACAAGTTTTGCATCTCCAATCCATCCTACAGTTCCACCAGGCTCAACAACCATGTATCCCATTGGAATAGCTTCTA
This sequence comes from Methanobrevibacter filiformis, assembly GCF_001639265.1. Lineage (GTDB taxonomy): Archaea > Methanobacteriota > Methanobacteria > Methanobacteriales > Methanobacteriaceae > Methanacia > Methanacia filiformis. The sequence continues at coordinate 2,562 of NZ_LWMT01000087.1, forward strand.
TACCTGCCTTTTTAACAGATATTGAACCTAATGCTTGAGCTTCCATTATCCAATAAGGATTGTTTGAGTTTAAAAAGCTCATAAAAAATATCGCATCAGCATAATGACTAACATTACTTGTATTCCCTGGAAATATAATTATTGGAAGCTCAATACTTTCAGATAATGCTTTAGCAGTTTTATCAACTTGTTCTCCGTCAACTGTAGAACCACCAAGCATTATTCCATCAGTTCCACCTTTAATAGCTTCTTTAGCTATTTTAACAGCATCCTCTGCACTTTGTTCATCTGGATCAATTAATGTTAAATGAACTTTACGATTTTTAAGAATATCTTTAATTTGATTTTCTACAATTCCAATCATTTTAATCCCTAATCAAATAAATAATATAACTATACTCAGCATGGCTATAATTATTAAGAGTATATTCAAAATGAAGATAATTAAATGAATTTACGTTTACAATCAATATTATATCATATTTATCTTATTTTTAATATATATAATTTAAGTTTTGATTATTTTAAGTGCTACAATTTAAAATAATAATTACAATTTTAAAATAATAAATAATAGTTAAAGTCTGTGTTTTTTAATTTGATCATTAATATAATTTGAAACATAATTTACAGAATATTTAACATTTCTAAGAACCGGAAGGCTTGTGAATTTCATTATTTGCCCGTGATCTAACTCAATAATTATGTTGTTTGCTTTATATTCAGATTTGACCATTGCTTGCCATGGTAGTCTGAGCTCTCCATTATCAGCTGTTCCATGTTCAACAACCAATCCTGCTTGAGCTATTCTAACTAATGAAGTTATTTCTCTATTTTTACTATTTAAGTTGAATAATAGTTCGTTTGAACCTTTAACCATAGTTAGACCTTCTTGCAAAATAGGTCTTGTTTGAATATTTATGATTTCTGGTAGATTTATATTAGTTTCCCACCCATGAGCCATCACATCTAATGTTTTTCGCTCTTCCTTTTTATTTAGATTGAGTCTGACCTTAGCATTTGGAGCTTTCATTATAACACCCTTTGTTTAAACAAGTATTCTATTAAATTAATCCGCTGAATTATTTCATCATTTTCTTCATTAGATTATTCAATTTTCTTTTACTACATTATTGCTAATTTTTCATTAAAATACATGACCATTATAAAAAAATTGGATACAACTATAGCTAAAATTAAATATTAAAATTATAGGAATATTACTAATTATTTTAAAGTTAATATTAAATTATAATTTATTTAATCATATTATTAATATATGATACTGTTACTATTTATTTTTTAGCATTAATTAAAAATTAGATAATATTAAATATTAAATATATACTATTTTTAAAACAAAAAACTAAAAATAAGTAAAAAATTTAAGTCCAAATTTAAAGTTGCAGTAGACTTAATCATGGGACTATTAATGTCTAAATGTTTATTATAGAATAAAGATCCTGAATAGATTAAAAAAAAGATAAAATAAAAAAGATAAAAAAGAAAAGATAAAAAAGAAAAGATAAAAAAGAAATAAGAATAACTATTGAAGATAGTATGTCTATCCTCTTGGTTCTTTTGCTTTGTATCTTAATCCTTTATAACCACATTTTCTACATGTTGTAGCTGCTGCAGGATTACGAGCATTACATTTTAAACAGATTTTTACTTTAAAAATCCTATTTTCTGCTTCTTCAAATCTAGCCATAACCAATCCTCCCAATACATTAATTAAAAATAGTAAGTATGATTTTAAACTCTAATCATGAAATAAAAATAGCTATTTGATTAATTCATGAACAAAAATGAATATATGGATTTAGAAATAACCATATTAAAAAATGTATGATTATAATAGTATTTAAACTTAGCTATTTTTACTTACTTATGTATTTTTACAGTGTTAAGCTATTAATTCAACACCTCTTGATAAATTATATGTAAAAGATTCAGTAAGAACTCCATTATTTTTTATCAAACTAGCTTTTAACTTTTTTTTAGTGTTATTTTCTAGTTTATCTTTGGAATTTATATGTACTTCTATTAATTGACTGGAATTTTTATTTATATTGATTGTAGCTGTACCATTTCCAGAAACATTATTAACTTCTTCAAAATCAGAGTCATTTAGATTATTTGAAATTAGATTATAGTTTCCACTCCAATTACCATCATAATCTACTTTCAAATCATAACTATTCTCATCTCCACTTAAGAAATTAATTGCAAGTAATACAATAGCTATTACTACAACAATAGTTATAATACTATAAATTATTTTTGAATTCATAATATCTCTCCCTCCTATTTCAAAAATAGGATATTATATTTTAGCTATTAATTCATATGTTAATTAATTATTCATCGTATTGTTTTAAAAAGTCATTTTGTATTTCAACGACTTCTATACTGGTTTTTACATCACTATATGCTTCTAAAAGTTCATAATTTAATTTAATAAATGAATTTCCCCATTTTAAAATAGAAAGTATATCTTCAGCTTCCTTTTTAAAATTAGTAATATATAATGTTGCAGCAATTGCTTCAGCGGTTGAGAGTTTACAAGGTTGCCCATAATGTGTAGGACTTGCAGCTATTAAAAAAGGTAAAGATCTATGGTATTTACTCAATTTTAAGAAATCTGTAGAATTTGAAATTTTATTCCATGAACAATCTAAGCCAACAACTCCTCGATTTCTAACACTTTTTTCATCTTCAGGAGAAACCGCCTTATCAGAATAAGGATTTAAAACAATCGCTCCCTTTGGAATTTGGTCGATTTTATAAACAATTTTGCATTTTAACTGTTTTTCCATTTTAAATGCTGTACATTTCTTTTTATCACATTCATTTGCATGAAAAACTGTTATTTTCATAAAATCACCTTTAATTCATTTATTAATTAAATCATGAAACTTGAGATTTAATTGTTTGTATAATAATTGATCTATATAATTAATAGCTATTTTAATCTATTAAACATTATTATTTAACTACCTTGGCATGACAATTATTAGTATGAATATATTTATTAACTATTAAATAATAATTAATATTTGACTAAATTGATAAATTATACGATTTGATAAATATGGACAAAAACACACTATTTAAATATTTCATCATAATACTTATTATCTTATTTTTACTTAGTCCATACCTTCCTATTAAAGAAACTACTAAGCAAGTAAAACTATTTATACAAGGTGAAGCTAATAAAGAGCCTGTTATGAATATGAAAATAGCTATTGAAAATAAACCAGATAACATTTCAAATACCAATTTAAAAGTATGGAATAAAAATGGAATATTCTTTTATTACCCTAAATATTGGTCTGAAGACCAAATACAAGAAATAATGAGTTTAAATACCAAAGGATTTTTGAGTCGTTGGGACGATGGAGTTATATTTTATATCAGTGACAAAACAGTAGATGGAGAACTAAATGAAAGAAATGATGAACGAATATACAAAAATAAAACTAAAATATTTGTTGATGGAAAAGAAGCTTATCAAATAAGTGAAATAAAAGGAGATTATTACCAATTAGAACTAATTGTGAAAAAAGACAATAATCATTCTTATGTTTTCACTTTCTACACAGATAGAGACCTTAAATCCAAAAATCATGCATTATTTATGAATATTATAAAAAATATGAGGTTGAGAAGTTAATTTGTTTAGAATCTAAATATTTTCTCTTTCATAATCTAATATTTTATTAATAGCTATTTCCTGATTTGAAATACCTTCTAAATCGTAATATCTGCCATTAGTAGTAATAGCTAACTCCATATTAATATTGCGCCCATGTTTATGTTTTTTATCAAAATCTATGATAATGGTATAAATATTATTCTTTTTAATTTCATGCCCAATATCTAAAACATCCCGAACAGGATGGTTTTTAAGTCCAACATTAGGCATACCATCAGATAAAAGCATTAAAATTGGAACATATTCTTTATTAACCATTTCTCTTTTAAGTATTTCTAATCCTTTATATAATCCAGATGCTGTAGGTGTAGTTCCTCCAACTGTAATTTCGTCTAATTTATGTGAAAAGGATAATGGTCTTTTAGTATTTGGGATAATTATTTCAGAATCTTTTCCTTTAAATCCAATAACCACTAATTTATCTTTATGTTTATTAACATTTTTTATTATCAAGTTAATTATGGATTTTATTTTATTTACTTTCTCTTCTGATACCATTGACCCACTTAAATCAATAACTAGTGCAATTAACCCATTACTTTTATGTTTTCTAATTTTTTCCTTTAAGTCTTCTTTTTTAACTTTAATATTGCCATTTTTCGAGTGCAATATTGCAGATCTAATTGTTGCATCAATAGCTATATCTGTAGGATTTCCTTTAGAATTTTTGCTTTTAACATATTTTCCTTTTTCTGTAATGGAATTAACTCTGTTACCATAAGCTTTCTTCTTTTCTCTACCTTTAATTTTCATTAATTTATTTATATCTACTTCGTCATTCCTTTTTAAAAAGCTATTTAACTTCCTTTCATATTTATTTTCAGCAAAGTCAACATTGGTGTTAGAATTATTTGAATTATTAGTGTTACTATTATTTTCTCGATTTAAATTATTACTTAAATCATTATTTTCTTGACTAGAATCATTATTTGAATTTTCATCTTTTAATTCATTATTAAACTCATTTTCATCATAGTTTTCATTATTTTCTGTACCACTATTAGTATACTCATTATTATCAATATCACCATTATTACTATTATCTCCATTATTATTATCTTTATTATTACTATTATCTATATCCATATTATTACTATTACTATTTTCTCCTGTATCTTTATTTTCCTGTCCTAATTCTTGTTTTGCTTTATTTATTTGATTTTTAATGTTTTCAGGAGTATTACAATTTTGATTTACATTACCTAATACTAATTTTATAGCTTCTTCTAAGTCATTTTCATTTACATCTTTATGATTGTTAAATGCAGCTATTGTTTTTGCTGTTTTTAAAATAGTTATGTCACTTCTATGACCTTCAACACCTAAATTCAATGAAATTCCTCCAATAATTTCAATAAGATAATCAGAAATAGTAATTTCATGAATTAAGTTTTTAGCATTAGCTATTTTATTTTTAATAGCTATTTCTTTAGTTTTATACTTATTTATAAAGATTGATGGATTCTTTTCAAATTCTTCTTTTCTTTTAACAATTAAAATTCTATCATGAATATCTATAATATCTTCTGAAGATATTTTAAGTCCAATTCTGTCTGATAGTTGTTTTCTAAGTTCTCCTTCTTCAGGATTCATTGTTCCAACAAGTATAAATCTTGAGGGATGAGAAACTGATATTCCTTCTCTTTCAACAATATTTGTTCCCATTGCTGCAGAATCAAGTAATATATCCACTAAATTATCATCAAGAAGATTTATTTCATCAATATATAATATATTTCTATTAGCTGATGCTAAAATCCCAGGTTCTAGTGATTTAACTCCTTTATTTAAAGCATTTTCTATATTTAAAGAACCTACAACCCTATCTTCAGTTGCTCCAAGTGGAAGTTCAACTATTTTTATTGGTGTTTTAATAATATTAACTTGATTTTGGCATAATGAGCATATTGTACAATTATCTTTATATTCACAATTAAAAGGAGAATTTTCAACCATTTCAATTTCAGGAAGTAAATTGGCTATTGACCTAACAGCAGTTGTTTTTCCAGTCCCTCTACTGCCTTGTATTAATACACCACCAATTGAAGGATTAATTACATTTAAAATTAATGCTTTTTTTATATCTTCTTGACATACAATAGCTGTAAATGGAAAAATAGCTTTTTTCAAGATTTCACCTGATTAAAAATACGGTTAAGATTATGATTATATAAAAATTATTATCAAAGTATAAATAAATTACTAAAAATAGAAAAAATAGGAAAACAGATAGAATTAAATAGTATTACTATAGTTATAGATAATATTAATATAATAAAATTTAAAATACTACTCGAAATATAAATTGGAATATTATTTGGAATAATTATAAAATAATTCACAAATAAGTGATTTCATAGCTATTTAAATACATAATCACATTATTATAAAAAAAATTAGCTGTAAAATATTATAAATTATTGATAAAAAGGATAAAAAGAGAAAAAATAGTTAGTAATAAAGATTAATAGATATTTAACTGTTTATGAGTACTTAAAATTTAATTCTCAAATTTTCCTTTGCTATTTTCATTAATGATTTCGCAAAAGATGCTTTGTATGTCTGAATAGTCATAATTTTCAGAATTTGTGTTTATGAAGTTAAGAATTGGTTGTATTTTGACTGAAGAACCATTACTGAGATTTAAATTAACTTCTGTAACTGAAGAATCATTTTCTTCGCAATTAATTATGTCTTTCCAATATATTCTTTTAAAATCATCAGTGTTTCTATTTGCTAAATCAAAATAGCTATTTTTATTAAATAATTCAATGATTATTCCATTATCTCTAAATCTTAGGTTTCTTAAAGTTGTGATTGTTTCTTTATTTACAATTTCATATTGATGAACATCATTTTTTATACTGCGACCAACAATATGAGATAAATTTCTAAGTGCAAACTTAAGGAAGAATCCTTGAGTGTTTATTATATGAACATTTTTTACAATAATTGTGTGTGTTTCATAATATTTTATCCCTTCATTAAACAATTTATCATATATATTATTTTTAATGTCCTTTATTGACTCTATCAAATGTGTATTTTCAAATTGAGTCTCATTTGTTATAATTTCCTCTCCATAAGCTAACATTATTAAAGCCCCCATAATGGCATCATATATTATATATTTTTTAAATACAATTTTTTGTTTAACTAATTATAACTTATGTCAATAGATGTTTATATATTTTATGGTTTATGTTGAAAAAATAGGATAAATATTGTAAAAATAAGAAATTTCAAGATAAAATAAATATATGTCAAATAATTAATAAGGAGATCCTTTATTTTTTATATTTTCTTTTATAGTTTCATGATTATTTATGGATAAATCTTCATTGTTAGACATTTCACGGATTTTTTCCATAACTTGACTTGTTGGGATAGACACAGGGCAGTTTAAAGTGCATAAACCACAAAGTGTGCATTTATATAATCCTGAATCAAAACTGGTTTTACTATCTTCAATAAATTTACTCATAACAACTCCACGACCGCCAAGATAGTTGTTAAATCCAAAATCATTACCTATAGCACTATAAACAGGGCATGTGACTATACAGCTACCACATCCAATGCACCACATACATTCTTTGGCATTTTCAATAGCCTCTACTCTACCATTATCCAAAAGTATAAGAACTACTTTTTCTGCTCCATACATATTTTTAAGCAGGATTTTTTCAATATCTGCTGTTTTAGAAGGTCCAGAAACAATATTAATATAAGAAGTTATTAAACTACCAGTTGCATAAGCAGTTTCAAGTTTAGCTATTTTAATTGCTTCTTCAATATTATTCACTATCTTATCTATCCCAACTACAACAATATGAATTTTTAAAAGAGATAATAATGATATGTTTCCTTCATTATGAATAAAAACTAATGATCCTTCATCTGCAGCTATTGCATTAGCTCCACTTAACCCAATATTACATTTAGCTATTTTTTCTTTAACATCTTTCTTTACAACCTCCATAATATCTTTTGCATTAGCTTTAATGTTCAGATTCATAGAATTATTAATTATTTCAGTTATTTGAGCAACATTTAAATGAGATGCAGGTCCTGTTGGATGAGTAGGTTTATTGTTGTTCTCTTTAAGTTGAAGTATACGATCTCCAAGATCTGTTTCAACAACTTCAATTCTAGAATCTCCAAGATATTTACTTACACCAATTTCTCCTAAAGTGTTTGACTTTGATTTAGCTATTATTGTTTCATCTTCTTGACTTATAATATCGAATATAATGTCTCGTGCTTGCTTACCATCACTTGCAAATAATACATTAATATCATTTCTTTTAAATGAGTTAATAGCTATTTCTTGAAGTTCTTTATTTCGATTAATTGTGTTCTTTTTAATTTCTTGAACTTCTTCTTTAAACTTTAGGATTTGAGGATTATTTTTTAATAGATTTTGTTTATTTTCCACTGTTTTAAAGGATTTCCTCATTGATTCTAATTCTTTAGGGTCCATTTAATTTTTCTCCTCGTTATTTTTACTGTTTTCACTGTTAATTTCATTTAAAACGAATTCTGATAAATCAATAACTTTTAGATTAAAATTTTCATCTAAATTCAGTTTACAAAATGGACAAGTAGTAATTAATAATTCTGCATCTGTTTCTTCTGCTTCTTTGACTCTTGACTTAGCTATTATTTTTGCTATTTCAGGATAAGCAGATTTAACTCCTCCTCCAGAACCGCAACACTTAGCCTTTTCTTTGTTGTTTACCATTTCACATAAATCAGCAAAATGATTAATTACTTCCCGTGGAGCTTCATATTCTCCCATATGTCTCCCTAAATGACAAGAATCATGATAAGTTACTTTTAAATTATTTTTATTAATACCTTTTGTTTTTATTTCCTTATTTTCAATTAACTCTTTTAAAAATTGAGAAATATGAATTACTTCTAAATTCTCACCTAAAATATCTGAATAATCCTGTTTTAGTGTTTTATAGCAACCTGCACAAGATACTAAAATCTTTTTACCTTTAAATTCAAGAGCATTTTTTTCTATTAACTCTTTAGCTTCATCTACAAATCCAGTTCTAAGAAGAACTGAGCCACAACATCCTTCATCATCCAAAGTTTCATAATCAATATTAAATAGCTTTAAAATACTTTCTACTGAATTAGATATGTTATTTAACCTTTCTCGTGCAGTACAACCTTTAAAATATAACATTAAATTCTCACCATGTAAAATATACTAATAAAAACAATAATACAAATAATAAATATTTGCATCTATTTGCATAGTTTATTAAAATTTATTCAAGATCTTAAGAATACTTGAAAATAAAATAAAAATAAAATTCCAATAGGATAATAATTTTATAATTTTATAATAAATAATAAAATCACTTCATTTTAATTATCTATTTTATACTTAATAATTATTTCTATGTAAGAATATATAAGAATATATAAGAACAAATTTGGTAATAATTCTATATTATTAAATATTAATATAAATTCCATAAAGACTATAAGAATTAGTTTTCCAATTAGCTACATAGCCCAGCCTATTACTCCTATATGTTCCGTCTACTACATACCATTTGTTGTTAATAAGAACTTGTCCCCATACATGAGATACAGTAACTTTAGCTAATGCTCCTTTTGTAAATTTACATCTTCCATTAACATATCTTGCAGGAATTCCACTTGCTCTCATTAAGGATACTATGGCATGAGTATTATCAACACAGTTTCCTTCACGATATTTGATTGTTTTTTTACCACCATATTTAGTATTACTATATCTTGAATATTTAATATTTGTTTTAACCCAATTAAAAATAGCTTCGGCTTTCTCTATTTTTGTTTTAGATTTTTTAGTGATTTTTTTAGCTAAATTCTTTATATATTTATTTTTTGCAGGTGCATTTTTAGTGGAAGCAAGATATTTTCTTTTGGAATCTCCTTTATATTTACTAAATAAGTTAATAGAATGACCATTGTTATTAACAGGACAATTCTTTGGAACATCTACAGTAATTTTTGAAGGTAACTTTCTATTAGTTGTAGTTTTACTTAAAATTTTAGAAAGTCCTAATACTGTAGTTTGATAACTCATCTTTCCCAGTGTAGTTTTAACATAATTAGGAGCTCGGTTATTTTTATCAATATATGCAATAATAGCTTTTGAATAATTATACATAGATTTAGAAGTTATTTTTCCATCAATTTTAGAACCTGAAGGTTTACTCGGATTTCTAATATTTTTTTTAATAACAATATCATTTTTAAATCCATTATATTTGTTTTTAATGGTTTTAGACATCATATACATAAATTCAGTAGTAGAATATTTCTCCCCAGAAACTATAACATTATTAGGCAATTTTTCTTTATTGATTATATGTTTATAAACTATTTTAGATGTTCTTAGAACATCTTTTTGAGAAACTATATTCTTACCCTCCTCAAAGTTGCCATTAATAGTACTAACAGCATTAACTGAATCAATTAAAACAATAAAGGAAAATATTATTAAAAATATTAAAATAATTGAAGTAAACCAACTTTTCATAAGTATCTTCTCCTATTACCCATATATAATATCAAAAATCTAAAAAATCATATATTAATATAATACTAAAATTGGAACTAAATATAATACTAAAATTGGAACTAAATATAATACTAAAATTGGAACTATAGATTTTATAAATTTGGAAAAAAAATTATCAACTATTATCAACTCAATTTTTCATAACCATGATTAATCCTCAAAAGAATTTAAAATATTTACATGCAACCGTTAATAATTTTAATTCTACATTTGACCAATATGAAGTAGACCCTCTGTCTCTTTCAACCTCAAGAGTAATTGTAGTTATATTTTTACTTTTACTATAAGATCTTATTGATCCTCCTCGAGGTGTGTAGGAGATGTATGGATTTCTACTTTTTTTTATATATTTAATCCATTTAGATTCTTTTTTTGAAAGTTTTTGATTTACAAATATAAATCCTCGTTTATAGGAATATAATCCTCCACCTGTATGAATATCAACAATATAATTTACTTTATTTTTTTCAGCAAATTTAACTATCTTATTTCCAGGTGTTCCATTAATATAAACCACTCTGTTTGGATCAACAGCAGTTCTTTTTTTAGAGTAATACCAATATCTAGTGTTTTTTGCAGTATCTTTCGGAATAATAAAAGGAATTATGTAAAGAGTACCTTTAATCTTCTTATTTTTTATATTTTCTATTAATCTAAGTGTTGCTATATTAGCTGCAGGTTTATTACCATGAATACCTGCACATAAAAGAACCTTAGGACCCTCACCATCTCCAAATTTCAAAATCACAGAGCCTTTCTTTGATAATTTCACAATTTTTTTAGAAAGATCTTTTTTAGGCATGTATTTGTTTATTTTAGAATTTTTTACTACATCACCTCCAATTTTATTATCAAAGTAAGAAATTTTGTAATTAACTTTTATATCATGAATTTGAGAAGACCTATTATCTGTTGTTTCTCCATAAACTGATCCTACAATTGTTGAGATCATAAATATGGTTAATAACATGCAAATAATCTTAAAGAATGAATATCTGTTCAATTTATTTATTTTCACACCTCAGTATAAGTATGAAACAATTTTTACTTGTTTACCCATATATTTAACTTTAATACATCATTCATATAAAAATATATCGATAAAATAATCAGCTACATAATTAAATTTTTGCATGAGTTTATTTTGTTCATAAATAGAAAAATATTTTAACTAAAATATACATAAATTAAAAGTATAAAATAAAATATGGACTATATAAAATAAAATATGGATCATATAAAATATTAAAATAATATACAATTAATATTAAAATAATTTTTAAATACATTACATGTTCACAATCAATACTATAAATATTTTCATGAAAATTAACAAAAGGTAAAATGGTAATATGATTAATGTTAATTTAGTTTCACGTTTTTTTGATGCACGGAATGGAGGAGTTGGAGCTGTTTCTGCAATGGTTTTGAAAAGCCTTAAAAACAATAAAGAAATTAATATAAACACTCTATCTCAAGCAGACAGTATACTTTATAAAAATGGACCTATTGGAAAATTAGGACATTTAGATTACTTATTTTACTCATTAATTGAAATCCCATTTAAAATAAAAGAAGCTGATGTTTACCATGCAATTTCACCAATTGAAGCATTATGGTTAAATAAAGATAAAACAGTTGTTACAATCCATGATTTATTACTTACAAAAATGCCTGAAATGATACATAGTGGGATTTTATCTAAACCTTTTGGAATTTATTACACAATTACTATGAAAAAAGCTATTAAATCTAAAGAAATAATAGCTATTTCTCAAGAAACTGCTAATGAACTAAATGATTATTGTGGCATTGATTACAGCAATATTAACATTGTAAGAGACCCAATACGTGATGATTTATACACAAAAACTAGCTTGAAAAATGATATTTATACAATTGGAACAGTTTCACTTTTAAATAAAAGAAAAAGAGTAGATATTTTAATTAAAAATTTTTTAAAAGCAGATATGAAAAATTCACAACTATTAATTGCAGGAACTGGAAATCAGGACCAATATTTAAAAGAAATAGCTAAAGGTGACAAGCGGGTTAAATTTTTAGGATTTGTTCCAGATGAGGATTTAAATGATTTTTATAATTCACTAGACCTTTTTGTCTACCCTTCCATCATGGAAGGTTACGGATTACCAATTGTTGAAGCAATGGCATGTTCTTTACCTGTTATAACTCTTGAAGATGCATTTATTCCTAATGATTTGAAAAAAAGAACATTTCTTAGTAGTAAAAATAATTTAGCTGAAGATTTGAAAAAAAGAACATTCAATATAGATATTGATTCTAATCTTAAGTTTGTAAATGAACACTCACAAGAAAAAATATCAAAGCAACTTATAGAACTCTATAAAAAAGTAGCAGAAAAGTAAATAATAGAATATATACAAGAAATGGATAATATGGTTTATTAGATGATATAATAATAGTTATAAATTATATATTTTATTAATCATCATCATTTAAACTATCTTCTTTTTCATTTTCAATAGCTATGAATCGAACTAGTTCTGTTAAATTTTGTTGAATTTTTTCTAGTTTAATGAAAAGTCTAAATATTAAATAATATGCTCCAATTAATGCAAAAATAATCAGTACATCGAGTCCACGTTGAATCCCGAAGATATTTGCAAGAATTGCACTTGATTCTGGTAAAACTGTAAATACAATTAAAACCAACCATAAAATAACCCATAAAATAAAAGTTGTTAGTGAAACTCGGGTGTTTTTAAAACTTCTAAAAGCTATTGCTATTGCTATTATAGCTACAATTATGACTAAAATCTGATATAACATTATATTTTCTAAAATATTATATACCTCCTTTTAGAATTAATTTATTTCATAATTTAGATAATATGATTTATCTAAAAATATCTCTAACCATTTTAACAAATATTTTAAATCCTACAATTGCATTAGTTCCTTTTGCTTGTGTTTCAGGAGTATAAATAGTTGTTATTTCAACTTCTTCAAGTTTCAAATTATTCTTTTTAATTTCTCTTGTGAATTCAGAAAGTGCACCATAACCATCTGAGTGAATATTTAATTTTGGAATAACAAGAGCATCATAACCTCTGAGACCAGACTGGGAATCTTTAACAGCTACTTTGTAGAATAATAGAGTTATAAAATTCATTATCATGTTTGCAACTCTTTTTGAAAAGGGCATATCTTTAAAAGGTCTTGATCCAATAACTACATCTGCTCTGTTTTCAATTAAAGCCTTAGTAACTTTTTCTATATCTTCAATAGCATGCTGACCATCAGCATCAAAGGTTATTATGTATTTGGCACCATGAATTAGTGCGTCTTCCATTCCTGTTTTTGTTGCTGCTCCAACTCCTCGATTAATTAAGTGTTTACATAAAAATATATTATTTTGGAATTTTTCTTTGATAGATTTAGCTATTAAATAAGTTTCGTCCTTAGATCCATCATCAACTACAACTATTTTATAATCAAATCTAACTAAATTTTCAAGAAGATTTCCAAGTGCGTTCTCTTCATTATAAGCTGGAATAACAAGAAATACAGATTTATCTCCAGTACTTAAAAGATTATTATTTTTTGAATTATTAGCTATTTCTATATTATTTTTTGAGGATGACATGATATCAATTAAACAAACTAAAACTCGTAATCCATAATTGCTCGTAATTAAGGCTAATTTATAGCATTTAATTTAAAATAGACAGATATTACAAAGAAGATACTATAAATAAAATACTATAAATAGATTCTATTGACATATTATTATTTATATTTTATATTAAATAAACTTTATTGAAATATAAAATTTTTTATATAAATAGTAAATAAAACTAATTTATATTTATTATAATATGATATTATTTTTAAATATACGATGCATATAATTACATTTTCAATAATAAAGATAATAATCACTAAATTATAGTAGTTTAAGTTAAATAGCTATTAATCATAATCTAATTGAATAGCTATTAAAATATAAATATTATAATGAGCCCACGTCTTCTTTACCTTCTCTTACACCAGTTCCAGCTTCTTTCCTCATTAATTTACTTTTAAAAACCATTTTAATGAGATTTTGAGCATGGTCTCTTGCTCTGTTTTCAGCTAATATCTTTAATTCTTTAGGTTTTATTTCCTCATCCTCATGGACAAAAACTTCAAGAATATGGGTATTAGTCATTAGTTGAGCATTAATAAGACCAGTTGATGCTTCGTGAGCACATGTTTTATCTTTACTCATGGGTCCAGGCATTCCAAGAGCCATGACAATCTCACAACCTTCTTCTTCAATTAATTTTTTAGAAGCAACAGGCAAATCCTTAACTCCTGGAACAGTAGAGCGAATAATCTTCAAATCCGTTGCATTATTTTGTAATTCTTCAATGGCTGCACTTGCCATGTCAAAGCGAGCAAATGTTGTATCACAAATCCCTATTTTTTTCATTAATCCATCCCTCAATATATAAATTAAATGTACTATTATAACAAATGACACTAAATTAAGTATAAGTCAAAAAAATAAACAATATTTAAATAGCTTATTCTGATTACTTAATTTATTCTAATTATATATATCACATTAACTTATTTAAATTTTTATCAAAATGAACAAAATGAAAATAAATCCTAAGTATATAATCAAAATAAATAAACAGAACATATTAATTAAAAAATAGAATGAAATAAGATTATTAAAATATTATATTTATATTTAATATATATTGATTATTATTTATCAATAAACTCCATAAATGACTTTCGGGCTTCTCCAATTGTTAATGGATATGAATCAGACATTTTAAAATGATCTTGTTTATCTAATATTTCACTTAAGTGAGCTATTCTTGGGAGTCTTAAGTCTGCCTTTCTAATTACTGAAACATCATCAAAAACTTCATGAGGTGATCCTTTTTTAATGATTTTTCCATCTTTAATAACATGAATATTCTTTGCATAAATTGGAACAAGATCTACATCATGAGTAGATATGATTATGGTCATCCCCTCTGCATTTAACTCATAAAGTAACTTTAAAATTTTAGATGCACCTTTAGGATCAAGTCCTGATGTTGGTTCATCAAGTATCATTACTTTAGGATCCATTGCTAATATTCCCGCAATAGCTATCCTTTTTTTCTGACCTCCGCTTAAGTGATGAGGTGGTTTTTTTTCAAAACCTTCCATGCCTACTTTTCTTAAAGAATCTTTAACTCTTTTTTTTGTTTCTTCTTGAGTTAATCCTATGTTCAATGGACCAAAAGCAACATCTTCTTCAACAGTAGGGGCAAATAACTGATCATCAGGATTCTGAAAAACAATCCCTACGAACTGTCGAACTCTTAGGAGTGATTTTT
Organism: Methanobrevibacter filiformis; assembly: GCF_001639265.1. Taxonomy (GTDB): domain Archaea; phylum Methanobacteriota; class Methanobacteria; order Methanobacteriales; family Methanobacteriaceae; genus Methanacia; species Methanacia filiformis. Next base: position 18,241 of record NZ_LWMT01000087.1, read on the forward strand.
TTTTATAATTAAGTTTTTCACCATCCACATCTATTTCACCACTAGAAGGTTCTAAAATCCCATTAAAATGTAAGAATAAAGTGGATTTTCCAGCGCCATTAGGTCCAAGTAAAGCTACCATATCTCCTTTTTCCACAGCAAAATTAATATTATCCAATGCTTTTGTACCATCAGGATATTTATAAACTATATCCTTTGCTTCAATAATTTTCATTATATTCTCGCCAGTAATATTTTTAGTATTAAATGATTTTATTATTTGAAACAAACTTTTAAAAAAGTTTGATTAAAAGTTATTCAAAGAAATAAGCATTTTAAGCATAAGAAATACTTTTATTAATATTAAATATTTATCTTAAATTATCTCAAAATGTTTTTATTAATAATATTAATTGATTTTTTATTAATATAATGTTTTAATTAAGTTATAAATAAGTTTTGTCATTGATTATTACTCAATAAGCAGATTTTTATTAACTAAAAAATATTAATAAAAACTATAAATTAAAGACATTATCTTAGCTAATAGTGATTTTAAAGATACTATATCTAATTTTAAAAAAATTAAGGAACTTAAATTTATAATAATATTTTTATTTGTTATAATATTCTAAGATATCATAATATTTTCATTTGTTATAATATTCTAAGATATTATAATATTTTTATTTGTTATAATGACCTGATTTATAAAATATCAATTATCATGCTTATGTCTATGATGTAAATCTGGAAAATGTCTATGTCTATGAGTAATGGGGTTATGAGTATGATGATGGATATGATTTTTATCTTTTAATTCATTATCTGATTCATGTTTATGCTCATGATGGTCATCATCATGAGAATGTGAATGAATATGTTCAATCTCTTCATGTTTATGGTCATGCTCATGAACTAATATATTAATAGCTATTAAACCAGCCACTAAAAAAGCCATGGCAAATAGAGTTTTAATGCTAAATGGTTCATGTAAAATAGCTATTGAGAACAATATTCCCCAAAATGGGGCTGTTGAAAATAGTATTTGACTTCTTGTAGCTCCTAAATTCTGAGCAGATCTAACAAAAAGAAGAATACTTACTCCATAAGAAACAATTCCAAGAAGTAACCCATAAATCACAAGATCAATAGCTATTAAAGAATTAGCTATTATTAACCCTATTGTTAAATTTATTCCTCCACCAACTATTCCCTTTAAAAAGGTTATAAACTCAATTGAATAATTATCTACAATAGAAGTTAGTTGATTATCAATTCCCCAGCAGAAACAGGCTATTATTATGCAAATAACTGAGACAATATTAGCTGTTCCTCCATCATAAGATATTATTAATCCAGATATAAAAGTAAATATTAATCCTAAATTAGTATACCTATCTAAATTGTCATTAAATATTAAAAATCCTAAAATAGCTGTAATTACAAGTTCCATATTTAACCATATTGAAGTGGATGTTGCACTTCCTGCAAATAATCCTAACATTAAAAATAAAGGACCTAATATTCCCCCAAAGATTAAAATACATAGAATGTTAATATTATTATGATTAACTATATGATGCACATTAAGATTATTTAAAGAAACTTTATGTTTGTTTTCTCTTTTATAGCTATTTTTTGAATAATTTTTAATTAGTAATGGAATTGTAAATAACCCTGAACCCAAATAAAGTAATCCTGCTAACTGAAATTGATTCACATCATATAAAAGGATTTTACTAAATGGTGTTGCAATACCAAATAATAATCCTGATAAAATTCCAATAATCATTACAAATGACTTGTTTTCCATAAATATCCTCAACTTATTTTAATTGAGTTTAAATAAATAATATCTAATTTTTTAAAGTATTACATAATTTTAATTTGTTTATATACTTAGTATTACTCTAGTTTTATTTGAATATAAATTCATAAAAATAATAAATAAAGATAAATAAAGTAATATATAATTAATAAATAAAATTAATAGATAAAAGTAAAATACAGGATATAATGACTACTTTTCATAAACTGGAAATTCTCCACCATAACATCGTGAATCTAGAGAATTTTGAAGTGCTTCACTTCTATTTAATGATTTTATAAAAAGATTAGATACTAATAATCCTAGAGACCTATAGCTATTTTTTACTCCATTATAACCTAGTCTTGTTTTTTGAGAGTTTGTCATTAATTCAAACTGTTTTAAAAATATAAAAATGGAATTATACATTAACATAGATATTTCAAGAAATATTTTAGGTATTTTCAATTTAGATAAAACATTGAAAGTCTCCATTATTGGTGTTGTCAAAGTTAAAAATCCTAAGGCCTGAAAACAAGCTACTATTCTTAAAAAAGTTGAGTATGCTAAGTTTAATGAGTCTTCCCGAATAGTTATATTAAATATTCCAGTATTGTAAATAATTTCTCCACTTCCCAAAAAGAATAACATGAAAGTACAAGTTATAATTGAAAATAAAAGAGGAATTGAAATAAATTGTAGATAATCTTTAATTGGAGTTTTAGCTATTAAAATTATTAAAATAGCTGTTGCAGCAAAGATTATAAGTGATACAATAGGCGAATTAGCTATTAAAGTCACAAGTATGAAAATAAATGAAATTAATACCTTAAAATTAGGATTAAAATTCTTTAAATTACTATTATGTGCAATGAAATCAATATCTAAAGCCATTTTATCATCTTTTATCAATATAATTATTTTATTAATATAATTATATAATAATCTAATTAAATTTACTAATCTAAGTTATTAACCTAATTTAATTAATATTATTAATTATTTGTTTTTATAATGTTTAAATAATTATTTAATCATCCTTTTGGTGTTTAGCTTCGGCTCTCCAATAGCCTAAGAAATATCCTATTATTATTGCTCCTATTGCTGCTTGAAGTGCAAATAACAAGCTTTCAATCTCTCCACTTGGAGGCTCCCATAACGATTGAAACCATGGTTCATATCCACTTGCTTCAATAACATCACTTGCAGCACCATCTGCACCACCAAAGTATCCTTCATCTTCACCTAAACCAGAGTACATTGCTAAAGGAATAATAGACAAAATTACCACTAAAGCAAGTAATATAATGTTCATATTTCTAGTTTTCATTACAAATCACCTGATTCATTATGATTTGGATTTAAAATTTTTAATTTTTTAAGAAGAGTTGATTTTGAAGATAAAATTGCATTCCAAATAACAACTGTAATTAAACCTTCTGTAATAGCTAATGGTATTTGTGTTACAGCAAAGATTCCTAAAAACATTCCAAGAGCTGCTCCAAAACTTGGTTGTGGAAATGCTAAAGCAAGCTGGATTGAAGTTGTGACATAAGTTAACAAATCACCTAAAAATGCTGCAAAGAAAATAGCTATCCTACTGGATATTTTAGCTTTAACTAGCCCAGTATAAACTAACCATGCTACTAATGGTCCAACAATACCCATTGAGAACACATTTGCCCCCAATGTTGTTATTCCTCCATGAGCAAGTAATAATGCTTGGAAAATAAGAACAATAGTTCCTAAAACTGCAGTCACTGCTGGTCCAAATATTGCTGCCCCTAATCCATTTCCAGTTGGATGTGAACAACTTCCTGTTACTGATGGAATTTTAAGTGAAGATAAAATAAACATAAATGCTCCACTAACAGCCAATAAAGATTTAGATTCAGGTATCTCATCTGTAACTTTTTTAATTTTAATTATTCCATAAACGACAACTGGTATTGATAATACAAACCAAAATACGCACCAATACCATGGTAAAAATCCTTCAATAATATGCATTTACATCATTCCATTAATTATATTAATTCAATAAAACTATTAAAATTAAATTTAAATCAAGTAAAATTAACTTGATAAAATAAAATAGTGAAACATGATATTTAAGTATTTCTATTTTTATAAAATAAGAAGGATAAAATATAAAGTTTATTTGAATTAATTTGAAAAGTTTTCTAAGTACTTAACACTAACTTATTACACATATTCAATAAAATAGTAAAATAGTAAAATATTAGTTAAAGAATATTATATAATTAATAATACCAAAATAATATTCAACAAAATAATAAAATCATGGAAATTTCAATAACATATAATTGAAATAACTATTAATTAATAAGTAACAATTAATTAACAAGAGGACAATGATGAGAGTTAAAAATAATATAATACTGGCTATGGATTTAATGAACATACTTGATGCATATGATCTATCTGAAGAGATATCAAATTATATAAATACTATTAAAATAGGATATCCCTTAACATTATCTGAAGGATTATCAACAATAAATATATTCAAAGAAAATTTCGACTTTAATGTAATATGTGATTATAAAGTGGCAGATATACCTGAAACCAATGAAAAAATAGCTGATTTAACATTTAAAGCTGGAGCAGATTATCTTATTGTTCATGGATTTGTAGGAAGTGACAGCATAATAGCAACAAAAGAAAAAGCAGAGGAATATGAAAAAGACATATTTTTACTAACTGAAATGTCCCATCCTGGAGCAAAAAAGTTCCTACAACCTGTTGCCGATGATATTGCAAAAATGGGAGTTGAAATGAACATTAAAAACTATGTTGCACCTTCAACAAGATTAGAAAGATTATCTCAAATAAGAGATATTGTTGGAAAAGATTCATTTATAATATCTCCAGGAGTTGGAACACAAGGAGGAGACCCAAAAAAGACTTTAAATTATGCAGATGCACTTATAGTTGGAAGATCTATTTATGAATCAGAAGATCCAGAAACAGCCATTAAAAACTTCATTTTTTAGCTAAGAATGAGGATAACTCAAAATAATATTCAACTAAAAATATAAAATGATTATGAATATATGATAAATAACAGGAAATATATATAATAATGAACATATTAATAGTTAAATATTAAATTATAAAACAAAAATATTATAAATATAAATTATCTAATAAATATTTAAAAATAAAATTAGTAGATAAAAATAATAAAAAAATAAAATAGAGTGAAAAAATGGTAAATACTGTAAAAGTTGAAACTTTAAAAACATTAGGAAAACTAATCACCACCGCATTTGCATTAGTTGCAGGTTTAGCTTGGAATTCTGCTATTCAAGCAATAATTAAACAGTTCCTAGAGCAAGGCTCTGCTGTTCTCAGTATGGTGGTTTATGCAATTGTAGTAACTATAATAGCTGTTATTATAACTGTATTCTTTGGAAGAGCCTTAGGAAAATTAGGTATTGATTTAGACGATTAAAAAATAATATAAATAAATTTTTTCATTTTACAAAATCCAATTAAAATACATGTGAACATTTTTTGTCAAGTTCTTTCCATAATTTAAGGTTTGGATTGGTTTTTTCTTTTCATCTTTTTCTTTATTTTACAAATATTTTGTCATTTATCATTGATGACAACATTAATTTAAATTATCGATAAATATTTTACAAATATTTTGTCATTTATCATTGATGACAATATACAAATATATTTATTTTATTCCTTTTAATTTAATTAACTTATTTTATCTAAAGCTCCTGCGAGAATTAGAGGGAATAATATTGTGACATCCCCTACTACTGAAACTAAATTAGACCCACATTTAGCTTTAGACCATGATTTAGCTTCTTCTAATGGTGCTCCACTTAAGCTGCCTGTTTCAGCCCTATCCATCGTTATTTGAATAGCTGAATCTACTCCTCCTTTTAACAAATTAGAAGCCAATGTATAATGTTTTGGAAGACCTCCACCTAAAAGTACAGCACCTACTTTTTCATTTTCAAATACAATATTAGATAAATCATCCATATCTCCAGTAGCGTCTAAAATTAGATTGTTTTCTTGATTAAACATCCATAATTGTAATCCTAACATACTATCAATAAGACCTGGAGCGAAAATAGGAATATTATTTTGATTTGCTAATTTTAAAATAGAGTTTTTATCTTCAATAAAAGATCCAATATTATGTAAAAAATCTTTAATTGAAATAGGATTACTTCCAACTTTTTCATATATTTTATTAAATATAATAGCTATTTTCTTCTCAAAAACTTCAAAATCAGTGGATTTTGTGTAAACATCCCCAATTCTGCCAATCCCTCCATGGTTTAACTTTTCATCATCAAAGCCCAAACCACTATAATGATTTCCACCAAAAGATTCTAAAAGATCATGAGTTATATTTGCCCCACTTGTAATTAAAAGATCTATTTGTTTATTTTTAATTAAGTCAGCTATTATATTTCTCATTCCTCCAGGAACAAGTGGTCCAGCGAGGCTTAAAAAAACAGCAGTTTCCTCATCTTTTATCATTTCTGCAAGTAAATTAGAAGCTTTAGCAAGTTTTCCAGCTCCTAAAACTCCAGATAATGAAAATTCATCGATTAATTGTTGAACAGTCATTTTTTCTTTAACTTTCATTTGATTAACTTTCATAGACATCACAAAATAGTAAAAAGTACATGAGCTATAAATATATTACAATAAAAATATTTATTGCAATAAAAATATTGCAATAATAAAAATCATGAAAAAAATATATTAAATATAAATAAAAAACTTAAAAAACTGTCTTATTCAAAATATTATAAGTATATATAACAATTATTTAAGTCAAGAAAATAAAGAGTTTAATAGATTTAAACTAAATTCCATTCATCGAATTTTCTTAAATTTAAGGTTGATGGAAGTTCCACTATAAAACATGATGCTAAGTTTAGTGAGTGTAATGAGATTTTGCAAAATTTTCTATTTTGCGAAATCAGTGATTAAATGCTAATCTAAAGTAGTTATAGTATCAATTATATCTGTTCTTGTGATAATTCCTTTTAATTTATTATCATCCATGACAACAAGTCTTCCAAAATTATTGCTGTGCATAATATCAATAGCTTCAGATATCATGACCTCACTTTTTACTTTAATTACTGGTCCAGACATTATATCTTTTGCAGATAAATCTTCTTTTGAGTTAGCTATGGCTTTAACAACATCATTTACAGTTATAATACCAATTATGTTGTCATTTTCAAAAACTGGTGCACCTTCAATTGATTCATCTGAAAATACTTTAGCAACATCTCTTGTTGATTGGTCGTGATTAATTGAAATTATATTTAATGAAGCTACTTCTATAACAGTTTTTTTAGGAATGCTCCTTATTGTTTTAGTATCCAATAAAACAATATTGTCCATATCATCCCTACCTACAATAACTCCAGATATTCCAAGTTTATTAACTGGTGTTGGACCAATAACAATATTATCTCCTATATTTAAACCTTTAATGTTTCCTAAGACTTTAACAACCGCTTCACATTCTCCAGGATGAGGTATACTTGCGAACTCTATTCTTGCTACTGAGATATCTTTTAATTCATTTCCTTTTATAGAAATAGGTACTTTTGATTCATTATCTGCCACAGAAATATTCAATGTATGATATGCTTCAATTGTTGGTTTATATCCTCCACGAGGTCCAGGAACTCCTTTTACAAGATTTAAATTTCTTAAAGATTGCATTTGATTTCTTATTGTACCAGGATTTCGACGTACAATATTAGCTATGTCCTCGCCTTTAATAGAGTTTCCATTAGATGTTTGATACAGGTTAATCAAAGCTTGTAATATTTCTTTTTGAACGGGTGTTAACATTTAAACCACCATCTAATTAATTACTAAAAAATTTAAACTATTTGTAATTAATTAAATTATTTTAGCTATTAAAATATTAGATATATTGTTTTTTAAAAATTACAGTTTAAAAAAATCCCTAAAATTTATATAATTTCCAGAATTATAGTTTAAACTTTTATTAATAATATAATAATTATATAGCTATGGATATG
>NZ_LWMT01000088.1 GCF_001639265.1 Methanobrevibacter filiformis
AAACCCCACCAAGAAAAAATAGAACCAATTGTAGAAGAAGTTTCTGAAATAAGAAAAAAATAAAGAAGCAATGTTTAATTTAAGGCAATTCTATAGAATCGATTAAATCCTTAACTTAACAGCTGTGCTTATTTATGTAGATTCTCCTTCTAAAATGACAGGATATAATACTTTAGTTAAAGCTCAAAGGCTTCGAAATACATATAAAGGAGGATGGAAAAAAGTTGTTGTTTTAGGATGGAACTTTGTCCAGTCTATAGGTCAGGATATTCAACAATTAAATGATAAAAATTTAGAAGTTCTTGTTATTCCTCCTGATTTATTAGATCAACTTAAAACAAAATCAAATGCTAAAAAATTAATTGACTCTGGAAATATTAGATTTTCATCTTTACAATATCTTAAAATTAAAAGTCCTGAGTTAAAGAGTTATGACACTGAAAATGAAGAATTAATTGTAGAATTGGATAATTATGTTTTATTATCTCCTGATGCGTTGCCATTAGATGATAAAAATAAGAAAAAGCTTAGTGATGTTATTGCAAAGGAACCTTTATCTTTAATTGAATATTGGAGTATTGATCCAGATTATGATGGGGAAGTATTTAGGAGTAAATGGCAAGACTATAGGCAAAATACAACTAATGATAATGACCCATATAATGTTGTTAAAAAAGCTAGATTAAATGTTCCTAAATTAGATTACCCAAGAACAGTTTGTGTTAAAGCTATTGATGTATTTGGATTTGAAAGTGCAACTACATTTAAATTTAAATAACGGAGGTATTTTATGGCTAAACAAATTAAAGGTACAGGGAAAAATCCTTTGGATATGGCTAACTTTTTAAGTGAGGAAGTTAATAAAGCATGGGATAATGGTTCATTTTTAGATAATGTGAGCCCGGTTACTCAAGATCTTTTAAAGCACTGGTTTAATGAAAATTTTGTTTATATAAGAGATATTAATTTTCATAAAGGGCAAAAACAAGCTATTTTAAATATTATTTATCTTCATGAGGTTTTAGAAGTTGAAAATGTAATGGATTTATATCTTAATACTAATCCTGAAATCCTTCAAAAAATGGATGTTGATGATTTAAGTAAACAAAAATATCAACATCCTATGTATGCTGTTAAAATGGCTACAGGCACTGGAAAAACGTGGGTATTGAATGCAATATTGATTTGGCAATATTTAAATGCAAGAGCTGAAAGTTTAAATGGTACAGAAAAATCTGGAAAATTTTCAAAAAACTTTTTAATTGTCGCTCCTGGACTAATAGTATACAATCGACTTTTAGATGCTTTTCTTGGAAAAGAAGATAGTGAAGGAAATCGTAACTTCTCAAGTTCTGATTTTTATAAATTTAAAAAATTATTTATTCCTAATTATTATACTGATGTAATTTTGACATTTGTACAGAATTCAGTAGCTAAAAAAGAAGAAATATCTTCAAAAGTAACAGGAGATGGGTTAATAGCTATTACTAACTGGCACATTTTAGCAGGTGTTGAAGAAGAAATTGTTATTGATAATCCATTAGAATATCCTAAAGAAGTTTTAACTAATGTTCTTCCTATTTCTCCAGGTACATCTGGAGGAAATACTTTAGAAAATTTAGATAACAATTTTTTAAAAGGAAACGAAATAGAATATTTAGCTGATTTAGATAATTTAGTAGTTTTTAATGATGAAGCACATCATATTCATGAAATAAAAAAAGGTGGGGAAATAGGAGAAGTTCAATGGCAAAAAAGTCTTAATTTTATTTCAAAAGATAAACAAAATAGATTTATTCAAATTGATTTTTCAGCTACTCCTTTTAGTAATACTACTGGAAAAAATAAAATTAAACATTACTTTCCTCATATTATTGTTGATTTTGATTTAAAAAAAGCTGTTGTGGATGGTTTAGTTAAGATGATAGCTATTGATAAGAGAAAGGAAATAGACTCAATAGATTTGGATTTTAAAGCTATTCGTGATGGTAAAAAAGTAATTGGTCTTAGTGAAGGTCAAAGGTTAATGTTAAGAGCAGGACTTAAAAAATTAAAAATTTTAGATGAGGAATTTACTAAATTGGAAAATAAACATCCTAAAATGCTTGTAATGTGTGAAGATACACAAGTAGCTCCCTATGTGACTGAATTTTTCAAAAATGAAGGTTTGAATGATGAGGATATAATGGAAATTCATTCTAATAAGAAAGGAGAAGTCTCAGAAAAACAATGGAATGAAATTAAACAAAGATTGTTTAATATTGATAATTATAAAAAACCAAAAATTATTATTTCAGTTTTAATGCTTAGAGAAGGGTTTGATGTTAACAATATTTGTGTTATTGTTCCTCTTAGGTCATCTGATGCACCAATATTATTAGAACAAACTATTGGTCGTGGTTTAAGATTAATGTGGAGAGAACCAGAATATTTTGATACTAAAGAAGAAAATAGAAAAAATGTTTTGGTTGATAAAAAAGAGCCTTCTAATTACTTAGATTTATTAAGTATTATTGAACACCCTAAATTTATGGATTTTTATAATAAATTTTTAGAAGATGGTGTTGTAATTAATGTTGAAGATACTCCAGAATCAGGAAATACTTTAGGGGATATGATATCCGTAGGCTTAAGAGAAAATTATAAAAGTTTTGATTTTTATTGGCCTGTTATTCTTAGGGAGCGTGAGGAAATATTATCTAAAGAAGAATTATCTTTAGGTGGTATGGAACCATTTAATATTCCATTATCAACACTTCAAAAAATTAAAGGAGAAGGAGGAGAAAAATTTGAATCTCATGATATTATAGTTAGAACAAGATTTGGAGAGTATGATGTTACTGCAGATTTATTTTCTGCAGAAACATATAATGAATTTATTTCTAAGATTCTTAATTCAATAACTTCAAGCTTTCAATCTGTTAAAAAGGGTCAAAAATCTTTTCCAATAATGCAAATTAATAATGCTGAAATTGTAAGATTAATTGATGAGTATATTAGATATAAATTATTTAATACAGAGTTTAATCCATTAGAAAATGAAAATTGGAGAATTCTTTTAATGTCTGAAAAATCTATTATTAATCATATTATTAAAGAAATCAGCAAAAAAATTTATCAAATGCAAACAAATGTTAATATTCAAGAAGCTGAAGTTAATAAAATTTTCTTTTCACAAATTGATACATTAAGAATGAGAGAAAATTATTCATTAGAGGTATCTAAGTCTATTTATGATAGATTACCTTATCCTTCAAATAAAGGAGGATTAGAAAAGTTATTTATAGAAAATGTTGATATTGATGGGAGAGTTGATTCCTTTATAAAAATAAATGAATATTATCACACTTTTGCTACAATAACTTATATTCGAGAAGATGGATTGCTTGCAAGATATTTCCCAGATTTTATAGTTAAAATTTCAAATGATATTTATCTTGTTGAAACAAAATCAGACAATATGATTAGTTCGGGTAATGTTCAATTTAAAAGAATAGCTACGCTTGAATTTATTGAAAAAATCAACCAGCTTAAGGGGGATGATAGAATGGATGCTAACTGGCATTATGTTCTTTTAGGAGAAACAACATTTAAAGGAATGTTAAATAAAGGAGCTTCAATAAAAGAAATATTGGATTATTCTATTTTAAGGGGATGTCCCATAATTCTATAAGTCGTTGAAAATCTATTTAATTAATTTTTAAGCGTTTTAACTAAATATATAGTAAAACAAAGTTATTTTAATCATTTTTAAATATAATATGTTTTCAT
>NZ_LWMT01000089.1 GCF_001639265.1 Methanobrevibacter filiformis
TTTACTAAAAAATAATCAACAAAGATAAATCACTTAAAACCCAATAAACTAAATAATAATCCTTATTTTAACTTAATATTACTTCATCATCATAATATAAGCCAATAAGTATCAATTAACTAATCAATGAATTATGGAAGATCTCCTTTAATAAATATACTCATTTAACATAATTCTGTTTCAGTAATAAAACGTATTTATTATAACACTGTTAATATGATTTATTATAACAATTGTTATAAATATATATCCCTACAAATGATGGGCAAGTTAAGAAGAAATTCTAATTGTTATACCTAATAATGTAATTTAATTAAAAGAAGCAAATATTTAAAAGCATGATTACTATTGTAGTATGGGTTTAAGATTAAACAGATTAAATTATTTAGAATAAATTATTGAATTGTATTTTTAAGAATAAAATAGTAATATGTTGTAAAAAAGTATTATTAATATTATTAATATTATTAATCTCTACTTCTCATTAAATTAATAACAATTTTTGTAATATTTTCAAGTTCTGAAACTGAACTGTACTCCTCACAGGAATGAGTATTGTTCATTGCTGTTGCTAGAACTAAACCATTTATTCCATGTTCTTCTATATTGTTGTTGTCACTGCCACCTAATGTTGAATGTAATGCTGGAGAAATATTTAATTCTGCACAAACATTCTGAAATCTTTTTACAACTGAATGATTTAGTGGTGTTTCATAAGCTTTTATATGGATCTTGTCTTTAGATATAAGTGTTGCTCCGTATTTTTTTGCAGTTTTAGAAAATACATCTATTGTTTCATTTACAAGATCAATAGCTTTAGAGTGTGTGTGACTTCTTATTTCTCCTTTAATTTCACAGGAATCTGGAACTATGTTTGGAGCTAATCCTCCTTGAATAAGTCCTATGTTAATTGTGGAGTCTTTATCAACACGACCCATCTTTAATTTAGTAATAGCTTCTGATACAATAGCTATTGTATGAATACTTTCATCACAAGTAAATCCTGTGTGACCTGACTTTCCTTTAATTGTAATGTTAAAGCTAATAAGTGTTGGTGCTTTGTATGCAGCTGATCCAACTTTTCCTGATAAATCAAGAGTGTATGATTCTTTTGATTTAAGTATTGAATAGTCAAATATCTTTGAACCAAGCCCATATATTTCTTCTGCTACAAAAAATAGTACTTCTATTGGACGGTGAGATAAATTATTTTCTTTAATTGTTGTAATAGCCTCAAGAATTGCTGAAATACCTGCTAAAGCATCTGCTCCCAGTACTGTAGTACCATCAGATGTAATGGATCCATCTTCATGAAAAATTGCCTGCTTCCCTAATGAAGGTTCTACTGCATCCATATGTGCAGAAAACATAAGAGGTTTTAGAGGTTCATCACCTTGTAAAAAACCATATAAATTTCCACAGTTTCCTCCAAGTTCTTCTCCTACATTATCTTCATATGTAGTAAATCCAATTTTTTTAAGGTGAGATGTGATATAATCACAAACAAGACGCTCTGAAAGAGAAGGGTTGTCTATTGAAACTAGTTCTGAAAATGTTTGTAGCAAACGTTCTGTATTCATTAATTATTCACCTGAAACTAAAATATTTGTAATAACTCATTATTTATTTTAATATATTTAAATAATTTGTCTTTTCTATTAATTATTAGTTGTTTTGTTAAAGTTTTAAGTTACTGATTTAACTGAGCTATAAACTATTAGTATAAACTATTTGGTTTACTTCTTTTATTACTTATAAAAATCTAACATTCCTTAATAGATATCTATTGATTATGGAGTCTCAACTCAATGAGTTTTCTGAGAATGAAAAGTAATAATATAATAAGATATATTTAATTGTATTGTTAAAAATATAAAAGTTTTATATATGAGTTACGATAATTATAATACATGAAGAAAGAAATCAGGGAAAAATTCAAAGTATTAGACAAAGACATCCAAATAAGAGAAAGTCAACGAGAATGGGCAATAACAATACTCCCTGATGGTATAAGAATAGACAACTTTCATGGATTAATGCACATACACCTCGAACTTGGTGGAAAAAAACACCCCACAATAGAAAACAAGCCAAAAATCAGAGAAATTGTTATAAGCCATATTGAAAAAAATAGTAAAATAATAAAAAAAGAACTAAGAGAGGAATTAAGATGATAGAAATTAAACTTAAAAGAAAAACCAATGGAGAAAAAATAATAAAAGAGTTAGAAGCAATATATGGGACTAAACAAAGACTTGAAAGAATAGTTGAAAGAAATCCTAAGGATGCGAAAGCTTATTATGATTTAGATGATTGGAACTATTACAAAGACCATCTTGATGAAGAAGTAACAGAAGAAGACGTTTTAATAAGAGATAAATTCTTATTTGACAAAGGAGAAATAGACATACTCAATTCAATAAAAGAAAACAATCCAAAAAACTTAACAGAATTAGCTAAACTCGTTGATAAAAATATAAGCAATATTTTATCAACTATAGATAAATTAGAAAAAGAAGGACTAATAAAAATAGAAGAAGGGAATAAAAACAGTAAAATACCAATCTTAACCTACGATGCGATAGAAATAGCAATATAAATCAATATAAATAGTTTTAATATATTGAAACAAACTTTTAAAAAAAGTTTGAACAAAAGCTATTTCCAAAAATAAACCAATTTATTATTAATCATAGATCATTTGAAAAGTAATGAAAAATAAATAAATTTATATAAATTTAATTTAAAAATAATATCATGATTAATTAAACAGTGCAAATTTCAGTGTTACTTATATTTTAATGTTAATTTATTAATTATTTTTAGTATTTAACAATAGACATAATTAGTTTTAATGATTCATATGCGTGTTGGTTGGGCAATAACTGGAGCAGGTCATCTTTTAGATGAAAGTGTTGAGATTTTAGAAAAAATAGCTAAGAATAATAAAGTTACAGTATTTTTATCTAATGCTGGTGAAGAAGTCTTAAAAATGTATGGACTCTATGAAAGAGTGACTGGTCTTACTGGAGGATATTATAATGAACTTGTTCTTGATAGTGATCAGAGATTTAGCTATCCTATTTCAGGTAGACTTTCTCTTGGAAAGTATGATTTACTTATAGTGTCTCCTGCTACTTCAAATACAGTTGCAAAGATAGTTCATGGAATTTCAGATACATTAATTACTAATTCAGTTGCTCAAGCAGGTAAGGGGAATGTTAAAACATTGATTGTTCCTGTGGATCTTGAATCAGGAGATGTTAAGACAATTTTACCTTCCAAACTTGAACTTGAAAGATGTGCTGATTGTGATGTTTGTATAGCTTCAAATAGTTGTGAACAAGGAGCAATAATACCTAAAATAGAAATTAATCTTTCAAAATGCATAGGGTGTGGAAAATGCAAAGATTATTGTCCATATAATGCAATTTCTGAAGGGAAAATAGTAACCATTCATATGAGAGAAGTAGATATTAAAAATTCTCATAAATTAGTTTTAATAGAAGGAATCGATGTTTTAAAGGATCCTAAAGAACTTTTAAGCTATTTTTAAATTTAATTAATTCTAATTATTTTATTGTATATTGTTTTACTGGGTATTGTTAATGATTTTTTATTACTTTTTATTGGCTGTGCAATGATTATTTTTTGTAAAAATAGATATCTAATTAAAATAAATTAAAATATTTGTAAGTCATTAATACATATTTTTTATAAAAAATAAATGTTTAAAATAGTTATAATTAATAAAT
>NZ_LWMT01000090.1 GCF_001639265.1 Methanobrevibacter filiformis
ATTTTAAACATTTATTTTTTATAAAAAATATGTATTAATGACTTACAAATATTTTAATTTATTTTAATTAGATATCTATTTTTACAAAAAATAATCGTTGCACAGCCTATGAGTTATACACTTTATTTTTCTTTTAAGTTGTTTTACTCTATTTGTTTTTATTTTTGTAATATTTTCATGTTTTTTGTTTTTATTTGTGATATTTATCATTAACTATATAAACTATTAAATTAAAATATATATATAATTTAATAAATATATTTTTGTAAATTAATAGTTATTATGTGTAATTTTTATATTGAATGTTAGTTTTGGGAGGTAAAACATTTTGATGGAAATTAATTTTTTGAAATCAAAAGTAGTTGTTTTATGTACTATTTTTGTTTTTTTCGTTGCTATTAGTGGAATTCATGGAGCTAATCTTGATAATGGAATTATGGATTCAAACAATAATTATAATTCTTTTATTAATGATAATCAAAGTATATCTAATCAAAGTAACAAAATATCTGATCTAAAAAAGATATCTACTCCTAGCTCAAATAATGGCAGTAATAAGGTTAGCAATAAAGATAGTAGTAAAAATACTAATAAAAAGCATATTAACCTTGCTGCAGCAGGTGAAAATAAATTAACTACTTTATCTCAAAGTTCTATTTTATCTGCAGGAGTTAAAGTTAAGGATTATATTCGATCTAAAAAGAAATTGCCAGATTATATAACAATTTCTTCTCAGAATTTTTCAATGACGGAATATATGTATATGTTGTCTAAAACAGTTTATTATAAATATTCTAATAACAAAAATAATGTTGCAATTAAATATAACATTAAAAATCCTTCAAAACCAGCTGGATCTGATATTAACAAAGAATTTTCTAAATCTACTTACATTTCACTATCTAAAAAAATAATTAAATATATTGATACTAATAATAAAGCTCCAAATTATGTTACTAGTGGTAACTCAAAGTTTCAATATCAGAGTTTAATTTATTTTTTTAGTGAGATATTAGGATATGTAAAGGTTAAGGGTGAGTTACCTAGGTCTGTTGCAGTTGCTATTAAAAGTTCTAATGGTATAAACAAGTACTTACCTAAATTCGATACAGGTTCTAAACTGGCTACAAGTACTAGTACAAAAACATCAAAAGCCAAAACCATTACATTAAAATTAAGCTCAATATTAGATGGATCTAAACGAGTTAAAGATTATGTTGAATCTTATGGTAAATTACCTAATTATGTTTCAGTATCTGGAAAGAATTATAATATGGCAAATTTTTTGTACTTAATGTCTAATGCTATAATTAATACTAAAAATAAGAAAACTACTAATATTCAAGTAATTTCTGTTAAGATGCCTTCTAAAGATTCAGGGTCTATTAAAAATGGAAAAATATCTAAAAACACTTATATTACTTTAGCTAATAATGCAATAAAATATATTTCTTCCAAAAAACAAGCTCCAAACAATCTTAAAACTAATATAGGTAGTCTTAAGTTTAGCTTGACTGTTTATACATTCTCAAAGATATTAAGTCATGTTAAATCTAAAAAAGTTCTTCCATCATCAATTTCTGTTAAAAATACTTCGATAAAGGAACTTACAATCGAAATTAATATGGGTAGTGGTAATTATCTAAAATCTACTAAAAATGCTCAAGCAATGGATGTAACAATTAAAGATCTATCAAATTCAATTACAAAAAACTCAAAAAATGACCAACAAAAAGCAAATGCTATCTTTGAATGGGTAAAGTATAACATTGATTATAGTTTTTATTATAATACTCGATATGGTGCAGTAAATACATTAAAGAACAAGATAGGGAATTGTGTAGATACAACTCATTTACTTATAGCATTGTCACGTGCAAGTGGATTAGGGGCACGTTATGTTCATGGGTATTGTGAATTCTCAAGTGGAACTACCTATGGGCATGTATGGGCTCAAATTTGGATTGATAATAAATGGGTCACTGCTGATGCAATAAGCTTAAGGAATAATCTTGGAACCATAAACAATTGGGATACTTCTTCATATACATTAAAGGGAATTTACACTGAATTGCCATTTTAATTAAAATCATGATTTAGATAATAAAATTTAGTAATTATTCCCATTAATCATGTCATCTTTACACATGTTATAAGTTGATTGTGATATATGGTGAGATATATCCCCTACACAGTATGTTGGTACTGTAACAATATTCTCCTATTGTACACTATCATCAACTGCATTTATAATAGTTTCTCTCATTTTTTCTTTGTAAGTTTCCATGTATTTTTTAACATCAAAAGATGCATGGTCTGTATTTGCCACAAGCTCAGCTCGTGCATCGATAGGACTTGTATAAATTTTTTGCAATAGAGCTAGTTCTGCTTTAACCGCTCCTGCAACAGTTGTACCACTTTCAAGTTCATTAGAAAATACTTCTCCTAGTCCATAAGATGTATTCATACTCTAAGATTTAGCTGAAAGAATAGCTTTTTGTGGATTTATGGAATATCTGTTTTAATTAATACTTGGTTTACTATATTACTAGTACTTTTGGGAATAAGTGCAAATTCAACAACACAAGTTGGCCTGTAAAATCCTCCATATCTCCTAATTACTTCTTTTCCAATTAAATTTTCAGATTTAGCTATTGAATCAAGAAATGTATTTAAGCTATTTTTAAAATCCCTATCTTCTTCATATAAAATTTCTAAAATAGCTGGGCTCTGATAATGTTCAACAAAAGGATCATCTTCAGGTCTAACAGTATCAGTTAAACGTGAAAGCGTGTTAAAATGAGTATTTACAGAATTAACATGTAAATTAATTACAGATTGCGCCTGTTTACCAATAGCTGTCATCTCATTTGCAACATCAACATAATCTTTTGTATATTTAATAGATAATTATAAATATTAGTTCAACCAAATACAATTGGAGTTTCCTATATATCCCAATCACAAAAACATCATATCAATCAGAACATTTTGTGTAATTGCCTTTAAATTAGTTAAAGTATAAACAATTTAGAAAAAATCACAAAAGCCCTTGACATAATAAAGAAGAGGATATATTATAAAATAACACTTTTGAAGGAAGATAAAAATGATTAATGAAAATTTATTTAATTATTGGAGAAGAAAATGAATTTTGAGAAATATTTTAAAGTAAATATTGTTTTACCACTTTTTTTTGGATTATTATCAGGACTAATATTTTTATTTTATCCACATATTGATAATACTCCTATTTTAAGTTTATATATGCTATTTTCATCTGTAGTGTTATTATATTTGGCTATACATAATATAAATATTATAAATAATAACATAAAACCAATCATAATATTACCATTATTGTTTGGTGGGATAATAATTTATAGCAATTTAAAGTATTTTTTTGAAGGTGTTTTTATTGAAGCACCTGGATTAATATTGTTTGGAATTATAATAAGCATTGTATTGCTTCTAATTGGTTCAGTTAATTTAATAAATATCCTAAAAAAGCCTAAAAAAGAATATTTTTAAAGGAACATGAAATATAGTAAGAATAAAATAAAAATATTATATATATGAGGATTCGCATTTAATGTTTCTTTATTTGTTCTATTTTATTGATTTTTTCTTTATTTTTTGTGTTTTTATGTGAGTTTTTTTTAATATTTTGTTGGTTTTGTTGAATTGTTTTTAGTTGTTCTTATTGTTTTTGGTTTGTTTAATTTTATGT
>NZ_LWMT01000091.1 GCF_001639265.1 Methanobrevibacter filiformis
TTGATTTAGAGGATAATGGTGATGATTCAGTCCTTGATTATAATTGGTGGGGAGATAACACTCCAAGCATAATGGCAAATGGTACTCCATTTACTCCTGATAAATACTTTGTTGTGGGAATTACCAACATCTCTGATATTGGTCATCATAACATCGCCTTATTTAGCTATACTTTCGGTTTAAATGATAACAGTTCTACTAATATAACCTTGCTACCTTACTTTGTCACTGATGTCTGGACTAATGTCACAACCACAGGAAGTGTTGTGGTATTCAATATTTTATCCTTTAATCCAACTGGTTTAACTTATATCAGTAATTTTGATGCAAGAGAAAACAAAATCATTGCAGTTATACTAAACCTCACGAGCACACAAGAAGTTGAATTCACATTTGTAACAGATAATGAAGTCAACAAAATAATAAATTACTTAATATATACTAATGGTGGAGAAACTATAATTGTTAATGGAGAAAATGGCACATATCACACCAATATAACTATTAATGCCACATTATCTAATTTAACTGGATCCATGTCTAATAAAACCATTAACTTTTACATAGATATTGATGGTGATTTCAATGGATCAGGAACTGCTGATTTAATCTTCATTGGAACTGGAACAACTGATGCCAATGGATTTACCAGCATCACATACCTAATCAATTACACAGGCAACTACTCCATCTTCGCCATCGCTCTAGATGATGATAACACCACTATTTTAACATTTAACACCACCAATCTCACCTTCTACCCTCAAAATGCCACCATCACAACTTATAATAACACCACAACAGTCGGTATCTACCCTACATTAATAGCTAATGTCACTGGTCAAATAGATGGTCAAATAGAAGGCGTGACAGTTAACTTCATCGTCAATGGGAATATTATAGGTAGTGCTATCACAAATTCTAGTGGTATAGCTATTTTCACATACACAGGGACCGATTTCACTAATAACTTCACATATGCTGCTGAATTAAATAATAGTAACTACGTATACCTTAATAGCACTGCAGAAATATTCATAAACAAAGCCAATATCAACATAAACATCACAACTCCCAATGCAAATGTTGGACAAATAGTTAATATTACTTTAAATCTCACTAATTTAGCTAATTCTACCTATCCTATTAATGATTTATTCAATATCAGTGTCAGTGGTGTTAATTATACCAATGTTAATTTTGTTAATGGTTTAGCTAATATATCCTACCAAGTTACAGCAGTAAGTAATAGTTTGAATATCAGTGTTAGTGGTAATGATTATTATAATCCTAATAATACCAGTGTCATTGTTAACTTCACTAAAGCAAAATTAGGTATCAATGCTACTGCCAATGGTAATGTTGGACAAGTAGTTAATATTACTTTAAATCTCACTAACTTAGCTAATTCTACATATCCTGTTAATGGTTTGTTCAATGTTAGTGTTAGTGGTGTTAATTACACTAATGTTAACTTTGTAGATGGTTTAGCTAATATATCCTATCAAATTACAGCAGTAGGTAGTTTAAATGTCAGTGTTGGTGGTAATGATTATTATAGTTCTAATAATGCTAATGTTGTTGTTAATTTCACTAAAGCAAATATTGGTATTAATATCACAGTTCCGAGTGGTAGTGTGGGGCAAGTAGTTAATATTACTTTAAATTTCACTAATTTAGCTAATTCTACCTATTCTGTTAATGGTTTGTTTAATGTTAGTATTGGTGGGGTTAATTATACTAATCTTAACTTTATTAATGGTTTAGCTAATGTATCCTATCAAGTTACAGCAGTAGGTAGTATTTTGAATATCAGTGTTAGTGGTAATGATTATTATAATTCTAATAATACTAATGTTATTGTTAATTTCACTAAAGCAAAATTAGGTATTAGTGCGGTTGTTCCGAGTGGTAGTGTGGGGCAGGTGGTTAATGTTAGTTTGAATTTCACTAATTTGGTTAATTCTTCTTATCCTGTTAGTGGTTTGTTTAATGTTAGTGTTGGTGGGGTTAATTATACTAATGTTAATTTTGTTAATGGTTTAGCTAATGTATCCTATCAAGTTACAGCAGTAGGTAGTATTTTGAATATCGGTGTTAGTGGTAATGATTATTATAATCCTAATGATACTAATGTTATTGTTAATTTCACTAAAGCAAATATTGGTATTAATATCACAGTTCCAAGTGGTAGTGTGGGTCAAGTGGTTAATGTTACTTTAAATCTTACTAATTTAGCTAATTCTTCCTATCCTGTTAATGGTTGGTTTAATGTTAGTGTTGGTGGTGTTAATTATACTAATGTTAACTTTGTTAATGGTTTAGCTAATGTATCCTATCAGATTACAGCATTAGAGAGTAGTTTAAATATTGGTGTTAGTGGTAATGATTATTATACTCCTAATAATACTAGTGTCATTGTTAATTTCACTAAAGCAAAATTAGGTATTGGTGCGGTTGTTCCGAGTGGTAGTGTTGGTCAAGTGGTTAATGTTAGTTTGAATCTCACTAATTTGGCTAATTCTTCTTATCCTGTTAATGGTTGGTTTAATGTTAGTGTTGGTGGGGTTAATTATACTAATGTTAATTTTGTGGATGGTTTAGCTAATATATCCTATCAAGTTACAGCAGTAGGTAATAGTTTGAATATCAGTGTTAGTGGTAATGATTATTATGCTCCTAATAATACTAGTGTCATTGTTAATTTCACTAAAGCAAAAGTAGGTATTAATATCACAGTTCCAAGTGGTAGTGTTGGGCAGGTGGTTAATGTTAGTTTGAATCTTACCAATTTGGCTAATTCTAGCTATCTTGTTAGTGGTTTGTTTAATGTTAGTGTTGGTGGGGTTAATTATACTGTTAATTTTGTGGATGGTTTAGCTAATATATCATACCAGATTACATCCTCAGGTAGTAGTTTGAATGTTATTGTTGGTGGTAATGATTATTATAGTTCTAATGATACTAATGTTGTTATTAATTTCACTAAAGCAAAATTAGGTATTAGTGCGGTTGTTCCGAGTGGTAGTGTTGGTCAAGTGGTTAATGTTAGTTTGAGTCTCATTAATTTGGCTAATTCTAGTTATTTGGTTAGTGGTTTGTTTAATGTTAGTGTTGGTGGTGTTAATTATACTAATGTTAACTTTGTGGACGGTTTAGCTAATGTATTCTATCAGATTACAGCATTAGATAGTAGTTTAAATATTGGTACTAATGGTAATAATTATTATAATTCTAATAATGCTAGTGTTGTTGTTAATTTCACTAAAGCAAATATTGGTATTGGTGCTGTTGTTCCTAGTGGTAGTGTTGGTGATGTGGTTAATGTTACTTTGAATCTTACTAATTTGGTTAATTCTAGTTATTTGGTTAGTGGTTTGTTTAATGTTAGTGTTGGTGGGGTTAATTATACTAATGTTAACTTTGTTAATGGACTTGCTAAAGTACCTTACAATATTAAAGAGTCTATCAGTAGTTTAAATGTCACTATCAATGCTAATCAACTTTATAATTCCAATAGTACTCTTTTAGATGTTAATTTCTCTAAACAAAATGTTTCTCTAAATATCAATGTTCCAAATGGTAGTGTTGATGATGTGGTTAATGTTACTGTAGATGTTTTAGATAAAAATGGTAATCCATTGATTAATAAGACTGTTGAGATTATTGTTAATGGTAAATCACTAGGTAAATTTATTAGTGACAGCAAAG
>NZ_LWMT01000092.1 GCF_001639265.1 Methanobrevibacter filiformis
TACAGCATGGTGTGATGAAAGAAATAAAAAAGAGAGCAAAATTTATTGGAATTTTACTAAAGAAAAAGCCGATAAAAAATTATCAAAATATTATATCTAAAACTATTAGAATTAAATTGTCATGACAATATGGATTTTCGGATGATTTGAAAGATGTTATAAATAAAGCAATTTTTTAGAAAAACTGATCAATTCTTCTAAATATTCCAATTACAAAGATGTTATTGAACAGTTCATTTAAGATTTAGCTTTTTATCAAACATATTCCTTAGAATGTTTTGATAGTGACACTTTTATCCCTACAAATAATGTTAAGATTGAATCAAAGTAAATTTCTTAAGATTTATTAAGAGAGATTTTTTAAAGAGGAGATTTTTGTTGAATAAAAAAATAAATAAAATAAAAAAACTTTGGAAACGTCAAAAAAAATATTATAATGAACCTAAAACAAGATATGATAAAAATATAGCTGGGTTTAAAAGAGTTGTAGATTATACTGAAAGATATAAGAATAATAATATTGATTCAACCGTAATACTTATTGAAAGTATGGGTGGAAAGAATATTTCACTTAGTATTTATAATATTCTTAGTAAAATAATTGATGAATCTCTAAATTATTCCATATATTTATCGTTAAATAATAAAAAACTGCAAAAAATTCTTCCAAAAAAGATATTAGAAAAAATAACTATTATATATCGTAATTCTACAGAATATTTGGATATACTCACAACAGCAACAATACTGTTTACTGATGGTGAATTTCCTTCATTTTATATTCGTAAGGACAATCAAAAACTAATAAATACATTGGAATATTTTTCAGGGTATAATGGAGAAAAAGAGTTATTGGGCATTGAAAAACAAATATCTCGTACTCTTCTCCATACTACTCATATTTTACTTAATGAAAATTATGAAGAGAATATTTTAAAACATCATCATTTGAATGGAGTGAAATCATTTTATATTATTAATGACTTCGATTATTATTTTGATTGTTATGATTATTATTATTTCAATTATTCTGATTATTATTTCGATTATTTCAATTTTGATGATTGTTTTAATGAATCCTACATTAATAATTCACTTTGTATTGTGAACCTAAAATTAGATTCTAATTTTAGTTCAAAAGAAAAAATTCAGGAATTGTACTATAAACTTCTTTCAAAAGAAGATATTGATACTGTTATTTTTCTTGTCCATATCTCTAAATATAAAAAGTATAGTGAATTAAAAGATATTGGTAGTCATGTTCAAGAAGATAACTTTCAAAAAGTGGAATTGATTAAAAAAGCTAAAATATTCATTAGTGATGATGATATTCTTTTAAAAAAAACACCTAATATGAAAGAAATGAAAAAATTCATATTAACTGATGATATGGAATTGTTTTCTTTTGATGAGCAGAAAACTATGGTTAATACTGTTAATTATTCAGTTCATGAAATTATAGAAAATCAAAGTATTTGGGTAAAAAATAAAGTGAATAAAAAAAATATTTTATTTTATTGTGGTGGCTTTTTTAGTAATGGAATTACATCATCATTGATTAATCTTTCAAACAATATTGACTATGAAAAGTACAATGTTATTTTAATTGATAGGTATTCACATGATAAAGAAAAGCAACTTAATATTGATAAATTAAATCCTAAAATAAATTTGCTTTATCGTGTAGGACAAAAGAATGTTACTATAAGTGAATGTCGTATTTTTAATTTTGTTACTGAAAGAAGAGGAATGAGAGGATGGCTAAAACTATTTGATGTGTTTAATCTTTTCAAACGTGAATATAGGAGAGTTTTCGGAGACCTACCTGTGGATATGGCTGTTGATTTTTCAGGTTACGTTCCTTTTTGGACAGCTCTTTTTGCTTTTTCAGATGCCAAGAAAAAAGTTGTTTATCAACACAATGATCTTCATAAAGAGACTATGAAAAAAGTAAATGGAAAGTATCCTCATAAAGAAAATTTGCCAAGGGTCTTTTCGCTTTATAAATATTATGATAATATATTATCTGTTGGAAAAGAAACTATGGAAGTTAATATAAGTAATCTTTCAAAGTGGACTCCAAGATCTAAATATATATATTTGCCAAATTCCATTAATCCTGACATTATCCTTGAAAAAGCAAATTCAGAAGAATCTTTGATTAAATTAGATAATAAATATAAATTTCTGATTAAAGAATTAATAGGATATCATAATAATTATTATCTTGCACAGACTGTTCCAATACCTAATAAAGAAAATTTTAATTTTCTGAATATTGGGAGACTATCTCCAGAAAAAGGTCAGATAAAACTTATAAAGGCTTTTTATAATCTTAAATTAAAAACAAACAAACCAGTAAAACTTTTTATTCTTGGAGAAGGTGCATTAAAAGAAAAACTTGAGAAATTAATCAAAAAATTATCTTTAGAAACAGATGTTTTTTTATTAGGGCAAATAGATAACCCTTATTTGTACATGAAAAATTCTGACTTATATATTTCATCAAGTAACCATGAAGGACAACCAATAGTACTTTTAGAAGTATTAACAATAGGATTACCTATTTTAGCAACTAATATTCCAGGCAACCTTTCGGTTTTGAAAGAGAGCGAAAGCACAATAGTAGAAAATACACAAAACTCTTTAACAGAAGCGATGTTAGAATTTGTAGAACAACCTGAAAAATTAATATCTCCAAATTTTGATTATATAAATTACAATAAACGAGCTATGGCAGGATTTTATGAACTTTTAAGTTAATAACAAGGTGATAAAAATGACTTTTAAAATAATTGAGATTACTCCTATGTTAATTCCATATGGGGTGAATACTTCTAGAAGGGCTCCAAGACCTCTTAATGAGCGTCAAAAAGATTATGTTGAAAACTATGATTATAAAACAGTTTTCTACGATATTTTTTATTCTGAAAATAATGTTTGCATGGTGGGACCTAATTTAAGAAACCTTGAAAGTATTATAAATATTGGGAAATGGTCAATTAATGGTTTTCTTCGGAGAGATGAACCTAAATTTAAAAGCATGTGGAAAGTAGACAATGTTTCGTTTGAATTAAATTATGGTGAATTGTCTGGAAATCCTGTAAATCAATTTGGTGTATCTTGTGGATGGTTGGATTGTGATGGGAAAATACAACCAAATGAATCAGCTATTTTTTCAGGTAAAAAGGTACTGGTATCAATTAATAAAAACAATAATTTAGCCTGTATAAAAGATTGGATAATTTTCTACCAAAGAACTCATGGAATTGATGCAGTATTACTATATGATAATGATTCTACTGAATATACAATGTATGAATTATTAGATGTGATTAAGGATATTGAAGGTATTGATGTTGGTGTTGTTGTTCCATGGGTTTGTGTCAAAATTTTACCTCTTGTCATTTTATTTTTCAATGTTTTAGTATTCATGTTAATAAATACTATTTACATGTTTAATTATTGTCTAAAAACCTCCTGTGAAAAAAAATTTTTAAATCTAAAATTAAAAAAAATAAGAGCATAACAATCTATACAATGATTTTTACACTTGCAATGATTAGTAAGAGTTTATTAGAGAGAATTAAATAGTAATATTTATTAATAATGGTCAGTAGATTAATTAATATGTTCAATAACCAATTAATCACTGACAATAATAATATAGTAAGCATACAACTTAA
>NZ_LWMT01000093.1 GCF_001639265.1 Methanobrevibacter filiformis
ATAACCCACTTAAAACCCAATAAACTAAATAATAATCCTTATTTTAACTTAATATTACTTCATCATCACAATATAAACCAATAAATATCAATTAACTAATCAATGAATTATGGAAGATCTCCTAAAATAAAATAAAAAATTAGTTATATATAATCATACTATAAATTAGTTATGTACAATCACTATATTATTTCAAGGGGATAGAAAATGGAAGACGAAATTTTTGTAAAACCAGATGAGGCTTTAGATTACATTAAAAATAATGTTAAAAAGCATGACACATTAGAATTATCATATAATAGAGTTTACGCACCTGGAGAAGTTTTAGGAGTTGAAGTAGAAGAAGATTGGGGAGAAGAGTCCTTGATGGTTTCAATTCACTTAAGTGGAGACCTTGTAAATGATGTTGTAAGAGTAAATATGAATAATATCAAAGATGACCTACTTGAGGTCAGACATTTAAATAATGAAAAAGAAGTAATCTTAGTAGTTGAAGATGATGCATAATTAAATAATGTACTTACGATAAAAGCTATTAAATAAAGGTGATGCTATTTGATTAATGAGTTGAAAATGAACTGTGATGAAGCACTTAAATATATTATTGACAATGTTAAAATATATGATACTTTGGAATTATCCTATAACCGAGTATTTACTCCTGGAGAAGTTCTAAATGTAGATACCTCAGAATATCATGGAAAACCTGGACTTAAAGTAGTCATTCATGTATTAGAAGATACATTTACTTCAAGTGTAGAAGTAGATCTTGAAGAAGTAAAAGATGAGCTAATTGAATTTAAACACATCCCAAAAAATAGTAATAATGAAACAATAGTTATAATTGATCGATGTGAAGACAAATAAAAAATTAATCTCAAATTAAATAATAAATACTTAAATTTTTGAAAACGAGAAATCAAAGATTTCTCTAAATTTCAGTCATGAAATAAAAGTTTGATCAAAAGCTGTTCTAAAAGATAAGCATTTTAAGCATAAAAATATTTTTTTTAAATTAGCTATTAACAAATTATTTTTATTTTTAAATTATTTAAAAAATATTTTTGGAAAAATATTTTCCAAAATAATTATTCTGTGATTTCTATTGCTTCTACAATGATTTCATGATCATTAGTTCGTGAATTGATTATTTCTCGGTCAATTTCGCCTGTTTCACTGTTCACTCCTTCAATTTTAACAAACCATGGTTCAAGTATATCGAATTCACTGATTACAATAGCACGGTTTTCACTTAAAACAGAGTAAACATTAATAACTTCATTGTCTTTTTTATTCTTTAAAACGCCATTAACTTTTGATTCAAATGCATTCCAAAAGCTATTTAATTCTTTACTAATTGATTTTTCTTTAAGAGTAGGAACATCATTTTTAAGTGCAGCATCAATAGCGTTGCTATTTTTAATAGCTGTAGCTTTGATTTTATCATAATCTAAATTTGTATTATCGAGTGTCATAGTTAAATCTTTTAAAATCATAATAAATAATATTTTCTATATGAGTTAATACATTTAGCTGTTAAAGTAATATAATATTAACTTATTATAATAAATTATAATAAAATATTAAATATTCTAACACTACATTAAATATTACTTTTCAAATGCTCTCCTGTAAGCTATTAATAGCTATCATATAATAAATAAAATATGGCAGGTGATGCTATGATAATTATAAATCTAATTAAGATGATTAAAGCAAAAGAGCTAATAAAAGAATATGAGCAAACCTATGGCTCTATAGAAACACTAGAATATATTTTCAAAAAACGTGGTGGAACTATTAAAACAAAAATGGACCTAGAAAACTGGAAATATTTCATCAAACATCCAGAAGAAGAAATAGAGGATGGAAAAATCCTTATAAATGAAGATATTAAACTTGGAAATATGGAACTTGAACTACTAAATCTAATTAAAAATATAGACATAAAATCCGTAAATACAATAGCAAAGCTATTAAATGAAGATAAGTCAAAAATAGAAAATAAATTAATGGAACTAGAAAAAGAAGGATTAGTATCTATTGAATGGTCAAGTAATGATTTAGGAATTGCAAGCGTAAATTATGATAAGATAATGATTGAAATCTAAAATACTGATTTTAAAGCACTGATTTAGTAAAAAGATAAAAGATAAATCTTGTCTAACTTTCAAATCTTCAATTTAAGAGAATAGAAAATTTATAAAAATCCATTCAGTGCATTAAATCCAATTTAGAATTATTCTGGAAGTTTTTGTAATTTTCTATTGTTCAAATCAAAAATTTTAGAAATTAGATAAAATTATGATAAAATATTTTTTTTAAATCTTTGTATTATTTTGTAAAATTAGTGTTTAAATGTGTTTAAATTATATTTCTATCCTAAAATTATATAAGTAATAAAATTAGAAATATAATTATTATTAATATTTTGTATATTTAGAAAAATAAAGTAAAAACATTTAAACAATATTTATAATTATTTTAAAAGGTTGAGTCGTTTGTTTAAGCCAAATTTTAAATACACTAATAAGATTGTTAATAATCTCACATTTATTGCTGAATCTAAAGCTATTATAATGAATGCTCCTTTAGTACCTAAATGGGAAGTTTCTTTAAGAAAAGATGCTATTTTAGAAAGTGCTCACTTTTCAACAGCAATTGAAGGGAATACTTTAACTCTTGATGAAGTGGGTGATTTAGCTGATGGTAAAAATGTCATGGCTAGGCTTAAAGATAAACAAGAAGTTTTAAATTATCTTAACACTTTAAAAAAAATCCCTGATTTTGCAATCATAACTCCATTTAAGTGTAATGACTTATTGAAAATTCATAAGATTCTAACTGATGGGACATTAGAGGATACAAAATATGAAGGTGTTATTAGAGATCGCCAAGTGTATGTTGGTAGGTCTGATGGATCTATTGCATTCATGCCTCCAAAAACTAAATATGTGTTAACTTTAGTCAATGATTTTTTAGGATGGTTTAATCAAGACTTAAATGAAGTTGATCCAGTAATAGTAGCAGGGGTGGTACACTATGAGCTAGTAAGAATACATCCTTTTATTGATGGTAATGGTAGGATAGCTCGTATTATGGCTACTTTAGTTCTTCATAAACGTAATTTTGATTTAAAAAGATTTTTTGTACTAGATAGCTACTATGATATGAATCGTCCTAACTACTATAAAGCACTGAGAAGTGTTAACCAAGATACGCTTGATTTAACAAAATGGCTAGAGTATTTTACTGATGGTGTAGCATTTAGTATGAGATCAGTTAGGGATAAAGTTCTTGGAATTAGCAAAAATGTTAAAATCTTGAAAGAAAAAGGACAAATATCACTTACTGAAAGACAAATGCTAATTGTTGAGAAAATTCTTTCTAATGGTAAAATAGCAAATAAAGACATAAGAAATATGTTTTCAATATCTCATACATCAGCTAATAGGGAAATTTCTAAATTAAAAGAATTAAAAGTCATAAAACAGGTTGCTAATGGTAGAAATACACATTATGTATTAATTTAATAATTTTAAGGAGATGTCCCATAATTCAATAGATAATTAATTAAGACTCATTTTCTTAAATAAGTATTTTAAGAGTCTTATATTGTTGATAAATTAATTATATGGATATTTAATTAGTTATATAAATTGAATTTT
>NZ_LWMT01000094.1 GCF_001639265.1 Methanobrevibacter filiformis
AAACCCCACCAAGAAAAAATAGAACCAATTGTAGAAGAAGTTTCTGAAATAAGAAAAAAATAAAGAAGCAATGTTTAATTTAAGGCAATTCTATAGAATCGATTAAATCCTTAACTTAACAGCTGTGCTATTTTTATCTATTTTCTTATTATTTTTCTTATCATTAAAAATAGAAAACTCTTTTAAATTCTTTAAATAATCGGGGGGGGGGGGTAATTCGCATATTCCTAGATATTCATTTTAAAAAGTATTTATTTTAGTAATAAACTATTTATACTGCTCTAAATAAAGTATCTGTATATTATTATCAAATTTTTAGTGTTTGGGCGACATGGTATTTATGAAGTTTCAAAACATTTTCTGTCATGGTAAACAAGAAAGAACATTCCAGATAAAAGGTCACTATTTTCCAGTTTGTGCAAGGTGTACAGGTTTTTATATAAGTATAACTATTTATACTATTTTAGCAATCTATTTACCTTTTAGATATAACACAACAACTTTAATAATAGCTGTTTGCTTATTGATTCCCTGTGGAATTGATGGTACTACACAGTTATTTGAACTACGCGAGAGTAACAATATTCTAAGATTAATAACAGGTTTATCTGGGGGAATAGGTTTGATGATAATATTAAAAACCTTAAAATTTATTTTCGTATATTCTTGAAGGAGTATACAGTCAAAATGGTGTAATAATGGATAAAAAGTATATTATAGGAATAGTTTGTATAGTTTTAATAGCTATTGTAGCTATTGCTGCAAGTATGAGTGGTGGAGATAATACTGCTACTACAAAAGATGCTGATCAAAATGATCCATTCAATGGGGCAAATGCTAAATTAGAAAATATAACTATAAGTTCAAATTATGGTTCTTTTGATGTTAGTGGAAAAATAATGTTTAAAAATGATGAAACTTATGCAGATTTAGGGGCGAATGTTAATTTACAAGATGGTTCAAAAATTTCTGAATCAATAGTAAAAAATTGGAATGATGTTGAGAAAAATCAATGGTATGCATTAGATGGTTATTTATTATCTGCAAGTGGTAATGACTACTCATTATCTGATATAAAAAGTATTGATTTTAAATATGATGGCAAAATTGTCTATACGTGGGAGAATAAATAAAACAAATTTGAATAAATAAATTTATAAAATTAAAATCCAATCACTTTTTTTTAAATGATTTTTTAATATTAATAAAAGCATTTTGCATGTTTAAAGTGATTATTTTGTGAAATAGCTTTTATTCAAACTTTTATTTCGTGATGGAAATTTAGAGAAATCTTTGATTTCTCGTTTTCAAAAGTTTGTTTCATATAATTAAAAATTTTAGGAGAAATGATCATGTCAGAAGAGATACAAACATCAAGAACTGCAGAATTAGTTTTAGGAATTCTTGGAGGTGTTTTTGGACTGATAGGTGGTGTTTTTGCATTATTTTTTAGTGCATTTGAGTCATCTATTGGAGTATTAGGGTTAAGTGCTATTTTAGCATCTATAGTAGGTATAATAGGTACAGTTTACATAAAAAATAATCCTAAATTAGGGTCAATAATAGTTGTAATATCTTCATTTTGGCTTTTAATAAGTATATCTTTATTTGGAGTATTAGGATTTATATTATTACTTATTGCAGGTATTTTAGGTTTAATAAGAAAATAATTCTTTAAAATTTTAATATAGTACATTGCAAAAGGTTTGTAACATATGTAGTGTCATGACAATTTAATTATTATATTTTTAAATATTTCGTTATCTCTTTAATTAAGCTTTAATTTTCTTTATTTCGGTCATTATATGAAATTAGTAATATATAAACATTTTAAAATTAAATACTCATGACAGTAGTGAATTTATAAGTGTTCAAAAATATCATTTAAAAATCTTTAAATTCAATTTAAAGTATTTTTATCATATTTTTATAAGAATTAAAAAAAATGATTATAAGTCACACTTTTTGAGTAATGTACAGTAATGCACTATATTTTTAGAGGCTGCAAATATCTACAAACTAACAGTCTCTAAAAGTTCTCTAAAAATTATCAACATTTTGATTTTAATCCCAAAAAAATCATTTCACAGGCTTGAAATATTTATTTATTACTAATCTAATTTTGTTTGATTTTCTTTTAAAGATTGGATAACTAAATGAACAGGATATAAATTATTAGTAAATTTATAGTAACCACTTTTTTTAGGACTATGGTAATCTAATATCTTTAGTTTTCTTGCTCTATTTAGAAAATCAGTAAAGACTTTTTTTTCTTTTTCAGTTAATTTTTGCGAAAAATCTTTTTTTCTGGAATATTAAAATTTTAAGGGAAACTAAACACAATAAACCTAAACATTTTTTCATAACTGGAAATAGAGGTATGGGTAAATCATCATTAGCAAGCTATTTTAAAGATTATACTGAGAAAAAATTAAAATATGTTGGAGTACATATTTACAATGATGGTGTTCATGACATAGAATCGTTAATAAGGCAAATCATAGAAGAGTTGCTAAATAATATCCAGAAAGAATCTTTTTTTGACCATGTTTTTAATGCTTTTAAAAGTCATGTGGAAAGTGTTAATTTATTTGGAACTTCATTGAAATTCAAACCATCTGAAAACTTACTTGAACATATAAAAGATAACTTTGCTAGCTTTTTAGTGGATTTAGTATCTGAATTTGATAATAAAAATGGTTTGATTATAATAATTGATGATATTAATGGATTAAGTGATAATGTTGAATTTGTTAATTGGTATAAAAGCTTTGCAGATACATTATTTACTAATTATAGAGGAAAATCTCCAATAGCTATGATATTAGCAGGATATCCTGAAAAATTAGAATTAATGCATAAAAATAATCCTTCATTTACAAGGATATTTTCTCATATAAATCTTAAAGGTTTGAATAATGAGGAAATAACTGATTTTTTTAATAAAAGTTTTGATAAAATTGATATGAATATAACAAAAGAAGCTATTGACATTTTAGTTAAATACTCCTCAGGATTACCTAATATGATGCAAGAAATAGGGAATGGAACATTTTACATGACAAATACTAATTTAGTTACTTATGAAGATGCGATTGGAGGTATTTTATATGCTGGAGATGAAATTAGTAAAAAATATTTACAACCATTACTTGACAGTTCCATTAGAAGTCCAGAATACTTAGGAATTTTTGAAAAAATATCAAATGATGCATTATCTAACTTAGATGAAGATTACTATTTCAGAAAAGAATATCTTCTCTACCTTCAAAGCTGTTAGGATCTACTGGACTATCTGGATTAAAAGGATTGATTTTTTCATCCATTTTCTCACCTTTATATGTAATTTCATATTATGCTATTTTTCATTTAAGCATTAAAATTATATTTTAAGCTAGCATGGTCAAGAATGTAATTATTCATTAAACAACTAATTTTATCCATGAGGATTCGCATTTAATGTTTCTTTATTTGTTCTATTTTATTGATTTTTTCTTTATTTTTTGTGTTTTTATGTGAGTTTTTTTTAATATTTTGTTGGTTTTGTTGAATTGTTTTTAGTTGTTCTTATTGTTTTTAGTTTGTTTAATTTTATGT
>NZ_LWMT01000095.1 GCF_001639265.1 Methanobrevibacter filiformis
AATTATATTTAGCCTGTAAATACATGATTTTAAACATTAAAGTAACATCATGATGTGGTCTACCTCTGCACTGGTGATTGTACATGGATTCCAGTATTGATCTATATATTTCACAATTCAGCATATTCTTATGTTCTTTCAACTCTAACAACTCTTCATTTTCATTATTCATAGAGTTAAGAAGAAAAAGAGTCTTAAAATGATTCACACTTTCTCCATCATCTAATGCGCGAACCATTCTTTCCAAATCACAACACAAAAGCTCTTTATTAAAAGGACTATTAATATTAAAATTAAGACCTTCCTTCCACAAATCACTAAAATCCCCACGAACAACAGACCTCAAATAATCAAAATCAACACTAAACTTACCACTACTCTCCCAAACATTCAACTTCTTCAACACAAACCTAAAACACTTACGAATACTACTATTAAAACTCATAAAAAAATATATAAACAATCAAACATAAATAAAAATACCAAAGAAAAAAAATAATACATATAAAAAGAAAATTATTAAATACGAATCCTCATATTATTATATTATAAATTTATTGGAGACCAAAGATTATGGAAAACAAATGGATAAAAAGGTTTTAATAATTGTTCATTCATATCATCAGATGAATACAATGGAAATAGCTGAAGCTTTTTCAAAAAAAACAAATGCGAAAATAGTTAAAGCTCAAGATTTTAATATTGAAGAAATAGAAAATTATGATTTCATTGGATTTGGGTCTGGAATTGATATACAAGATTTGTAATTATCTATATTAAAATTTAAGGTATTATCAATTACATCAGTTGTAGCTTCTAATAGAGCTTAATGGAGTTATTACTGCTCTCTTATATTTATGTATACTTTAATTATAATTTATTTAATTATTTAATTTATTTTTCACATGACCTAATTATGTGTAGATGCCCATAACTTCTTTTTATTTTTAAATATATTTTTCATGTTATGTTAATTCTATAAACTGAATATACACTGACATTATCAATTGATATTTTTATTGACTTATTAATATTTATTATTTTATATTTTACATAATTTAATATGATTTGCTCTAAAAATATATTTTGTTTTTATTTATAATGACATTATTATTATATTAAAATAAATCATAATATTTATATATTATAAAAAGAATATATTATACTGTTCATTTTAAAACATTTTATATCTTTTGTTAAAAACTATTTTGGTAATATCATAGTTTTTCATGTCATTAATTTAACTTTAGATATTATAATGAACTAAAAACTAATGTACTAATTATCATATTATTTCATGATATGATAACAAAATATATATTAGATGAAATATAAACATATTATATGCGCATATTAGTCGAATAATATATATTTATTCTGTACTATTTAGCGTTAGAGTTGGAGGTAAAAACATTTCAAGTAGTACTAAAATGTTTTTTGTGTTTATAATACTCTTGTTCACTGTGAATTTGGGTATGATTTATGCAGATGACATTAATCAAACTAATGAAAGTCTTTTTACTGAAAATATGGATAATTTATCTTTAAATGCCAAGGAATATTCAATGAATAGTCTCAATTCAAGTAATGGGTCAACAAATGATTATAAATCAATTGAGACGCCTACACAGGAATTAAATTCTAATATATCTAAGATAAATGATTCTAAGTTGAATACTAGTGGAAACATTAATAATACGACTGATATAATCAGTTCAAGTAGCAATTCTAGTGAGAGTAATAAAGAAAAAGTGAATGAAAATTTAAATAATTCAGTATCAACTAAAAATAAGGTGCAATTTGCAGGAAGTAGTCTATACACTGTAAATAAAAGTGCAATATTAGATGCAGCAGCTGGAGTTAAAAAGTTTGTTGAAAAAAATAATAGAGTTCCAGATTATGTTATTATCTCTGGAGATAAATTTTCAATGTCTGACTTTTTATACATGCTTTCTAAAACCATTGTAAATATAGCAAATAAAAGCAGTGATAGTGTCAAATTAAGTGAATATAAAAACCCTAGTGCTCCTCAGGGGACGGCTGTTAAAGGAAAAGTTCAGGAATCACAATATATTGATTTGAGTAAAAGAGTTGTAGCTTTTTATGAAAAACATGGTATAGCTCCTAATTTTGGTAAAACTAACTTAGGAAATATTCAATTTCAATCAATGATTGATGGATTTTCAAGAATTCTTAATTTTGTGAAAGTGAATAAAGTATTACCTAAATATGTTTCATACAATGTTAAAAGTTCAAGCAATATAAATAAGGTAATTCCAAAAATAACAGGAACGCATGGTTTAACTATATCTCATAAACCTGGAAATTCTTCATCTAGTTCAAATAACACTAACAATACTATATATGGAAATATGAGTATTGGTGACATTAAGAAAGCTTCTACTGAACTTAAGAACTATATAGATTCATATAATAAAGTTCCTTCAGCTATTCTTGTGGATGGTAAAAAGTATTCAATGAGCGAATTCTTATATTTAATGGCTGCGTCTATTGAATATGTATATTCGGGCATAAATAAAGATATTCAATCTAAACCTGTTGGGGATTCTTCTTCAACTGTTGGAAATGCAGTTAATGGTACTTTATATGCTAAAGACTATATTGATCTAGCATCACGAATTGTGGAGTATATTGATGCTTATGGTAAAGCTCCAGATTACGGAATTTCACCTGTAGGTAAACTTCAATATCAAAACATCGTAGATGGTTTTTCAAGAGTTCTTCACTATGTGAATGTAAAACAGGAAATACCTGACTATGTAAGCTATACTGGTAAGGTATTGAAATCTGTCGATGTTGTTGTTGGAAATACAACTGCTAAGGCTCCTGTTACAGTTCCATCAAGTCCTATGAATAGTAAATATGATGGTGAATCCTTGGCTCAATATCTACAAGCAACAACTAATGCTCAAGTTAATGATCCTGTTATTCAGGCTTTAGCTAAAAAAATTACAGCAGGTTGTACTTCTGAATTAAGTAAGGCAGTAGCTTTATTTAATTGGGTTAGAGACAATGTAGGATATAGCTATTATTTTAATACTCAACAAGGTGCTAAAAAGGTAACTACAAGCTTATCTGCTAATTGTGTAGATACATCTCACTTATTAATAGCTCTTTCAAGAGCAAGTGGATTACCAGCACGTTATGTAAATGGTAAAGCTACTTTTAATAGTGGAAATGTGATTGGTCATACATGGGCTCAAATTCTCATTGGAGATGTTTGGGTAGTTGCGGATGCTATAAGTTCTAGAAATAGCTTTGGTGTAATAAATAATTGGAATACAAAAAATCCTACTATTTATGGTAAATATGCATCTATTAGTTTCTAATGATTAAATTTTTAATTTGCTGACGAATCGGTAATAAGATGAAAAATATTTTTCATTTTTTATTTTTATTTTTTAAACAATATCTATATTGCATTGTTAATTTCTGTTTTTTTGTTTGTGTCAAAATTTTACCTCTTGTCATTTTATTTTTCAATGTTTTAGTATTCATGTTAATAAATACTATTTACATGTTTAATTATTGTCTAAAAACCTCCTGTGAAAAAAAATTTTTAAATCTAA
>NZ_LWMT01000096.1 GCF_001639265.1 Methanobrevibacter filiformis
AATCAAATCATTAAGCTCAGTAGAACTAATATGACGCACCACTACTTCTTTAGAATCTTTACTCATATACCAATATTATATATTTTATACTATATAAATATTGTCAAAAAATAGGTATCGTACTATATCTTTACATTATCTAACATATTAGATTTATTACTTTTATTATTATTTATTCTCATTTTATCATATTAATTGTTAAACTATAAATACCTATTTTTACAAAAATAATCGTTGAACGACCTATGAAATGATATCAAGACCTAATGATATTGTTAGGTTAAACAAATTATAAATATTTCTTATTAGGCATATCAAAGAAAATTATTAAGATAAATAGCAATATTGAGGAAATCAAATGAGTACTTTAGAAAAGCTCCAATCACTAATTATATTTATAGCTATTTTATTTGGGTTACTACTAGGTCAAATAGCCATAATTTCAAAAGGAGCAGGTTATATTATCATGCCTTTTTTGTTTTTAATGCTTTTCGCGATATTTATTAATATTCCTCTTAAAGATTTTAAAAAAAGCTTATCTAATTTTAGATTTACAACATTTAGTTTAATTATTAATTTTATCTGGACACCAATTTTAGCATATATATTAGGATATATGTTTTTAAGTAACAATTCTCAGTTATGGATTGGATTTATAATGTTACTTGTAACTCCATGCACTGACTGGTACCTCATGTTTACAGATATGGCTAAAGGAAATGTGCCTCTGGGCTTTTCTACTTTACCTTTAAATTTAATACTTCAAATTGTACTATTGCCAGTTTATCTATTATTATTTACAGGTGTTAATGGTGGATTTGATATTAATATGCTCTTTGAGAGTATAATATATATAATAATTCTACCATTTTTACTTGCTCAAATAGGTAGATATATTTTATCAAAAGAGAAATTCATTAAAAAATCATTAGATAAAAAAATTTTGGGCTTTTTTAAATCAATTCAAATCATATTTTTAAGTTTAGCTATTTTTGCAATGTTTGCATCTCAAGGAAATTTTTTAACACATAATTTAGGAGTAATCTTATTATTACTAACTCCATTTTTAATTTTCTTCATAGTAAACTTTTTATTGGTTAGAGTCATTGCTAAGTTTAGTAAAATGAAGCATGACGAATATGTTAGCTTATCACTTACCACCTTAGCTAGAAATTCTCCAATATCATTAGCTATTGCTGTAGTAGCGTTTCCAAACAATCCACTGATTTCTTTAGCTCTTGTAATAGCTCCATTAATAGAACTGCCAATTTTAACTATTGTTTCTCAGTTATTATTACTTTTAAATAAAGGTAAAAATGAAAATAGGTAAATTAACTAATCATTACTATCATGAGTATAGTTAAAGGAATCTTCTTCAATTTTTTCAAGTTTAACTTTAAAGTTATTTATTTCTGATTTAAATGTTTCAAGTAGTTCTAAAGAATTTTGTAATCTTTTAATAGCTAAATTTAGTATTTTATGCTGTTCTTGAGTGCATATTCCTTCATAAATACCATTTAATTTAGTAAATTCATTTATTAATTCATTTAACTCTATTTTTAAATCATTAAACACATCTAATCTGGATTCGGATCCATTGATTATAAAATCAAAATCTACTTCTCGAATTTTACTTTCAACTTCAATATCTTCCAATGCAATTTCTTTAAATTCCTCATTATATATCTTATCTTCGTTATATTTTTCTATTGCAATATCAAATTTTTGACTAAAATATCCTATAACTTCAAAAAATTTATTAGTTACATCTATTAATTCCTCTTCAGATATTAATCCCATATTAGCATCTTTAAAATTAACCCCATATTTTTTATTTATTTCACTTCCTAGCTCATCTAATGCATCATAATATTCAACATATGCTTCATCAATATTTCTAATATATTTGTCGATTTCATCATAGTACCCAAAGTACTCTTTTTCAAGCTCTTTTAAGAAATTTTCAGCCTCTTCAAGAATATTATCTAAAGTATTTAGTACTCTTTTAATTTCGACATTTAAACCTTCAAAATGTTCTAAATTATTTAAATATTCTTTAGGTAACTTTTTTAAATCATTACAGAGATTTGTAAATAAATTAATAGCATTATTAATGTCATCTAAAAATTCTTTAATATATGGAATTGTGTGTTCTTCTATTTGATCATCTGTACCTCTTTGTAAAAGTGTTTTTTTATAAAATTCTTGTTTTAAATCAAAAAATTTAATCCTATTATCTTCAAATTCATCATAATCTCCTATTAAAAGATCCGTGAATTCTTCAAATATAATATCTAACTGTCCAATAACTTTTTTATCCTTAAAATCAATATTATCTAAACTAATATTATTATCTTTTAAATCTCCTAATGTTAAATCATGAGAAATTACTACACCATCGACATAAATAAAATCATAAACAAAATTCTGTGAATCCCCTTGATCTAAGGCATCATAATCCATATTTTCATCAATATCCAAATCATTATTATTTAAACTGAGTTTTGAAAGCATGGCAATTAAAGATCCCATATCTTCTTCATTATTCTTATCATTTACCATTTTAGTTAATACATTTCTTATTATCTCTTCATCTTCCTTTACATTAATCATATGTTTTGTAGTGAATTCTTTACTATTGTCTAATTTAAGCATTTCTCTTATTGTTCTTGCTTTATCACCTACAGTACTTTTTTTAGTGTTAAAATATCCACATATTTCATCTGGAGTAACATGTGGCTTAAATGATTTATCAAATAAAAAATTTACCTGACCAAGAGCATAAATAACTCCACTTGCCCATATATCAAGTTTACCTCTTTTAAATGGTACTTCTCTCTTTCGTCCTAATTTTTTTACAAGGTTTACAGAAAGTTCAGCATATTCTTCATTAATATACTCTTTAGCAAATGATTCCACCATTCCTATTAACTGAGTTTCTTTAACTTTAATCTCTTCTTTAGACATGAAAACACCATATTATCCTGTTAATAGTTATATTTAATTTAAATTAATAATAAATTATTTCTATAAAATAAGCTTTATAAAACAACTATCATAACTATCATTAAAAATTTATTATTATAAAAATAAATATCTTAAGCTTTCAATAGCTTTCAATTAATTTAACCTTAAACTTTATTACTTTTGTAGTTTTATATTTAAAAATTCCAATATAATGTTTACAAGAACTATTAAAATAGCTATTAAATAGCCAAACAAGTATTAAATAATTAATAAATATGTATTTAGTAATTTTATGCTAAAATTCAGCTAATAAATAATAGTATTAAAAATTAAAGAATAAAATAAAAATTAAAGAATTAAACTTAATTAAAAACAAGAATTCAATGAATTAGCTATTAATCCCTATTAATCCCACAGCTGTTAAGTTAAGGATTTTTCATGTTAGATATGTAGTGTGTAATGTTGTGATGTTTTTTGTTTATATTCTTATTTTTCTTTTAGCATGTTTTTTATTCTTGATATTGTTAGTCTTGTGTGTC
>NZ_LWMT01000097.1 GCF_001639265.1 Methanobrevibacter filiformis
ATCTTCATGCAAAACCATAAACACCAACTCAACAAAAACTAAAAAACACTAATAATATATTACACCCCATAATATTTAAAACTAAGCATAACTAAAAAGAATCAAAAAATAATTATTGCACAGCCAAAGACAACAAATAAAAAAAACTACAAAAAATAATTTACAATCTAACCACAACTAAGAAAATTCACTGTCATCCATCAACTGAAAAATTAATTATTGCACAGCCAAAATAATGATAAAAAAATTATTAAAAAATTCAATGAATCCGAATCACTAGTTATAAACGAATTTGATAAATCTGGAATAATATCTTTTGCTCAAAAAGATGTTTCTAATTCTTTTTTAAGGGGAACATCCAATGATTTTATAGAAGAATCCACATTGTATTGGACTATGAAATTTAATAAATATGCTAATGATTTTTTTAAAAAATTAACTAGTGATAAATACAATTTTAATCAGGGTATGTTAAAAGTTTTTAAAAATGATATGTATGAAGAAAATAATTCTAAAAACTATTTATTAATTAATTCTGCAGATGATATCAAAGAAATGACTAATTGTCATCTTATTCCAATTTTAAAAAACATCATTCATGCACCTAAAGAAGATATGGGATTACTTGCTGAATCTTTAGTTCATATGACTTTGTTAAAGAGAAAATTCTCTATTGATCAAGAAGAAACTGTGGGAGGAGCAATTGTAGTGGTTATTATATCAAAAAGTGACGGTTTCATCTGGAAAGAGAAAAAACAATATTATTCTAATGAATCAAACAAGCATTTAGAATATGTAAATTATTATAAATCTCAATAAAAAAATTATTTATATTATATTGCCACAATATAATAATAGTTATATTTTTAAAAAATTAGAATAATGTCAATTTTTGGTGTATATTATGCGTTACTATAAAAAAAGAGGATGTAATGGTCTAATAAAAAGACCTACTGATCCAGATATTAAAAAATTTTTAGATGAATTTAAAAGAAAGGAGCAAGAAGATAGAAAAATACCGTTTGATGATAGGGTTGAAGAATTAGAACGATATCCTGAAAGATTTGACCCAGCAGTACTTGCTAAAAAATCACATGAACGATACATGAGGAAATTGTTTCCTGAAGACTACTTAGATGAAGAAGACGAAAATGATGATCTCATGAAATAACTGTATTGAATCCCATTGAATCGGCTCTGTAAATTATTGGAGTGCATTTTTCTTTCTACTTTTAGGATGGTTGTAATGGAGTATTAAACCCACCACTTCTATAAACCTTTTAACTGTTTTGAATTTATTCTTTATTTCTCTTACTACTGGTAAACTATGAAAAATTTCAGCTTTATTCAATGTTCTAGGGAGTATATTACTTCTTGTGAATTGTGTGCCTTTGAAAATGCCTCATTATCAAATTCAAATTACGATACAAACATTTATTCAAAGTATTTTTATTCGACTGTATAAAGAATTCATATGATAAGTAATTGTGATTATTATTTAATTTTTGATTAGTAATACTGATTTTTCGCACAAATTTATAATGTTTTTTGTGAATTTTGAATTAAAACCCATATTTTTCTAGTGGTTCTTTATATTTAGGGTTTAAATCCACAGTAATGTATTTCTCTTCTGGTAAATATGGAGCAATTGTTTCAAAGTATTCATCCAAGTTAGCTGCGGTTTCTTTGGAGTATATTTCATCAAAAACCACATTTCCATTAGCTGCATCATTCATACAAAGGTAAAATGAATTCCATCCTCCATGTGCTTTACACCATAAACTATCAAATGTGTACTTACCTGATGATTTTGAAGGAATAGGATTAGGATTTTCAATCTTAAAGATCATATTTTCAATTGTTTGGTGAGAAACGCTCACTTCATCGTTTCTGTTTAAAAAGTCTGCAGTGACTCTTAATGGTGCATGTACGTGAGTATTATGATCTTTAACAGTTTCTATGAATTCATGAGAATAAATAGAGTTTTTAGGAACTATATCTCTGATATTAGTCTCAAAAAACTGAGATTCTCCATTTTCATGTTTATCTTTACATACATAAGTCTGTATCTTAAAATACTCTTTCCATGTGCTGAAAATGATTAAACGCTCACGACTACCATTTTCATCAACATTTATACCTCCACAAACTGGACAAATCCTTATTTTCTCTTGTAACCATTTGAAATTCTTCTTAAACTTTAATTTAATATTACCTGCAAGCTTTAAAGAATTTTCCACCCATTTGCAAAATTTATTTGACATAAAAGTCACATTATCAGCAACAACATCTAAAGTTTGCTGACATTTATCAATAGCAGATGCACAATAAATATTATTCATAATAAACATAATTAAACATATATATTTACCAATATATAAATATTTTCAAGTTTAAACAGCTATTAAAAAATATTAACCACCAAAAACAAAAAATAAAGACATAAAAAAACTATTCTCTATTTAAACTATTCAAAAAAGATTTAATCATAACGAATAATCAACAAAAACTATTAATAATAAAATAATACTATAAAAGCATTACTACAAAAACAATAAAAAAATAAAGGAATAAAGGAATATAATGCAATATTTCAAAAACTCAAGCCTAAAAAAAGATTATCATAAATAATACTAATAAAGTAATACCAAAAAATTTTCAAATCAGTACCCTACTTGACTGTGCCAATTTATCTAACAATATATTAATTATAAACCATTAAATTTTAGGAAAAAGTTTACAAACAATTAGGGAGGAAATAACATGAAAAAATTACCTGTAAGTATTTCAACATTCTCAAAAATACGTGAAAATGATTATATATATATGTAGATAAAACACAACATTTGTATGAACTAGTAAAAACTGGAAAAACTTATTTTTTATCTCGTCCAAGAAGATTTGGTAAATCATTACTCGTTAGTACATTAAAAGAAATATTTCAAGGTAATAAAAAATTATTTAAAGATCTTTATATTTATGACAAATGGGATTGGACTAAATCTTATCCAGTAATACATTTAGATTTAGGAGAAATTAATCATGAAAATCCTGATAACTTAGAGGTATCACTTGATTTTTATTTAGATATGGTTGCAGAAGAATATTCCATTACTCTTAAGGCTCCAAATGAATCTATGAAATTTGCAGAACTCATAAAAAAACTTCATAAATCATTTAACCAAAAAGTCGTGGTTCTAATAGATGAGCATGATAAGCCTATGATTGACAATATGGATGATTTAAAGATTGCTGATGCTAATCGTAAAGTACTCCGTAGTTTTTATGAAATATTGAAATCTAATGATGAGCATTTAAGGTTTGTTTTAATAACTGGTGTTTCAAAATTCGCTATTACTTCTATATTTTCTGGTTTGAACAATCCTATAGATATTACTCTAGATCCCTCTTTTTCAAATATTTGCGGTTATACTCACACAGACTTAGAAGATTATTTTAAAGAGTATATTGAAAAATTAGCTCGTAATGAGTCATTAGATTATGCTGAAACATTAGATAAAATTAATTATTGGTATGATGGTTATAGTTGGGATGGAGAAAATAGAGTTTATAATCCATATTCAACATTATTATTGTTTAAAATAAAGGAATTTTCTAATTATTGGTTTGAATCAGGAACACCAACAGTTTTAATTGAATCATTAAAGAAGAAGAACAATTTAAAACCGATATTTGAACCT
The DNA here is from genome assembly GCF_001639265.1 of Methanobrevibacter filiformis. Taxonomy (GTDB): domain Archaea; phylum Methanobacteriota; class Methanobacteria; order Methanobacteriales; family Methanobacteriaceae; genus Methanacia; species Methanacia filiformis. The sequence goes on from NZ_LWMT01000097.1 coordinate 3,702, forward strand.
ATACGTGCAATAAAAAGTGATTTTAATAGTTTTGATTTTAATAGTATTAAAATAAATGCATTATTATTTCAAACTGGCTATTTAACTATTACAGAAAAGAAATCTGTAAATGGAACTATTGAATATATGCTGGATGTTCCAAATCATGAAGTTCAAGAGTCCTTAATGAATGAACTTCTCACTGCTTTTACTGATTTAAGTGGTGGAGAATTACTCGATTTAAGAAATGAAATATATAAACATATTTTAAATAAAGATTCTCATGGATTAACTGATGTATTAGAAGAAATATATAATCAAATCCCTTATCTACTTAAAGGAGATAATGAAGGATTTTATCATAGCATATTTTTAATCATTCTCTATTTATTTGGTATTGAACCACAAGGAGAAGTACAAACTTTTACAGGTAGAATTGATGCTGTTTTTAAAATAAAAGACCAACCAATAATTACAGAAATTAAATACTCCAAAGAAAAGTCCTTAGATTTGTTGTTAAATAAAGCTTTTAATCAAATTGAAGACCGCAAGTACTACAACAAGTATAAAAGCAAAAATCCCATATACTTAGCATTAGCTTTCACAAATAAAGATATAGGCTGTGAATTTAGAGAAAATTACTAAATCTACTCCCTTTCTATATGATCTGTCAATTCAAACTTCTGAAAATGAGAAATCAAAGATTTCTCTAAATTTCCAGGGAAATAAAAGTTTAAGAAATGAAAAGATAAAAAATCTTTTAAATAGGAGGGTAAATATTATATTGTATATTTTTATTTTATACAAAACGAATTTTATACTATTTATTAAAATAATAATTGATATGATTATATTTATCATTAATTGGGGCATGAATAGTTTAATATTTGACAAAATTTTTTCTATTTGACAATATTGTCTATCTTTTAATAAATTATTTAAGGATATTAATTAAAATTTAACATTTATTTGAACATATATTTGTTAAAATTATTTATATGTATAAAATTAGTCTTAATAATATTTTATTGTATTAAATAAGTGTATTATTAGATTAGTAGTTTTAAAATAAGAATTTTAATCTTTAGTTTTTTAAAATAAAAAATAAATGATCTAATTTAAATTAAACCAGATATATGAGCATATATTTGACAATTTTTAATTAAACTCTTTTTAAAGCAGTTTAATTTTTAGATAACTGCTTAAAAAGTAGTATTATTACTAAATAGTTATTTTTTTACCTTATTTTAACATTAATTTTAGTATTTTATAAATGAATAGTTATAATAATAATTTTAATACTTATTTAAATGAATATAAGCTATTTTAAATTGTTATAGCTATTTTAAAGAATAATTATTTTTTGGGTGAATATGATTATTTTCATATATCTCGAACTATTGATTTGCAAGGTTTTGTTAGTATATGAACTAATAATTAATAATCCTGATCTATTAAATTAGGTATTTTTATTATTTTTAGTAGTTAATGACTTTTAACAACTATTTTTTATTAATTTTAACTATTGTTTCTTTAAATTTATTATTACGTTGTTTTATTCTATTTTAGGATAAATAGCTATTTTATATTTTTCATTATTTTAACAGTATAACACCTATTTTTTCTAAGAAATAAATAATTAAAAAATAGATATTTAATTAAATGGTTTAAAACATCTTTAAATTATTAATAAAAACAATTTTTCCTGTTTTTAAGCTTTATTTTAATAAATATAATTCTTAAATAATTTGTATTCTTTATTTGTAGCTATTTGATTCATTGTATCATAGTATTTATATTGTTTTATAAAAATAAAATTATATGTTTATATGCTATTTATTTATATTATAATAAACTATATATGATATAACAAACATATATTTAATATATAATACTTTTAGTTTTTAAACAAATATTATTTCTTGTAAAATTAAAATAATAAAGAATGTTTATAGATTAATGGGTATTTTTAACTTTTTATAATACAATACAAGTTTTATAATATTTTAAATTTTAAAAAGGAAGCAAAAATATGGATTTAATGAATATTTGTCAGAATAGAAACATTTTATTTAATATCTTAGGAATGCTATTAATTTTAGGATTCTTATCAATAGCTATAGTTAGCGTTTCAGGGGCAAGTCCAATATATGTAGCTACCAATGGAAGTGATTCAAACACAGGAACTACTATGGGTACAGCTAAATTAAGTATTAAGAATGCAACTGCAACTGTAGACAATGGTGGAACAGTAAACATTAGAAATGGAACATACACAGGAGCAAATAACAAGGGAATCAACATTTCAAAAAATATAATCTATATAGGTGAAAATCAAGATAAAGTAATAATTGATGCAGCACAATCAGGGAGAATGTTTGATATAAACTCTGGATATACTGTAACAATTAAAAATATAACATTTATAAATGGAAAAAATACTACTACTACCTCACATGGAGGGGCAATTTTTAATAGGGGCAATTTGATTATTGAAAACTGTATATTTAAAAATAATCTAATAACTAGCACCAATAGTAGTTATGCTGGAGGGGGAGCAATATCTTCTTGGATAGGTTCTACACTTTCTGTAACCAATTGCACTTTTATTAATAACACGGCTAATTTTGGAGGTGCTATTTCTAATTTAGCGAATAATCTAAAAATAGTCAATTGTACTTTTATTAATAATACTGCTACAAAAGAAGAAGGTGGAGGTGCTATTGTTACCTCAACGAATAATACTAGTATAAGTGGTAATCTTATTTTTGTTAATAATTCCGCTGCTATGGGTTCGGGTGGTGCTATTGAGGTTACTTCCGCAAATCCTAATGGTATTCCTTTTTACATTATTAAGAATTTTAGTTTGAGTGGTAATGTTAGTTTTGTTAACAATTCGGCTAATGTTGCAGGTGGTGCTATTTTTAATTGTGGTAATAATTCTATGATAACTGGTAATATTACTTTTGCTAATAATTCAGCTATTCAGGGTGGTGCTATTCATAATGTCGATGGTGCTAATTTTAGTTTGAGTGGTTCTTCTTTCAATAGGAATAATGCTAATTATGGTGTTGTTCTTAATTCTGGTGCTAATTTTAGTTTGACTAATTCTTCTTTTAGTGGTAATAATGCTAGTGAGGGTGTTATTTATAATATTGGCGTTAATTTTAGTGTGCGTAATTCTTCTTTTAGTGGTAATAATGCTAATTTTGGTGGTGTTATTCTTAATTCTGGTGTTAATTTTAGTGTGGGTAATTCTTCTTTTAGTGGTAATAATGCTAGTGTTAGTGCGGGTGTTATTTATAATAATGGTGTTAATTTTAGTGTGGGTAATTCTTCTTTTAGTGGTAATAATGCTAATTTTGGTGGTGCTATTTATAATGCTGGTGTTAATTTTAGTGTGGGTAATTCTTCTTTTAGTGGTAATAATGCTAATTTTGGTGGTGTTATTTATATTAATGGTGGTAATTTTAGTGTGGGTAATTCTTCTTTTAGTGGTAATAATGCTAGTAATGGTAGTGCTATCTTTAGCTTTAACTCTAAATTAACCATAATCAATTGTAATTTCACGGGTAATAATGCTATTAATGGTGGTGCTATTTATAATAATGCTACTAATTGTAGTGTGAGTAATTCTAGTTTTGTTGGTAATACTGGTAATAATGGTAGTGCTATTTATAATAATGCTACTAGTTTTAGTGTGAGTAATTCTAGTTTTGCTGGTAATAATGCTACTAATTATGGTGGTGCTATTTTCAATGATTGGACTGGTAATTTTAGTGTGATTAATTCTAGTTTCATGGATAATAATGCTAGTAGTGGTGGTGCTATTACTAATTATGGTGGTGTTAATTGTAGTGTGAGTAATTCTAGTTTTAGTGGTAATAATGCTAGTAGTGGTGGTGCTATTTTTAATTTTGCTTCTTATAGTAGTCATGGTGTTAATTTTTGTGTGTTTAATTCTAGTTTTGTTGGTAATAATGCTAATTATGGTGGTGCTGCTATTCATAATATTAATGGTCTTAATTTTAGTGTGATTAATTCTAGTTTTGTTGGTAATAATGCTACTAATTTTGGTGGTGCTATTTATAGTAGTAATAGTAATGGTGGTAATTTTAGTGTGATTAATTCTAGTTTCATGGATAATAATGCTAGTAGTGGTGGTGCTATTTATAATATCGTTGGTACTAATTTTAGGGTGATTAATTCTAATTTCACTGGCAACAGTGCTAGAGATGGTGGTGTTATTTATAATCTTGGTGGTACTAATTTTAGTGTGATTAATTCTAGTTTTGTTGTTAATAATGCTACTAATTATGGTGGTGCTATTTGCAATACTGGTACTAATTTTAGTGTGATTAATTCTAATTTCACTGGTAATAATGCTAGTGTTTATGGTGGTGTTATTTTTAATTATGGTGATAATTTTAGTGTGATTAATTCTGATTTCGCGGACAATAATGCTAATGGTGGGGGCGCTATTTATAATAGTAATAGTAATGGTACTAATTTTAGTGTGATTAATTCTAGTTTCATTGGTAATAATGCTACTAATCGTGGTGGTGTTATTTTTAATAATGGTGTTAATTTTAGTGTGATTAATTCTAGTTTCATTGGTAATAATGCTACTAGTAATGGTGGTGTTATTTATAATTCTGGTGCTAATTTTGTTGTGAGTAATGGTAGTTCTTTTATTAATAATTCTGCTACTGATAATGGTGGGGCTATTTATAATTCTGGTGCTAATTTTGTTGTGAGTAATGGTAGTTCTTTTATTAATAATTCTGCTATTAAGAGTTCTGGTGTTAGTGGTGGTGCTATTTATAATTCAGGAAGTAATTTTAACGTGATTAATTCTAGTTTTACTAGTAACACTGCTAATAGTGGCGGTGCTATTTGTAATTCTGGTGCTAATGCCGTTAATTTTATCATGATTAATTCTACTTTTAGTGGTAATAATGCACGTCATGGTGGTGCTATTTATAATACTGGTGTTAATTTAACCATGAATACTTCTAAATTCTTTAATAATAGTCATATAGCTATTTATACATTAAATAATCAAACTTCTATTAATAATAATTCATTTGATGGTAATGATGGTGTTTTAGGAATTGGTTTCAATAATTCAACTATAAATTTAAATACCTATCTGATAAGTAATAATATTATAACTAATAATGACATTATTTTACTTGTTGATGGTCATAGAAATAATATTTCTAGTGGTTCTATTATTGGAAATAATAACTCAAGAGGAATATTTGTAAATGGTCATAATAATACTTTTTCTAATATTACAATAGCTAATTTAAAAGTTGGTTTCACTTTTAATACAACTAACAGTGGTAATATAATAAGTAATGCTACATTTTATGGTAATGAAGTTGGTATATTGATGTTAGGTTCTAATGATACTGTTATGAGTTCAACTATAATTAATAATACTATTGTTGGTATTAACATCACTGGAAATAATAATATTGTTCAGTATAATCGTATTTATAATAATACTTTAGGACTTAATAATTCTGGTACTAATATTAATACTAACTTTAATTGGTGGGGATTAAATGATATTACTGGTCAGTATGCAAATAGTAGTGCTAATTTCAACTTGACATACTGGTATGTCCTTGAACTTTCATTGAATAATACTTATTACACAACCCAAAATGCAACAAGAAATTACAGTAAAAATCAAAGTGCTGATTTAACCTATAATTTATCACTTAATATTCCAGTAACTAATAATCCAAGCTTACTTCCTTACTTTGAAGTAACTGTATTAGTTAAAAACAGTACTGATATTGTTAACAGTTCAACTGGAGATATTAGAAATACCAGCCTAAGTAAAACTGTAGTAATCAATAATCCTAATACACAATATTCAATTAATGCTTTATCTGATAGTGAAAATCTTATTTTAACCATTATTGGTGAAGATATTAACTATACAGTTAATGTAAGTCTTGTGAAAGTTGCAAATAAAAGTGTGGATATTCATGTTGGAGATAATATAACCTACACTATAACTGTAACTAATCATGGAACATTAAATAATGCAACAGAAGTCTATGTAGAAGACACAATCGATTACAATAAAGTAAATTTCCTTAACTCAACTGTAACTAAAGGAAATTATACTTATGGTACTGGAATATGGGATATCGGAGTACTAGAACCAGGAGAAACAGTAACATTAGAAGTATTTGTAACCATAATTGGAACTGGAATTATAAAAAACACTGTAATAGTTGATTCAGATGAAAATAACACTAATAATAACACTACAAGCTCAGTAATACTTAACATAACTGATGTAGATGTGGGTATAGTTAAAATAGCTAATGCAACAGGAACACAATACATTGGAGATAATATAACATACGCAATCACTGTAAATAATAGTGGAGAATCTAATGCCACTGGAGTTTATGTAATTGATAATTTAGATTACACTAAATTACAATTCAATTCTGCAAACCCATCAACTGGAATATATAATCATACTACTGGAATTTGGACGATTGGAGAACTTACCGAAGGTCAAACAGCAACGCTAACAATAAATGTAACCATAATAAATAATGGAACAATTAAAAATACCGCAAACATAACCACAGACCAAAGAAACATAGCTATAAATGGAAGTAATTACACATTTACAGCATTTAGTGGCTTAGATGTTTATGTTAATGCAACAGGAGGACTAGACACTAACACTGGTGTAAACTGGACCAATGCACTACAATCCATAGAAAGAGCATTTGAGATAGTACAAAACGGTGGAACAATACACATAGCAGGAAATAACTACAACAACACTAATGGAATACCAAAAAACAACACCAACTTAACCATAAGCAAAAATGTAACTCTCCTTGGTTATAGAGTATTAAGTGGAGAAGTAATAATAGATGCATTAAATAATGGAAGAATATTCATTATTAATAATGGTTTAAATGTTTCATTAATTAACTTAACTTTTGCAAATGCTAATATCAAATTAATTGATAATAATCGTGATGGTAGTGCTATTTATAATAATGGTTCTATGATCATAATAAAAGGTTCTAGCTTTATAAACAACACTGCTTCCAGTGGTGGAGCTATTTACAACAACAAGGGAAATAATTTTACTATAACTGAAAATACTAGTTTTATTAATAATACTGCTAGTCTTGGTGGTGCTATTTATAATAATAATGGTACTAACTTTACTGTGACTAATTCTACTTTCGTTGATAATAATGCTAGTAGTTGGGGTGGTGCTATTTTTAATTATTATAATGGTGCTAATTTTAGTGTGAGTAATTCTACTTTCATTGGTAATAATGCTAGTCTTGGTGGTGCTATTTCTAATGGTGTTGGTGCTCAGATGGGGGCTGATAATTTTAGTGTGAGTAATTCTAGTTTTATTAATAATACTGCTAGTACTTATGGTGGTGCTATTTCTAATAGTGGTCATTATGTTAGTGTGAGTAATTCTACTTTCATTGGTAATACTGCTAGTAATTATGCTAGTAATTATGGTAGTTATGGTGGTGGTATTTCTAATAGTGGTTATTATGTTAGTGTGAGTAATTCTACTTTCATTGGTAATACTGCTAGTAGTTATGGTGGTGGTATTGATAATATGGGTTCTTATGTTAGTGTGAATGATTCTACTTTCATTGGTAATACTGCTAGTAATTATAGTAGTTATGGTGGTGGTATTTCTAATAGGGGTTCTTATGTTGGTGTGAGTAATTCTACTTTCATTGGTAATAATGCTATTTTTGGAGGTGCTATTTTTAATATTTATGATGGTAATTTTAATGTGGGTAATGGTAGTTCTTTTGTTAATAATTCTGCTAGTAATGGTGGTGCCATTTATAATGCTGCGGATAATTTAACTGTGAGTGACTCTGTATTTTTGAGTAATAAGTATATAGCTATTTATACGGTAAATAATCTGACCTTTATTAATAATGACTCATTTGATGGTAATGGTGGTGTTTTAGGAATTGGTTTTAATGATTCAACTATTGATTTAAATAGCTATTTATTAAGTAATAATACTATAATTAATAATGATATTGTTTTACTTGTTGATGGTCATAGAAATAATATTTCTAGTGGTTCAATAATTGGAAATAACAACACAAGAGGAATATTTGTAAATGGTAATAATAACACTTTCTCTAACATTAAAATAGCAAATTTAAAAGTTGGTATAACCTTTAATTCTATTAATGATAACAATACTTTCACTAATCATAATAATATTTTCACTAATGGAACATTATCAGGAAATGATCTAGGGGCTATAATGAATGGTCTAAATGGCACCATAATAAGCACAACAATTGTAAATAATACAATAACGGGAGTAAATATCACAGGGTCTAATAACACTGTAAATTATAATAGAATTTATCAAAATACTTTAGGTATGATAAATTCAGGAAATAATACTAATGCAAACTTTAATTGGTGGGGAAAAAATAATATTACTGGTAGCTACACTGATTCTGGTTTGAATTTAAGCCTTAGCTATTGGTATGTATTACAACTTTCACTTAATTCAACATTTAACACAACTGAAAATACAACAAGAAATTACACAAAAAACATTCCAGCAGTCTTATCTTACACATTAACATTGAATAATCTAAATACCAATATTACTAATACTCCAAATTTATTACCTTATTTCGCAGTAAAAGTATTACTTAGAAACAGCACTAACACTGTTAATAGTAGTACTGGTGATATAAGAACTTTAACATTCGCTCAAGTTGTAATGTTAAGTAATAATGATTCTCAAGCATCAATTAATGCTTTAGCAGATGATGAAGATATTGTTCTTATTCTTGATAATGGAACTAAGGTTAATCTCACTATTGTCAAGATTGCCAATGTAACCTATGTTTCAAATAATGGCACTATTAACTTCACAATAACCATAATTAACAATGGAGGTGATTTTGCATCTAATGTTACTTTCATTGATTTACTTAATAATGGTTTTAAACTTCTGAACACAACTGGAGGTTCATACAATAGTACAACAGGTCTTTGGACTATTGGAGATATTGGACCTGGAGTAACTGTAACACTCAATATGATTGTTCAAGCTATTAAGTCAGGAATAATAAACAACACTGCAGGTAATCTAACCGCTATTGAAACACTTGTCAATCCAAATATAAACTCCACAGTAACAATCAATGTCACACCAGCAGTTAATTTAAACATTACAAAAGTATCTAATGTAGTAGGATTTGACACAGCTCATGTAGGGGATCATGTTAAGTACACTATTACTGTTAAAAATAATGGCTTAGATACTGGAACAAATGTACAGGTGTATGATATATTAGACTCTAAATTAATTTATTTTAATTACACTTCTTCAGTAGGTTCTTACGATAATAATACAGGATTATGGAATATTGGAACATTACATGCTAACCAAACAGCTACACTTGAAATTGAAGTTATAATAGCTAGTTCAGGAACAATAGAAAATATTGCAAATGTAACAGCAAATGAAGTAATACTTAATGGTAGTAACACCAATACAAGCACAACATTCTATGTAGAAGAGGTGAATGTGAGCATAATTAAAGTCTCAAATGCATCAGCTAACTCTCACTATGGAGATCATGTTAAATACATTATAACAGTAGAAAATTATGGTCCAATTAACGCAACAAATGTAACAGTTACTGACTATCTTGATAAAACTAAATTAATTTATATAGATCACACAGCACCAGATTACACAACTTATGATAGCATTACTGGACTATGGAACATAGGTAACTTAGAAGCAGGATTAGCAGTACTATTAACAATAGAAGTAGAAGTCATAGGGTTTGGAAACATAACAAACACAGCAAACATAACAACAGCTGAAACCAACATAAACAACCAAACTAACAGCACAGCAGAATTCAATGTTTCTGATGTTAATGTTACTATCGTAAAAGTATCTAATACTTCAGGACATAATCATGTAGGGGATAATATAACTTATACTATCACTGTTAGGAATAATGGTTCTACTAATGCATCTAATGTTACTGTTGTTGACTTATTAGACAGTGCAAAATTACATTATTTAAATTCAAATGTAACTATAGGATCATATAATCCAACAACAGGAATATGGAATATAGGGAAATTAAAAGCTAATACTACAGCTACACTCCTTATTAATGTTACTTTAATAGCTGAAGGAAATATCTTTAACAAAGCAAATCTAACAACAGCTGAGGTTAATATTAATAATAAAACTAATGTTAGTACTGAAATTGTTGTAGGTGATGTGAATGTATCTATTATTAAGGTTTCTAATATCACATCAGGAATTGGACACTATGGTAACAAGGTAACATATATCATAACAGTAACGAATAATGGATTACTTGATGCAACTGGAGTTACTGTCAATGAAACTTTAGATAATACAAAACTAAAATTCACAGGATACATCACATCCGATGGCAGTATATATGATAATAACACTGGTATTTGGACTATTGGACTATTAAACCATAATACAACAGTAACATTAATTCTAAATGCAACAATAATAAATATAGGTACTATAACTAACACTGCAAACCTAACAACAGAACAAAACAACACTAACAACCAAACTAATATTTCTGTTATTATTAATGTAAGTGATGTGAACATTACAATCATTAAAGTATCTAATTTAACAGAAAATCCACATGTAGGAGACAATATATCTTACATAATCACTGTGACAAACAATGGAACAACAAATGCAAGTAATGTAACTGTAACTGACAATTTAGATCACACAAAACTACATTATATAAATGCTTCTGCTACAATTGGAAACTATGATGAAATCACTGGACAATGGATAATTAAAAATCTAACATCAAACACAACAGCTACACTCACAATTAATGTTACAATAATAGGAATAGGAACAATAACTAACACTGCAAATATAACTGCTGCTGAAAGCAATATTAACTCACAAAACAATTCAACAGTAGAATTCACAGTAAATGATCTTAATTTAACTATTCTTAAGGTTTCAAATGCTACAGAAAATCCATATATAGGAGATTACATTGAATACAAGATCACAATAATCAATAATGGTAAAAGCAATGCCACTAACTTTAACATAACTGAATTGCTAGATCAAAAGCTAAAACTCATTAACTACACAGCAAATATTGGAACATACAATCCAATCAGTGGTAAATGGCAAATAGCTAATTTAAATAATAATACAATAGCTATTCTAACCATACAAGCACAAATTATAGATATTGGCACTATAATAAACACAGCAGCACTAGAAATCAATGAAAATAACTTAGGTAATAATAATAGTACAGTAATAATCAATGTTAATAATAATAGTAATAATGTTAATCTTACAATAAACAAAATAGCTAACCAAACTAAAGCTAAAAGTGGAGAATATATCACCTACACTATTACAGTGATAAATCAAGGTGCTAATACTGCAACAGGTGTTAAAGTTAATGAAATCCTTGATCCACGTCTTAAATACATATCTTCAAGTGGATATGGTTCATATGATCTAAACACTGGTATTTGGAATATCAACACATTAAAAGCAGGAGAAACTGCTAAATTAATAATTAAAGTTCAAGTCAAATCTTCAGGCTCAATAACTAACATTGTTAACATCACAAGTAATGAAAACAACATAAACCCTAAAAATTCAAGTTCAATCACTATAAATGTCACTCCAGTTGTAGATATTGAAATTAAAATAGTTCCTGATAAAAATATTGTTAAAGAAGGTGAAATCCTTAGCTATCATATTGTTCTGGTAAATCATGGTCCTGATAATGCAACTGGTGTAAAAATTAAATTGAATATACCTGATGAGTTTAAACATGCTTCATTTAATAGTGAATATGGTTCATATGATCCAAGCACTGGTATTTGGACAATTGGAAATTTAAATGCTGGAGAAACTAGTACTGCTGAGTTTAAAGCTATAGCTACTAAAGAAGGAATTCACGAAATATCTGCTAGTGTTGAGTCTAATGAATTTGACATAGACAATAGTACTACCAAACATAGTGTGAATATCAAAGTAGATCCAACTGATAACCCACAGTCTCTTAGTCCACAGCCTAATCCACAATATGTTAATGGAAAAGTAGCAATGAAAAAAACAGGAATACCGATTCTTATGGTGATAATAATAATTTCACTATTTACATATGCCTCTGTATGGAGAAAAAGATAATAATTATGTTAATGCGTAGTTTATATTGAATTAACCTTTCTTTATATTTTATTTTTTTATCCATGATTGGAGTATTATAATAGCTATTTAGTATTTTAATGAACTTATAATATTGTCATGGACTATTTTGAGTCAAATTTTTAAAAATTTCAATAGAAATAATTATTTTTCATTGGAAAATATCAAGATAATTATATTATTACTAAATCATAAAATATGTAATAACAACATCAACATTTTTATAAATAATCAAAAACAAACATATTAATTAGTATAAATGAATTAAGGGGTAAGAAACTTATGCAGAAATTACCTGTGGGAATACAAACATTTAGTGAAATAAGGGAAGAGGGATATGTGTATGTTGATAAAACAAAATATATTCTTGAACTAACTGAATATGCGAGGGTCAATTTTCTCGCACGACCAAGGTGTTTTGGAAAGTCATTACTCGTTAGTACACTGAAAGAATTATTTGAAGGAAATAAAAAGCTTTTTGAAGGACTATATATTTATGATAAATGGGGTTGGGAAGAAGAATATCCAGTAATTCATATAGATTTAGCTGGAGGAATTTATAATAATTTAAATGATTTAGAGAATAAACTTAAAGATATTATAAATAGAATAGCTAGGGATTTTCAAGTAAATATATACAGTGAGTCATTAGATGAAAAATTCACAGACTTAATCAGTGAAATTTCTAAAAAAACAGATAAAAAGGTAGTTGTCTTAGTTGACGAATATGACAAGCCTATTATCTCAAATCTTCAAAACAAGAATCTAGAAGAAATTCAATCTGAATTAGGAAGTTTCTATGAAGTTTTAAAAACAAATGATCACTATATTAAATTTATATTTTTAACAGGGGTATCTCAATTTGCCCATGTTTCTGTGTTTTCAAAACTAAATAGTTTGGATGATTTAACTCTTATTGATAAGTTTAATTCTATTTGTGGGTACACACAAGAGGAATTAGAGGATAATTTCCAACCATTTATTCAGAAATTAGCTGATGAGTTTAATATGACTTATTTAGAAACTTTAGAGAGGATTAAAGTATATTATAATGGTTATAGTTGGAATGGTAAAGAAAGAGTATATAATCCTTATTCTACATTGTTATCTTTTAAACATGGTAAATTCTCTAAAAGTTGGTTTAAAACAGGGACTCCAAGAGTATTAGCTAATTATCCAATGAATAGGTATAATATTAAGGCTGTTGTAGAACCAAGTGAAATTTCTGATGATGAACTTGAAAATCTCACGATAAATGATATAAAAGATGAAGTGTTACTTTTCCAAACAGGATATTTAACAGTGGATAAAATTGAAACAAATGATGATGGAGATTTGTATCATTTAAAAATTCCAAATTATGAAGTGAAAACAGCATTATTTAAAAATCTTGTAAATCAGCACTCTAAACTACCTATTTCTGATGTTTTAAGCTATGCAGATAACCTTTTAAAATATACAATTGATGGTGATTGTGCGAAGATAAAAGAAACATTAGGTGATTATCTTTCTCCAATACCTAGTGATTTAAGAGGAGATAATGAACGATATTATCATGTGCTTGTATTTATGTTATTATACACTGCAAAAATCCATGTACATAGTGAGGTACATAGCTATAAAGGAAATGCAGATCTAATAATAGAAGAAGAGGATTATGTAATAATAATTGAGTTCAAACAAAGTAACAAAAGCTCAATTAACTACATGATAAATGAAGCATTAGAACAAATAGAAACACAAGAATATGGAAGACAATACAAAAATAAAAATATAATTAAAGGAGCTATTGTATTTAAAGATAGTGAAATAGGATGTAAATTAATCAAAGAATAAATTTTTATTTTTTCATGGTTAGAGTGGTTAGAGGAATTAATTTAATTAAAAAAAAAATTTATTATATAGTTTTTAGGTAACTATTAAATTATAAAACAACTAATTAATTAATTTGAATTATTATAAAACAGCGAGTATGATATTATGTCTGAGAAATTAAATATCATTGGATTAAAGAATGTAGTAGGTGCATTAAATGATGCTATTGACATTTACACACATTGTTCTTCTGAAAATCATGCTTTATTAAACACTCTTCGTTCAGGTCTTATTCAAAATTTTGAAATTGCTTATGAAATGTCTTGGAAATTCATGAAAAGATGGCTTGAAATTAATATAAGTCCTGATATTGTACTTGGACTTTCAAGAAAGGAATTCTATAGGATAGCTAGAGAAAATCTCTTAATAACAGATGTTGAAAAATGGTGGAGTTTTCACGAAGCTAGAAATAAAACTAGTTATGTTTATGATGAAATTATAGCAGATAAGACAGTGGAAACAGCAATTGAATTTTTACCTTATGCAATGGATTTTATTTCAAAACTGGAGGAAAAAGTATGATTCAAGTTTCACAGTCAGAATTTGAAGTAATAATCAATATTCTTAAAAATTATGTGCCAAATTATGAAGTATGGGCATTTGGATCACGATATAAAAAAATTGCAAATGAATATTCTGATTTAGATCTAGTGATTGTTGGTCAATCTGAATTAACTTTAAATCAAATGCCTGACTTAAAGTATGCTTTTCAGAATCGTGTGGACATTTTAGACTGGAATATTTTGTCAGACGAGTTTAAATCTATAATTAATAATGGATATGAAGTAATTTATAGTCCTGTATGATTTTATATTATTAATGTTGTAGTAATTATTTTCCTATTTATTAGGAGTCAATGCCTGTCAATGGTGTTTAATGGAGTATATATTTTTTTCTATCATCAATTTTTAAGGATTTTTTATAAGTTAAGTTTCTTGGCAAGATTATCAAGATCCATTGCTATTTTACCCATCTTTCATTTCCTCAGAAATTTCATCTAATTCTTTATATAACTTTTCACATTCTTCAGATAAATCTTCAAACAACTTCTTCTTTAAAGTCTAATTCAAGTTTTCTATTTTTATTAATATTCCATTCCCTATTTTATCTTCATTTTTCTAAAAAACATTACTCTATGATAATAATCTTGAAAAATTATATTCAGAGGCAGAGATTAAAAAAACACAACTTCCTATTTTTTAAAGTAAATAAAAAGGTTTAAAATTTGAAATCAATCTAAATAAAATATATAATAAATCAAAAAATATATTTAATCAATCAATAAGATAAAATAAACAAGATTTAATAAGAATTACACGAAATTAAACTGATTATAGAAGGTATATTAATTCCAATAAAATCTTTGCCATTATTAATTTTTTAGAATTTCATTGTTATATTATATGTTCGGTATAATAGTAACATTTATATATTAATCGAACTAATATATAATTAATAAAATATAATATTTAATTTATAATTAATATTTATTTATAGAAATAAGTTCTATATTGTATCCAATATTGTAATATAATGTGATATATTTTAATCATTGTTCTTGGATTAATCTGATTTTATAAATTAAATGGATAATTAAGTTATGCACTACATATATGGGGGAAGTAGTATGAAATTAGAAAATAAGGAAGATAATATTATAAAATCAGATAATTATTCTATAAAAAAACAAAAACATTCTGGGTCTTCAGAAGGATTGTTTCACGAAACAGCTTCTGATCAAACTTTTTCTAAAAATTTGACTACGATAGCTATTTTATTATCACTAATAGCTATTTTATTTGTCACTATTTCATCTGTTAGTGCTGTGAATGTTACCATTAGTACTACAAATGCTACTGGTATTAACGGAGCTGTAGCTCTAACGACTGTTACTGGTACTAATCATACAATAACACTTAATCCAGGAACATATAATAAAACTACTGATATTAGAAATAACATTACAACAAGTAGAAATCTCACAATACAGGGTAATGGGACAAGGGACTTAATAATAATAGATGCGAGAAAACTTGGTAATATTTTTAATATCACAGGCACAATTAGTAATGTAACATTTAAAAATTTAACATTTATAAATAGTAATAATAGTGCTATCTACAGTTCTAACTCTAAGATAACAATAATAAATTGTAATTTCAAGGATAATAATGCTAGTAGTGGTGGTGCTATTTATAGTGGTGGTGCTAATTTTAGTGTGAGTAATTCTAGTTTCAGTGGTAATAATGCTAGTAGTGGTGGTGCTATTTATAGTGGTGGTGCTAATTTTAGTGTGAGTAATTCTAGTTTCAGTGGTAATAATGCTAGTAGTGGTGGTGCTATTTATAGTGGTGGTGCTAATTTTAGTGTGAGTAATTCTAGTTTTAGTGGTAATAATGCTAGTAGTGGTGGTGCTATTTATAATGATAGGAGTGGTAATTTTGGTGTGAGTAATTCTAGTTTTAGTGGTAATAATGCTAGTAGTGGTGGTGCTATTTATAGTAGTGGTGCTAATTTTGGTGTGAGTAATTCTAGTTTTAGTGGTAATAATGCTAGTAGTGGTGGTGGTGCTATTTATAATTATGATGGTGGTAATTTTAGTGTGAGTAATTCTAGTTTTAGTGGTAATAATGCTAGTGTTAGTAGTGCTATTCATAGTAGTGGTGATAATGTTAGTGTGAGTAATTCTAGTTTTACAGGTAATACTGCTCTTAGTCGTGGTGGTGCTATTTCTAATGCAAATGGAGTTAATTTTAGTGTGTTTAATTCTAGTTTTATTGGTAATAATGTTAATTTGGGTACTGGTGGCGCTATTTATAACTTTTATGGTGATAATTTTAGTGTGAATGATTCTATTTTTACTAGTAATAATGCTAATGGTGTTTCGGGTAGTGGTGCTGCTATTAGTAATGATGGTGGTAATTTTAGTGTGTTTAATTCTAGTTTCAGTGGTAATAAGGCTCATTATGGTGTTATTTATAATACTGGAGATAACTTAACTGTGAATAGGTCTGTATTCTTTAATGATACACATATAGCTATTTATACATTGAATAATCTGACTTTTATTAATAATAATTCATTTGATGGTAATGATGGTGTTTTAGGAATTGGTTTTGATGATTCAATTATTGATTTAAATAGTTATCTAATAAGTAATAATATTATAATTAATAATGATATTGTTTTGCTTGTTGATGGTTCTGGAAATAATATTTCTAATGGTTTTATTATTGGAAATAATAACTCAAGAGGAATATTTGTAAATGGGATGAACAACATTTTCTCTAATATTACAATAGCTAATTTAAAAGTTGGTCTAATTTTTAATTCATCTAATATTAACGCTAATTTAACTGTGAACAAATCTATATTTTCTAATAATGGTCATATAGCTATTTATACATTGAATGATCGGACTTTTATTAATAATAACAGCTTTAATGGGAATAATGGTGTTTTGGGAATTGGTTTTAATGATTCAATTATTGATTTAAATAGCTATTTACTAAGTAATAATATTATAATTAATAATGATATTGTTTTGCTTGTTGATGGTTCTGGGAATGATATTTCTAATGGTTCGATTATTGGAAATAATAACTCAAGAGGAATTTTTGTAAATGGTCATAATAATACTTTCTTTAATATTACGATAGCTAATTTAAAAGTTGGTTTCACTTTTAATTCTTCTAACAGTGGTAATGTAATAAGTAATACTACATTTTATGGTAATGAAGTTGGTATATCTATGTTAGGTTCTAATGATACTGTCATGAGTTCAACCATAATTAATAATACTATTGTTGGCATTAATATCACAGGAAATAATAATATTGTTCAGTATAATCGTATTTATAATAATACTTTAGGACTTAATAATTCTGGTACTAATCTTAATGCTAACTTTAATTGGTGGGGATTAAATAATATTGCTGGTCAGTATGCAAATAGTGGTGCTAATTTCAACTTGACATATTGGTATGTCCTTGAACTTTCATTGAATAATACTTATTACACAACTGCAAATGGTACAAGAAATTACAGTAAAAATCAAAGTGCTAATTTAACCTATAATTTATCACTTAATATTCCAATCACTAATAATCCAAGCTTATTTCCTTACTTTGAAGTAAATGTATTAGTTAAAAACAGTACTGATATTGTTAACAGTTCAAATGGAGATATTAGAAATACTAGTCTAAATAAAGCTGTAATAATTAATAATCCTAATACACAATACTCAATTAATGCTTTATCTGATAGTGAAAATCTTATTTTAACCATTATTGGTGAAGATATTAACTATACAGTTAATGTAAGTGTTGTGAAAGTTGCAAATAAAAGCGTAGATGTTCATGTTGGAGACAATGTAACATACACCATAACTGTAACTAATCATGGAACATTAAATAATGCAACAGAAGTCTATGTAGAAGATACAATCGATTACAATAAAGTAAATTTCCTTAACTCAACTGTAACTAAAGGAAATTATACTTATGGTACTGGAATATGGGATATCGGAGTACTAGAACCAGGAGAAACAGTAACATTAGAAGTATTTGTAACCATAATTGGAACTGGAATTATAAATAACACTGCAGTAGTTGATGCAGATGAAAATAATACTAACAACAGCACTACAAGCTCAGTAATACTTAATATAACTGATGTGGAGATATCAATAGCTAAAATAGCTAATGCAATAGGAACACAATACATTGGAGACAATATAATCTACACAATCACTGTAAATAATAACGCAACATCAAATGCTACTGGAGTTTATGTAATTGATAATTTAGATTATACTAAACTACGATTCAACTCTGCAAACTCCTCAACTGGAACATATAATGAAACTACAGGTAAATGGACAATTGGAGGACTTACCGAAGGTCAAACAGCAATATTAACAATAAATGTAACCATAATAAACAATGGAACAATTAAAAATACTGCAAACATAACTACAGACCAAAGAAACATAGCTATAAATGGAAGTAATTACACATTCCAAGCATTTAGTGGTTTAGATGTTTATGTTAATGCAACAGGAGGACTAAACACTAATACTGGTGTAAACTGGACAAATGCACTACAATCCATAGAAAAAGCATTAGAAATAGTACAAAATGGTGGAACAATACACATAGCAGGAAATAATTACAATAATAGTAATGGTATCGAAAAAAACAACACAAATTTAACTATAAATAAAAATATGACTCTCCTTGGTTATACAGTATTAAGTGGAGAAGTAATAATAGATGCATTAAACAATGGAAGAATATTCCTCATTAATAATGGTCTAGATGTCACATTAATTAATTTAACTTTTGTAAATGGTAATATTTCTGGAAATAATAATAATGCTGGAGCAATTTATAATAATGGTTCTGAAATCACAATACTAGGTTCTAATTTTATAAACAACACTGCTTATAATGGTGGAGCTATTTACAACAATAATGGAACTAAATTCATTATAAGTGAAAATACTAGTTTTATTAATAATACTGCTGATTTGGGTGGTGCTATTTATAATAAGAATGGTGCTAACTTTAGTGTGAGTGATTCTATTTTCACTGGCAATAATGCTAGTTATGATAGTTATGGTGGTGCTGGTGGTGGTGCTATTTACAATGATTGGGCTAGTAATCTTAGTGTGGTTAATTCTACTTTCAATGATAATAATGCTAGTGGTTATGGTGGTGCTATTTATAATTCTGGTGTGAATTTTAGTGTGGTTAATTCTACTTTCAATGATAATAATGCTAGTGAGGGCGGTGCTATTTATAATGGTGCTATTTATTATTCTAATAATTCTAATACTTTTAATTTTAGTGTGAGTGATTCTGTTTTCACTGGTAATTATGGTGCTATTTCTAATAATAATGGTAATGTTAGTGTGAGTGATTCTGTTTTCACTGGTAATTATGGTGCTATTTCTAATGGTTATGTTTATACTTATGGTAATGTTAGTGTGAGTGATTCTGTTTTCATTGGTAATTATGGTGCTATTTCTAATTCTCGTTATAGTAACTTTAGTGTGGTTACTTCTATTTTCACCGATAATTATGGTGCTATTTCTAATACTGGCAATTTTAGTGTGATTAATTCTAGTTTTAGTGGTAATAATGCTAGTGATGGTGCTATTCACAATAGGGGTAATTTTACCGTGAGTAATTCTAGTTTCACTGGTAATACTGCTTATGGTGATGGTTATAGTGGTGGTGCTATTTATAATAATTTTGCTAGTAATTTTAGTGTGATTAATTCTGTTTTCATTGGTAATAATGCTAGTTATGGTGGTGCTATTTCTAATATGTGGGATAGTAATTTTAGTGTGATTAATTCTGTTTTCATTGGTAATAATGCTAGTTATGGTGGTGCTATTCATACTATTGGGATTAATAATTTGCGTAATAATTTTAATGTGGTTAATTCTAGTTTCATTGGTAATATTGCTAGTGGGCTTGGTGGTGCTATTTATAATTCTGGTGTGAATTTTAGTGTGGCTAATTCTGTTTTCATTGGTAATAATGCTAGTTATGGTGGTGCTATTTTTAATTATAATGATAAGTTGACTGTGAATAATTCTGTATTTTCTAATAATGCTCATATGGCTATTTATACATTGAATAATCACACTTTTATTAATAATAATTCCTTTGATGGTAATGGTGGTGTTTTGGGAATTGGTTTTAATGATTCAACTATTGATTTAAATAGCTATTTACTAAGTAATAATATTATAATTAATAATGATATTGTTTTACTTGTTGATGGTTCTAGGAATAATATGTCTAATGGTTCGATTATTGGAAATAATAACTCAAGAGGAATATTTGTAAATGGAGAAAATAATACTTTCTCTAATATTACAATAGCTAATTTAAAAGTTGGTTTAACTTTTAATTCTTCTAATCATAATAATATTTTCACTAATGGAACATTAAGGGGAAGTGAGGTAGGAGCAATAATGGATGGTTTCAATGATACCATAATAAGCACAACTATTGTAAATAATACAATAGTAGGTGTAAACATCACAGGGTCTAATAACACCTTAAATTACAATAGAATTTATCAAAATGCTTTAGGTATGATAAACTCAGGAAATAATACTAATGCAAACTTTAATTGGTGGGGAAGAAATAATATTACTGATCAGTACACTGACTCTGGTTTGAATTTAAGCCTTAGCTATTGGTATGTATTACAACTTTCACTTAATTCAACATTTAATACAACTGAAAATGCAACAAGAAATTACACAAAGAACATTCCAGCAGTTTTATCTTACACATTAACATTGAATAATCTAACTACGAGTGATCCAAGTTTATTACCTTACTTCATAGTAAAAATATTACTTAGAAACAGTACTGGTACTGTTAATAGTAGTACTGGTGATATAAGAACATTAGCATTCTCTCAAGTTGTAATGTTAAGTAATAATGATCTTCAAGCATCAATTAATGCTTTAGCAGATGATGAGGATATTGTTCTTATTCTTGATGATGGAACTAAGGTTAATCTCACTATCCTTAAAGTTGCTAATGTAACCAATGTTTCAAATAATGGTACTATTAACTTCACAATAAATATAACTAACAATGGGGCTGATTTTGCATCTAATGTTACTTTCACTGATTTACTTAATGAGAGTTTTAAACTTTTGAACACAACTGGAG
>NZ_LWMT01000098.1 GCF_001639265.1 Methanobrevibacter filiformis
AATAATTAAAAATAATAAATTATTAAAATACAAAACATTGTTAAAAACTTAATACTAAAACATTAGTAATTAATTAAACAATATTCATAATTTTCTTAATAATACTATATACTTTTTCATTAAAAAAGTTATAACATGAAAAGAAGCACATACTATCAAGCTTTCACTTCAAAAAATTAGAGAGAAAAAAAGGAATTCAAACATCCTTACACTAAAATCACCCAAACACTAGACCAAAAATAGAAAAAAACAACAGAAAAAACAAATCAAAAGAAAAACAATCAAATAAAATCTTCAAATCATAAAAAACACATTTAAAAAGTTTAAAACTAAAACACAAAAAATAGACCAAAAAACTAAAACAAAAACTAAAAAACATCTAAAACCATATCCAACAATCATAAACCTTTATTTTAATTATGGATAAACTCCTTTAAACTTCATAAATAAGTAAAATATAATTAATAATCGTGTAAATATTTTATACAATAATATGAAAAAATGTGATTATAATGGATAAAGCTAAGATTAACCAAACAAGAATATCTTCATGTTTTTGGTGAAAATATATTTATTGTATAAAAATATTATACTTTCGTATAAATAATTTATACATTATTTTTTTTATTTATGATTTGTATATATTAGTCCTTATCAATTAATCTTAATTTATTATTAAAATATAGTATTTCAATCTGATCCTGCCATTTTGACACCAGTTAACTTAGATGCTTCTAATGTTAATGATCTTAGATCTTCTTTTTCTATTTTACTAATATTTGTGTTTCCTGCTTGTTGGATAAGCATGCATGCTTCTTCGGTCATTGCGTTTATGTAATTAGCAAGTCCAATACCTGCTTTTTTGTAGTCTAATCTGTGTCTTAATTCTAGGTTTTGTGTTGCTATTCCTTTTCTACAAGTTCCAGAGTAACATACTTGACATACTCTACAACCAATAGATACTAAAGCTGCAGTACCTATGTAAATTGCATCAGCACCTAAAGCTATTGCTTTTGCTAAGTCAGGACCACTTCTAATTCCTCCAGCAGCTACTAAACTAACTTTTTCTCTTAAATTAACTTCTTTAAGAGCTTCATCTGCTTCAACAATTGAAGCAATTGTAGGTATTCCTGAGTGTTCAGTTACAACAGCAGGTCCTGCTCCAGTTCCGCCTTGCATACCATCTACTACAATTATATCAGCCCCACCTTTTGCAGCTATTTTTACATCATCTTTAACTCTTCCAGATGCAAATTTAACGATAATTGGAACTTTCCAGTCAGTGATTTCCCTAAGTTGAGATATTTTCATACTTAGATCTTCTGGACCAACAATATCCATGTGCCTTGCAGGGGAAAGGGCATCAGATCCTTCAGGTATCATTCTAATTTTAGAAACATCTGCAGTTACCTTTTCACCAAGTAAATGTCCACCCATTCCAGATTTCGCACCTTGACCTATTTTAATCTCTACAGCATCTGCATTGTTTAAGTATTCTGCAGATACACCAAATCGTCCAGAAGCATATTGAGCTATTAATTTATCAGCTAACTCTCTTTCTTCTTCTAACATCCCACCTTCACCAGTATTAGCAGCAGTTCCTGAAAGCGTTGAACCTAATGCTAGTGCCATTTTAGCTTCTTTACTTAAGGCACCGAATGACATTGCACCAATCATTATAGGAGTTTTTAGTTTTAAAGGATTTTCAGCATATCTGTCTCCTAAAGTTACTTTTGTAAAACATGGCTCCCTATATTTATCTAATGGAGGTCTGGAAACTTGTGCAGGTATTATTACTAAATCATCAAAAGTAGGAATATGTCTAACAGACCCCATACTTTTTATTTTATAAGAACCTTCAAGGGACTCCCTTTTGATTTCAAATAAATCATCATATGACCAAACATTTCTTGAATCACTTGCAACAGCATTTACATTAATGGCATTGTTTGGACACATTTCTTCACAAATTCTACAACCTACACACTTTTTTTGATGAACAGGATAAGGTTCATTGTTTATCATCCCATAAACATCATGTGGACAATTGTTATAACAAGAATAACATTCTGGACAAATAGCATCGTCCCTATTATCACATTTATACCAACAACATCCTGGACGATTAAACTCCCTCTTACACAAAACAGAATCTCTACTAACAGTATATGGCATTTTTACCCTCTTGTTGAATTATTTAAGTTAAGCCAAAAAAATATGTATTCTTAATCAGCACAATCGCAATCATTTTCGTCTTTTCCACCGTAAAATGGTCTTTTACTTTTAGGTATAATTTTTCTAAATTTAGTATAATCTTCTTCATCTAAATTAAATTCATAGCTAGAAAGAAGCTCTTTAAGTTCAAATTTGTCTTCATCATCTATTGGGACAAGATTAGCATTTTTTCCTAAGCTTTTTACATCCCCAAGTACATAGATAACTCCACGAATAATAGATTCCCCAGCATCTTCACCTAAATCACCAAGAACAACAATACGACCCCCCATCATGAATATTCCACTCATGAATCCAGAGTCTCCACCTACAATAATTGTTCCATTTTTCATTATTTCGCCAGTTCTGGCTCCAGCACCTTTTCTTACAACTATTGTTCCACCATAAATCCCTTGACCTACACCATCACCAGTGGTTCCCTCAATTATAATTTCGCCACCAGTCATATTATCTCCTGCAAACCATCCAGCATTACCAATGATCTTGATTTTAGCCTTATCATTCATAGTTCCAACAAAATAACCTGCAGACCCATTAATATCAATAGCTACATCATCAACCAATCCAGAAATAAGATAATGCATAGCATTCGGGTTTTTAATGACAATTTTATCATTAGAAATAGCTAGATTTTTAAGAGATTCATTAGCTTCACGTGGTGTCATCTTAGATACATCTATCTCAACTACTTTATCTACCATTTATTGATCCCCATAACAAATATAAATATTAATTAAATAATAATCAGCACCTTGATGATTAAATAACTAATTAAATAATAATTAAATAAAATTTAAATAATATATATATATATAACTAATTATTACAATGACAATCAAAGATTGTAATAATTAAATAAAATTTGAATTATAATTAAATTGAAATTATAATTAATTAATAATTAAATAATTTATAACTAAATCTAATAATTAAATTAAACTAAATAATTCATAATTAAACAGAATATAATTAAATTAAACTAAATTAATAACTAAATAATCCATAATTAAACAGAATATAATTAAATTAAACTAAATTAATAACTAAATCTCATAAACCCTAACTTCACCAGGAGAAATTTGTTCAATTTCATTAGTATCTATTACTTCACGAAGTGAAACCTCTTCAGATGCTATTGCAAAAACATTGTCTGTTTCTGCCATTACTCCAGGACGTAGCCCTAATCTATCTTTAGCTATTCCAATACCTTGTGGAGTTCCAATTATATATGAAAAAGGACCATCCATATCTTCTACAGAATGTTCTAATGATTCTTCTAAGGAGTAACCAGAGTTTAATTTATCAGCAATATAATGAACTAAACATTCAGTATCATTATTAGTTTCAAATACATGACCTTTACGTTCTAAAGGATCTCTTATCTTCCAATAATTTGTTATTTGCCCATTATGAACAACAGTAACATCTTTAATTATATAAGTTTGGAAAGGGTGTGCATGGTATCTATCTACATTACTTTCAGTAGAGAATCTTGTGTGACCAATAGCATGAGTCCCTTTAATTAAATTAGTATCATATCTCTTTGCAATATCTGATACAAGACCTACATCTTTTATCATTTCAAAAGAATGACTTCCATTTAAGACAATAACATCATCTAAATGATCAATAGTCATTATAAGAGGTTTTAATTCAGGAAAATCATTTAAAGCTATTTTACATCTGTAAATAAGAGTATTTTCAACAGAAGGTGTTATCTCATCGGATTCGATAGAAGTTACTGCATTAATAGTATTTTTAACATTATCAAGTAATCCTGGTTTATTAGCTACCTGAATATTAAGAATATATTCCTTTTCTTTTAAATCTAACCCTCCATAAAT
Source organism: Methanobrevibacter filiformis (assembly GCF_001639265.1). Taxonomy (GTDB): domain Archaea; phylum Methanobacteriota; class Methanobacteria; order Methanobacteriales; family Methanobacteriaceae; genus Methanacia; species Methanacia filiformis. The sequence continues at coordinate 4,080 of NZ_LWMT01000098.1, forward strand.
AGCAAATCCTGCAGAATCTGGACCTCTATGTTGAAGTGCATCAAGCATTTTAGTCATATCTTCTCCAACATTGTGTATTCTTTTATCTTTATAAACAATTCCCGCTATTCCACACATATTATAAAACCTCCCTTAAATAATATTCATGTAATCTTGTATCATTAGTTAATTCTGGATGAAAAGACAAAGCAATGTTCTTTCCTTGTTTAATAGCTATTATCTTATTATCAATTTCTGAAAGTATTTCTATTTTACTAGAATTTGATGAATCTACATTATATACTTTTTCTATTGCAGGTGCTCGTATAAAAACTCCTTGAAATTTATCACCTAAGATCTCAATTTCTTTCTCAAATGAGTCTTTCTGAGAACCAAAAGCATTTCGTTTAACTTCGTAATCCATTAAATTTAAAATAGGCTGATCATAGTCAACTTTTTTGGCCATTAACACCATGCCTGCACAAGTTCCAAAAATAGGAATATTTTGATTCTTTATTACTTCGCCAATCCCTCTTTCAGCTATTAACTTACCTATAACAGTGCTTTCACCACCAGAAATAATAATTCCGTCACAATTAGCTACTTCTTCAGCATATCTTACAGATTTAATCTCAAAATCAAGATTAGTCCTTTCAATAGCTATTTTCATCATGTCAAAATGTTCACTAACAGCACCTTGTAAGTTTAAAACACCTATAGTTTTCATGTGCACCCTTTAATTAATTAGTTAAGTTAATAAATAAAATCATGAAATTAATAAAAATTAGACTCAATTTTATAAAAATTTACATTACTATTACAACTGATTGAATCAAAAGTCAAAAAGAAGTGTTATAAAAAAGTCTATTTAATAAGTAGATAGTAATGGATAAAGAAATTACTTAATAATAATTATATTATTAAAATTTAACTAAGTATTAATAATATTCTATGAATATATTCCAACTAAAACATAATTTATCCATAATTATCCTTTTTTGTAGATGTTATGCAACATCTATAAACGCTACATTATTTAATATGAGCATATTAATATATAAATATAACTGAAATTAGATATAAAATACTTTAAAACATAGAAAAGTAGCTAAAAATAGTAAAAATGATCAACTTATTAATCATATACTAGACAAATAAATAAAAATTAAGAAAAAACCTTGGATAAAAAAAATTGGAAAATTTATTGGTTAGATTTGTTTAAGTTATCTATAGCCCATTTAGCTCCAGCTTTAACAAAACCACTTTCATCTTTAAGCAATTTTTCTAAAGGTTCAATAGCTCGAAGATCCTTTAGATTTCCTAAAGCCCAAGCAGCTGCTCCTCGAATTTTCCAATCATCACTATCTAAAATATTAATTAAAGGTTCAACAGCTGAATCTCCCATTCTGCTTAAGGCAGTTGATGCTTCTCTTCGTACTAATTTATTAGGATCTTTTAAAGTAGCTATTAATGGATCAATAGCTTTAGAATCTCCAATAAAACCTAAAACTTTAGCCACTCCTATTTTAATATCTTTACTTTTTTTAATTGTTAAAGCTTCAATTAAATAGTCAGTTGATTCATCTGACCTCAATTCAAGATCTGCAATAGCTTCTTCTTGAACAAACTCATCACTGTTACCTAAATCATCAATTAATTCATTTATATCTTTCGCCATGAAAAAACCTTCCTGTTGGTTAAATAATAAATTAGTTATTAAAATACTAGAATATTAAATAAAAACAAATTAAATTAATAAAATTAAGCATAATAGCTATTTAATTAATAATAATTTCTAATTAAATAATATTCAAATTTTATTTTAAGGTAATTTATCTATTAAATAATAAAATAATAAATCATTTATTACTTAATAATTATATCATATAATACATATATATTTTCGTATTACACAATGATTTGTATAATAAATATACTAATTTAATTAATCAGAAGTAATTTATAGTCAATGAGCTAAGACCTAATCAAACAAAAAACAGGAAAAATAATTGAAAACAATATCTAAAAATAAATAATAGCTGATTAATTGATAATTTTGTTGATAAGCATGATTAAGATTACAACAATACCTGGAGACGGTATAGGGCAAGAAGTAGTTGAATCAGGAATAACTCTTTTAGAATCATTAGATTTGAATCTTGAATTTATTGAAGCAAAGGCAGGAAAAGACTGTTTTGAAAAATGTGGAACTACTTTACCTGAAGAAACCATTAAAAAAGCTAAAAAAACAAAAGCAACAATGTTTGGAGCTATAACATCAGTTCCTGAGAAAAAAAGCCCGATAATTACTCTTAGAAAAGAATTGAATGCCTATGCAAATGTAAGACCAATAAAATCATTTGAAGGGATTAAATCATTATATAATGATATAGATTTCATTATTGTTCGAGAAAATACAGAAGGGATGTACTTCCAAAATGAAACCTGCGAAAAAAATGATATTGCTATAGCTGAAAGAGTAATTACTAAAAAAGCAAGTGAAAAAGTAATCAATTTTGCATTTAATAAAGCTAAAATAAATAACAGAAAGAAAGTGACTTGTGTTCATAAAGCCAATGTTTTGAAAAAAACCGATGGACTATTTAAAGAAACATTTTATAAAATAAGCAATAATTACCCAAAAATAGATGCCGAAGATTTCTATGTAGATGCAACAGCAATGTATCTTGTTATGAAACCTCAAATTTTTGATGTTATAGTAACAACAAATCTTTTTGGAGACATACTCTCAGATGAGGCAGCTGGTCTCGTTGGAGGATTAGGACTCGCACCCTCTGGAAATTTAGGAGATAAACACGGAATATTTGAGCCAATCCACGGTTCAGCACCAGATATCGCAGGGAAAAAAATAGCTAATCCAATAGCTATGATTCTATCAATGTCCATGATGCTAGAATTCCTGGGAGAAAAATATTACTCAGACAAAATAAACATAGCAACAGAAAATGTTATTAAAAAAAGAAAAAGTCTAACTCCTGATTTAGGAGGTAATGCTAAAACAATAGATGTTGTTAATGCAATTATTAAAGAAATACATGAAATAAAATAAAAAGAATAAAAAGAATAAAAAAAATAAGAGATAATTAAATAGACAAAAAATACAAGTTAAATAGTAAAAAATAAATAATAAATAATAATAAATTTATTTAGTGATCATAGTCCCTATACCTTTTTTTGTGAATACTTCAAGAAGTAAAGAATGTTTTATTCTACCATCAATAATATGAGCAGATTCTACACCATTTTCAATAGCTTTAACACAGGTTTCTATTTTAGGAATCATTCCTCCATTTATAACTCCTTTTTCAATCAAATTTTCAACTTCACTAATTTTAAGTTGTTTAATCAAGCTATTTGGGTCATTAGGGTCTTTTAAAAGTCCTGGAACATCAGTTAAAATTATTAGCTTTTCAGCATTAATTTCACTAGCTATTTCGCCAGATACCGTATCAGCATTAAGATTTAACGTGTTTCCATTAGAAGCAATTCCAATTGGAGATATAACTGGAATGTAATCATTTTCTGTAAGTAATTCCACGAGTTCAACATTAATTGAATCAATCTTACCAACTAAACCTAAATCTACTATTTGTTCTTCACCAGTATCATTATCTTTTATTTTATGAGGATCCTTTTTAGAAGCTATTATTAACTCACTATCTTTTCCAGAAATACCAATACCTTTTCCACCATGTACCCCCATCTTTGAAACAATATTAGTGTTTATTTTACCAACTAAAACCATTTTAACGATTTCCATAGTTTCTTCATCAGTAACTCTAAGACCTTTAATAAATTTAGGTTCTTTACCTAATTTATTCATAGATCTAGTTATTTCTGGACCTCCACCATGAACAACAACAGGTTCCATGCCTACATATTTCAAAAGAACAGTATCTCTAACTGTAGAAGACATAGATTCATCATCAATCATTGCATGTCCACCATACTTTATCATTACCTTTTTATTGTGAAATTCTTTTATAAATGGTAATGCTTCAACTAAAATATTAACTGTTTTCATAAAATCACTGAAATAGAATAATAAAATAAATTATTAAAAACAACAATGCATTAATATTAAGAATATTTAAGATTAAAATATTATATTAAGATTAAAAATTATATTTATAAAGTAATTATTTCATATTATATTTTTAATTATAGTTATATTAATAATACACATTTTATAAAATTTACTATCAAGTCAATAAATTATGATTTAAACATTATGTAGTATAATCTGCATTTATTTTAACATAATCATAGGTTAAATCACAACCATATGCAGTGGCAGTATGATTTCCATTAGATAAATCAACCAAAACGTAAATATATTTCTTTTTCATTGCTTTTTCAGCATTTTTAAGACTTTTTGTTCCTTCAAAACCTAAAACATTACCATTTTTTACTAAGTAAATTAAATTTTCATTATCATTAATACTATTGTTAATACTGTTATTAATACTATTATTATTAAAATTAATATTTTTAGAACCATTATTAATATTATTAATATTATGATTATTATTAATATTATGATTATTATTAATATTATTAATATTTATAAGGTCAAAATCATCAATGTTGATATCATCAGAACCAATAGCTATTGATATTTTTTTAGGATTGAAATCAGCCCCAGAATATCCAATAGCTGCTACAATTCTCCCCCAATTAGGATCTTCACCAAAAACAGCTGATTTTACAAGTGCTGATTTTACAACTGATTTAGATGCTAATTTAGCATCTTTTTCAGATCCAGCATTAATAACCTCAACTTCAAGGAATTTACTTGCACCTTCACCATCAAATGCCATTTTTTTCCCTAAATTTTTACATAAAACAGTTAATCCTTTTTGAAAAGCCTCATTAATCTCATTAACATTAACATCTAAATTAGAACTTCCATTAGCTATTAATATAACTTCATCATTAGTACTTTCATCCCCATCAACCACAACCATGTTAAAACTATCATCCACTGCTTTTTTTAAAGCTTTATTTAAATAATCTGAATTAGCTATTATATCTGTAGTAATGAAACATAGCATAGTTCCCATATTTGGAGATATCATACCAGTACCTTTACATATTCCCCCAATTCTAAATTTATCACCATTTTCTAATTGAACTTCAATTGCTGCTTCTTTATGAACTGTATCCGTTGTCATGATTGCTTTTGCAGCATTAGTTGAAGAGGATAAACCATCATCTAAATTATTTGCAGTTTTCTTAATCAATTTAGCCATTATCTCCATAGGTAGTCTCCTACCTATTACACCTGTAGATGCAATAGCTATTTCATTAGAAGAGATATTTAATTCATCAGCCACTAAATTAATCATGTCTTTACAGTCTGTTTCACCATCAAGACCAGTAAAGCAATTAGCATTTCCACTGTTTGCTACAATTGCTGATAATTTACCATTTTTTAATGTTTCACGAGTAGAAAGAACTGGTGCTGCTTTTATCTTGTTTGATGTAAAAACCCCTGTGGCATCACTGTTTTTAAAGGAAATTATACTAATTCCATACTTACCTTCTCTAAAACCTGCTGTTTTAACTCCCCGTATAGCACAAACACCACCATCAACGAAATTTATTTTAAAATTATTTGCACACATAAAATCACCTATAAATAAATTGAATATACTTAAGTTACTACAACTAACAATAAATAGCTATTTAGAAAATCATTAATAAACTCAACTATTGAAAATGAAATAATGATTAGTACTAATAATAGTAATAATAGTACTAATATTAAATTAATAGCAATACTAATATTAATAATATTTACAATAAAATAAGTAAACTAATAGCTAAATAGCTGATAAATAGTTAATAGATAAATAGTTAATAATCTATTAAAAATAGCTATCTAATATTTAAAGAAAATAAAATTGTTTAAATAATGAAATTAATAATCAAATTCATTATTTGATCGGTATTGACTGTAATTTTTTGATTCATAAGAATTATTAGAAGAATTGTTAATTACAGTTTCATTTGTGTCAAAATTAGCAAGGATTTCTTCATTATTTGGCGCATCATTACTAAGTATCTCTTGAGTTACATTTTCAGTAGTATTAAGTTCAACTACATCATTATGCGCGTCTACTCCAGAAATTCCCATAGATATCCCAATTCCAGACCCACATCCAAATGCAACCAATCCTATTATTAAAAATAAAACTAATTTTCCTTCATTTTTAGAATTCATGTTACCTCCGTTACCAATAGCTTAGTTAAATCTCATAAACCATTGATTTAAATATAATAACTCCACATTATCATTTTTGTTTTATTAATATTTTTAAGATTTTAATATAATTAATGAAATTACCTCCCTTGAAGAAGGATATCATAATTAACTTTTTATATGAGTAAACTCTTATATAATAGTAGTAGTAGAAAATAGCTAAATGAATATCAACAGATACATCAAAATAATCCAATACCAACATCTATATTGATTAATATCAATAAATACAATTATAATCAAAGATTTACTAACTAATTTAAATTTATAAATGAATCAGTTAATACAAATTAACTAATTTATATATTAATTAATGGATTGATTGAATTTCATGAGCACTATCAAATTTATGTATGATTAAATCAACACTAATACACAACAAATAATATAAATATATATTACATAACACCAACATGTATTATGTAATAGTATTATGTATTGATTGATAATAACATTTCTAACTATTTATATATTGTTAACTACTTATATACTTTGTTATATGTGTAAGTGTGTACACCCTGATATACTAAGAAATTTGTATTATCAAATGAACAATGGCTAAAATAAAAACAAAGTATCACACTTTAATCAATTAGAAAATTAGTAAATAATTACTTTTAAGAGGAAAAGTTGGATTATTATCAAAACTACTGAAAATATTCTAATTAAATAGACTTGAATAAAGAAAAACATCCTATGGTTAAATAATAAATTAATTTTAGAACATTAGTTAAAAAGAGTTAAAAAGATATTTCAAGCAATAAAGCACAGTGTATAATTTAAGAAGAAACAATACCAAATAAAGAATATATAAATAAATATTAATAAATTATAAAGAAAGAGTAAGTACATACATACACACATGAGTATAAAGACATATAATTAATTATACAAATAAATATGAAACTAAATAAATACATAATTGAGTACATAATTAGAAAAAAATATATATTTATTAATACAAGTTAAATTATATGGTAAAAAATGAAGAAGTTGATAGACTTTGGAAGCTATCAGAAAAATCAAGAATGAATATATCACTTCCAAAAGAATTAGCTGAATGGTTAGATGAAAACGCATCTATCAATTGGAGACTTGATAAGGGCGCACGATCAAAAGAAGTCACAAAAATACTTTTAGAAGCTAAAAGAATGACTGAAGAAAAAATTTAAAAAAAATAGTCAAAAAGTACACCATGTTTAATAAAATTGTATAAAACAAGGATAAATACAAAAATTAGATATAGATATAAAAATAAACACGACAACTCTTTTTTAACAATTGATTACAATATTTAATAGCTATTTAGAAATAAAGTAATATTGATAATATTTATTTGAGTAATAGTAATAATAAAAATGATATTAATAATAAATATTAGAAAATAATACTGGAAAATGATGATATATAAAATATCATTAAAAAATAGAAAAACAGTATTTTAAAAATTAATATAAAGATATTAATAGATAATTTAAGAAATTAATGCGTAAATAGCTGCTAAAATTACTGGAATAATTCCTAGTTGTCCAAAGCCGAATATTGCAAGAACATATGATACAATAAAGACAAATAAGAAAACACCTATTATTTTAGATTTTTTATTTAGGATAAAATTTAATATAGTTCTAATAAATTCAGAAGGAATATAATAAGAATAAACCCCATTAGCAAGCTCAAAAATGACTAATGATAATGAACCTTGGATTTTAATTTCATCTGCAAGTTGTGCTCGTTCTCCTGCCTCTCTTCTACTTTTACCAATTCCTGCTCTGATTTTAGCACCATTATTTAGGACAAACCATGCTGAATCAAGTCCTGCACGAATAGCTAAGTCTTTGCTTGGGAATTCTGCAATTAAATCATCACCACCTTGGCGATATCCTTCGATTTTACCATTACATTCTTGTTCTATGAATTTTTTAATACTTTCCATCAAGTCCACTAATTTATCTCTGCCATTTTTATTAATGAAGCTGGTTGAATCAACCATATCAATAAATAAGTAGTTTTTATTAATAGCTGAACTTCCTTCAGATTTAATGAATTTAGAATCAAGTACTAAAGCATATTCTCCACCTAACTTAGTAAATCCTATTCCTGGAACATTACCAACTTCTTTATTTAAGTTAATAGATCTCTCAATAGCTGCAGCTCCAGTCATTCCCACAGATGCTCTAACACTGATATTGTTATTTAACCCTATACCTACAAGTTGAATAGCTACTCTTATTGCATCATTTTTAGATAATAATCTTGAAACTATCTCAGTTGAGCTTTGTTCTACAATTTTTCCGTGTTCATTATGTATGATTTCAGAGAAGTGATTTATAATATTGTGGGGAGCAGATAATTCAATGTAAAGATAACGATCACTACCCATAATAATGTTACTTACAAGTGCGTATTCTTCAATCCTATTTTCAGCAGGTTTTAATTCATAGAATTTGTGGTTTTGAGGAATGTTTTCTGCACCAACATCTCGAAGCAGGTTATGAAAAATACTCTCTGTTGTTATTTCAGCTTTTTCTATTTCTAAAAGCATTGTTTTTGTGAAATTAAACATTTCAACATATTCAATTTCTAATGGAGTAGTTGGAAAATATTTAGTACCAATGCTGATAATCTCATATTTAGTTAATGCTTTGAAAATACTCCTAACTATCCTATTATTAGACATTGAGATTACCTCCTTTCTCTAAGAAAATTTCGTAATCTCCAGGTTTTTCAAGTAGCATATCAACCTTAACTGAAACAATTGGAAATTTCCATGACCCAATTCGTCCTGCAACAGTACTTGCAATATTACGAGAATTTTTCTTAATAAAAAGCTCATCATTAGTGTTTATTCTAATATTCACGTTATAGTAAGACTCTTCCTCTACTTCATCAGAATATATAATATTCAAATCAAATTTATCAGGTTTCATGAACAAATCATTTCTAACGGCTATCAATGGATTTTTATCTAAGTTTAATCTATCACCAATAGTAACAGAAATATTACCTGCATTTTTAACAGCCTCTTTATAGTTTTTAGGATTCACTAAAACAAAGATAACATAAGGTGCTGATGATTCAACATCATCAATCATATCTATTACTTTACCAAACATTGGTATTTTAGAAAAGACTCCTTCAATTTTATTACCAACACCAGATCTTTGCGATTTATCCATTCTAAGCAATGCTTCTTTAGTAATATTAAGTGGACTAAAGTCAATTTCATTTTTATCTGTATAAACCTCTCGACGATTGTTATCCAATTCAGATAATATATTGTCTGAAATTTTTTGAAGTATGTTTTTAACTTTTTTAGGCTTCTTAGTTTTACCTAAAATAATTCTATCATCCTTAAAAGAAAAAGGAATCCTCATATTATTAATATCATGAAATTCATCCCTAAATTCTCTAAACAAATCATTAGAAAGGATTTTAGCATTTTTTTCATTTGCAATATTAAGAATATATTGATCAGCATTATGTCCTGGTTTAACTTGTTCAATTGTTTTCTCTTCAAGCAGTTGGTTGTATTTGTCTTTATCATCAATCTCATGTTTTAATGATGCATCAGCTACAATGATGAATTCATTATTTTTCTGTTCTAATGCTTTCACTGCAGATAAGATATAATTTAATTTAGGTTTTGAATTTTCATCTCGTTTATAACTCGCTACATTAGATGCATCTATAACAACTTTCAAAATATCACCTACAATGACATTATTAAAGATTTAGGAACAAATCTCCTAAAAATTAAGTTTCCCATATATAAATCAATTTAATTAAAATAATTTTAGATTGATTATTAATTTAAGTATAAAAAAATGATTTAATTAATATCAAAACCAAGTAAAACTAATTTAAGTTAGTTAGATTTATACTAAATTATTTTAGGATATTATAAAACAATTATTTAAATGTTATTTCAAATCTCAATGATTATTGTTTTATGAATAAATTACACATGATAAATACATATGAATACATATAATATACGATTTAATATTATTATTGAAGTATTCAAATTTATCATGAACAAAACTATGTTTATTTTGTATACTATAATAATATTTATTGATTACTACTATATTAATCTTTGTTATTATAAAAGTTACAAAAACAAAGTTATTTATAAAACAGCCCATAGATATCTAATCAAGAAATAAAATGTAGAAATAATCTATTATTAGTGAATTCACTGGAACATGATAGAATTAAATGTAAAGACCAATCATATTAAATAAAAATAGGAATTACAATCAAAAGGTAGAGATAAATTAATAAAGAAATACTTTTTAAAATGCTCTTTTAAGATTACCTAATGATATTTTAGCTCCATCAATTTGATTGAGAATAGCATCAACACGATTTTCAGTTATATCATAAGTATTGAATGAATTTAAGCTTTTACCTCGTAATTTAGTTGAAGAAGTTGTTCCTGCACTAATAAATAAAGTATTTTCAAATTTCCACAGATAAGGAACATGTCTATGACCACACATAACAATATCAACATTATTATCAATTAAAGACTTTAAAACATCCCCTGCATCGGATAAAACACTCTTTTCACGACCAGTTGAAGGAATAGGAATTACATGATGATGAATAGCCACAATAGAAAACAATGAATGAGTAACAGCCTCATCAAGAATATTTTCCATCCAAATCTGTTGAGCTCTACCTACATGTCCTTCATCAATATCAGGCTCACTACTATCTAAACCAATAAGAAGCATTTCCTCACCATTATCAATTTTTCTTGCCCAGTTACGCTCTCCAATTATCTCCTCAAATGATTCATTGCCAACATTACGAGAATCATGATTACCTGGAATTGAAAATAATGGTGATTTAAAAAGATTTAAATATTCTACAACTTCCAAATATTCAGAATAATAGCCTTTCTCTGTAAGATCCCCAGTTAATACAATTAAATCAGGCTTTAAGCTATTAATCTCATCAACTATATAAAGTAATGAATCTTTATTAAATCCTTTGGTACCAACATGCAAATCCGAGATATGTGCTATAAATGTCATTTTATCTTTTTAGTATTGTTGTTAATATGATTTAATAGCTATTTAATAATCTATTTTGATAGCTATTTATATAATTAATTTAATAATCTATTTTGATAGCTATTTATATAATTAATTTAATAATCTATTTTGATAGCTATTTATATAATTAATTTAATAAAGACTTAATAAATTAACTATTGATTTAATTTCAAAATAGCTTCTGCTAAATCACCATTAGTAGATAATAATGCTTTTTCTGCTTCTTCTTCACTGACATTTCCTTGATTTGCAACCATTTCAATATCTTCTTTAGGAATAATTAATTCAGTCTCAATATCTACTTCAACAGCATGCCCTGTGATTTGATAAGTCTCCTGACCCATTACATTCATTAAATTAACTTCAGCATCAGAAATTATCAATTCCTTATCTTCAAAACGAATAATAACTTCTTTAACACCAGGAAGATCTTGCATATTCATTCCCATCTTCTTCATTTGACGTTCCATTTGCTTTGCTTGTTTTGCATTCATACCAGGTATCATAAAAATCCTCAAAAAGTTATATAAAATATATAAAATCATTATTTAAACTAAATTATAAAATTTAAATTTAATTAAAGCTAATATTTTTAACTAAAATATAAATTTAAATAAATATTAATCTAACAATATTCATTATAATTAATAGTATTAATATTATATATTAAACAATTTATAAATTTTTGTATTACAAATACAAATGCGAAATTTAATTACTCACTACACATCAATTCCCAATTTATTCCAAACTTATCAGTGAATAAAACATATAATGAGCTGAAAAATGTCGGACCCAAATCAATATGTACAGTTGCTTCTTCATTTAAACCATCAAAAATATAATTAACTTCTTCTTTAGTTTTTAGCTTAATAGCTAAAGCCATATTGTTACCAGGAGCATAATTTTCAGGAATATCAGAAAAAAGAAAAGTAGTATTATTTATAATCATTTCACCAATAAGAACCATGTTCTTTTCTTTATCATTCATTGAGGCACTATCAAATCTTGATTCAACATCTTTATATTTAACCATTTTAAGATCAGAACCATTGAATAGATCTTTATATATTTTCATTGCTTCTTCACAATTACCATTAAACATAACATGTGGTCCAACTACCATAAAATATCACATTCCAAATTGTTATTTAAAGTTTTATTTATAACTTCTGTAAAATTAAATATGCAAATAATTAAATAAAATAATATTTGAAATAATTTAGAAAAATAAGCTTCATATTATAGCATTTTTCTAAATAAAAAGAATATTAGAAATATTTAATTAAAAATATAATTAGAGTTTAAAAATCTAACCAGAATAATAGTTCATCACGATTAATTGTAAGTCCTACTGTATATGATTAATTATGATTAATTGTAAGTCCTACTGTATATGATTAATTATGATTAAACTATATATAAATTAGTTGCAAATATTATATATTGCCTTTTCTAGTTTTTATTGCTTGTCCAACATTAAAATCCATGATTTCATTATAATTAAGTAAAGATTTACCAAAAGCTAATAATTCATCATTTTTATTTACAATTAAAACTTCATCATTTGCTTTAATCTTTTTATCACAATCAATGACAAATTTTGAGAAAACACTTTTACCTTCTTTTGCAAAGCTTTCAGAATCTTCATTTACGATTACTCTGTTATCTGGATATTTCATGATTCTATGAAGTCTTCTTGCACCTTCAAGAGCAAGAACAAAAAAACTATCATGGGCGCGCATATTCGCCACAAGCTCTCCACTAGAGTAGACATGCCTAATTTTGCCTGTTTTTTTACTTTTTTCTATTTCAATCTTACCTTCAAAAAGTGCTTTTCCTGCTCCTTTTCCAAATTGATAATCTGCAATAGCTATTATTTTCTCATGATCTGTTAATTTAAATTTAACTTCATTTGATTGAGGATGTATAGTAAATAAACCTAAATTAAATTTATCAACAACTTTATTATGTACCAATGTCTGAGAATAGTTCATTTCAATGAAATTTAATATAAAATCTTCTACAAATTCAAGACTTTCAATATCTGAAATTTTTGGAGATTCATTTTGAGATAATGGATAAACTTCATCAATATTTAAAGGTATTAAGCAAAATGGGATGTCTGCAACCATAAAATCGGTGTTATCTAAATCAATATCCTTTTCTTCACCATAAACATAGAAATCTCCAAGATCATTTTGTAAATATTTTGAATAAGGTTTTCTGGAATTAGGTAAAATAACAAGATTTTTCTTTTTATCCATATTATTTAATTTATTTAAATGTCTTCTAATTTCAGGACGAGCTAATGACTCAGAACCAGTATAGTAAAATGCAGATTTTTTAACTCTTGGATCATAAGTTTCCAAATCGTCCGAATACTCTTTAAGTCTTCGATAAGCATCAAGAAGCATTGGATGAACCCTACATCTCTCCTCAACAAGTTCCATCAAATTTCCATCATAAATAGCTTGTTTAATAAGCCTTATTTCTGCAAAACTCACATTTAAATTATGTTCAGCTATTAAGTTCACTCTTTCTTTTTTATCCATATTTCTTAAATCATCAGGAGTATACTTTGTGCATATTTCACATGAACAAGGCATTTCTTGTAAGTTCTCTAATTTATATGTTCCCCTTGTTGTTAAAAACCTATCATCTTCTGCATACAATATATAAGCTGCTGAATCAAACAAATCACAGCCCATTGCAACAGCCAAAGCAAATATCATAGGATGACCTGCACCCATGAGATGTCTTGGTTTAGAATCTGGAAGATGTGAAATAGAACTCATTACAACATCCACTAAATCAGAATAATGATACATTTCCATTAATGGAACAACTGCACCAATAGGATACAAATCACAATCAAGCTTTGAAAGTTCATCCGCACAATAGGCTCGAAGTTCAGAGAAAGTTGAACCTTGAACAACAGAATTTAGAAGCATTTTAATATTATGTTCATCCTTATATTCTTTAGCTTCTTTTGCCCTCTCTAATGTCACATCCATATCAGATTTTGCCTTTTCAAATGTAACATAAGGTGCTGTTGGAATATCTAATGATGTGCCAATGTCTGTTTTTATTAACTCCTGAAATTCCATAACTTCTTCATTGGATATATCAACATCACCATATACAGAAAGCTGGAATGAGCCAGAATCAGTCATAACAGGACCATCAAAATTAATTAAATTATGAACTCCATCTTCAATAGCTATTTGCTTTAAATTTTCATCTTTATAAATTAAATAAGCATTTGTAATAACAATTTCTGCACCAAGCTTACCAACATCTATTGTTTGCTTTCGAGGATGTATAACTGGCATTAAAGCTGGAGTTCTGACCTCTCCATGTGCTGTTTTTAAAATTCCTATTCTCCCTTTAGCATCTTTACTTTTTATTTCAAACATGATATCCCTTCCTTAATTTAATAATACCTTAATTCAATAATAGTTAGGCAGTATTTTATTTATTATATGTTAACTAGATATTAGGTTAATTAATCAAATTAAATATCATTAGTTCAATACTACCTACTAATAAATTTTAAACAAAACTATTTAAATCATTCTTAAAATTCAAATTAAGAATATTACACGATTAAAAAATTATTTCAAAGATAAAACTATAATTAAATCAAAATTAAATAATTTCAAAACATGCTAAAATTTCAAAACAATGATAAAAATAGAATAATTATGAAAATTATTCTTTGAAAATTATTCTTAATAAACTATTTTAATTAATCTATAACACATATCTTATTTATAAACTATCATTAATTGAATTAATTGAGAAAGGATTCTAAATTATTAGACATAGCTATTACCCTATCCTTAGAATTATTTTTAAAATTAGAGCTGTCTTTATTTTGAGGAGCAATAATATAACATGCTTCTTTAGATTTAGTATCTTCAATACCAATAGCATTGAGATTTCTTAAAACTCTCCTTTTTAGTTTCCCCTCTTCAATATCTTTATCTAAAAAAATAGGAGTTTTAACAGCAGAAGAAATTTTATAAGTCCCTCTTGCATCCGCACGCTCTTGTTGTCTATTTTTAAAAATAGTTATGGAATCTAAATCCAAATGAGGATCTTTAAAAGGAATTCCAATATCAGATAATCCAATCATTCTTTCAATATCAAAATCCAAAGAGTTAGTAATTTTATTAGGATTTTTAGATGCTATGGTTCCACCAGTATTCCTTCCAAAAACAGGACCTTCCCCAACATGAAATCCTGCTAAAATAAAAGCAGATCTAACTGGAATAGCTGAAGTATATGTTGCAATTATTCCATCATATTTGATTACACGATAAAGTTCTTTAAAAAAATCTAAAGAATATAACTCAGGAGTTAATTTAGGTGAAAATGCATCGAGAAAAATAGCATCATACCTATTAGAATGTAAATTTTGGACAGCGATTCTTGCATCCTCAATAAATATATTAATGTCCAAATTATCAGAAATTTTAAAATCCACTAAATTTAAAGATAATAAATTTTTCTCAATTAATTTATTTTCAATAGCTTTTTTAATTAAATCATGTGATTCAATGGGACTTGGAATAAGTAATCCAATAGCTAATTTATATGGAGACAATTCAACCATATCAATTGATAAATTAGAATCATTACACTCCCCATGATTATTTATAAATTCCTGAATTAGTGCTGAAGAATTATATCCAAAGCCACTACAAATATCCAAAACATGAAATGCTGAAAAATCATTATCTCCAAGATTTAAGGGTTTCACAAACTTTTCAAAAGATTCAGAAATAGCACCAGTAGTTGTATGCATTGTTTCAGATTCACCATCATTAAAGTCAAAAGAATTTAATGTATAAGAACCATCATCAGTTTTAGTTAAAAACTTTACAATATTTTTTGATAAATCATCCCGATAATCTTTATTTTTTGTTGAAACCTCTTTTAAAAAAAGATTACTGATTGATTTAATAAGATCATTAAAAAGATATTCACTATTAAAATTAATATTTTCATTTGAACTATTAGGATTAGTACCATTATTAGTATTTTCATTCAAGATATTAAAATTAATATTATTATTACTAGTATTATTAGTATTATTATTAGCATTATTACCAGTACTATTACTAGTACTATTACTAGTATTATTACTAGTATTATTACTAGTATTATTATTTTCATTCAAAGTATTATTGTTGTTTTTACTCAGAATATTTGATTTTAATTTATTATTATTCATTATAACACAAAATAAGGATAAATAAGGATAAATAAATATTAAAGCATAGAAAGTGGAAATTATAAAATAATTGAAAAAAAGAATTTGCAATAATACTTAATTTATTATTCATTCCACAGTCACACATTTAGCTAAATTACGAGGTTTATCTGGATCTAAGCCACGATAGACACTAACATAATAAGATAACATTTGTAAAGGGACAATATATACTAATGGAGCTATTAATTCATCAACTTCTCTGTCAATGGTAAAAAGATCAGAAACATTGAGATCTTCAGTATTTTCATCTTCAGAGCATAATAAAATTACATCTGCTCCACGTGCTTGCACTTCTGCCATGTTAGTTAAAGTATGATAATAACTATCACCTTTTGGTGCTAAAACAAGAACTGGAACACAATAATCAATAAGAGCAAGTGGACCATGCTTCAATTCACCTGATGCATAGCCTTCTGCATGAATATAAGTTATTTCCTTTAATTTTAATGCTCCTTCAAGTGCAGTAGGATAAGATAATCCTCTTCCAAGGAAAAAGAAATTTGTAGGATATTTATATTTAATAGCTATCTCCTTAATCTTATCTTCATTGTTAAGTATGTTTTCAATGAATTTTGGAACTTTTTCTAATTTTTCAAGTAATTCATTGTAAAATTCAGTATTATTAATTTTATCTCGAGCAAGAAAAGCTGATAAAAGATAAATAGACACTAATTGACTCATGTAGGTTTTTGTAGCCGCAACTCCTATTTCAGGTCCTGCTTTAGTGTAAATAACATGATCTGCAATACGTGTGGCTTTACTTCCAAGGACATTAACAATAGCTATTGTTTTAGAAGTCCCTTTAACTAGTTCTAGTGCACTTAAGGTATCTGCAGTTTCACCAGACTGAGATATGAAAATAACTAATGTTTTATTATCTAATGACTTGGCAGAATATTTAAATTCTGATGCCAATACAACATCTGTTGGAATTTGAGCATATCCTTCAAATAAGTATTTTCCAGTTAGAGCTGCATGATAAGATGTCCCACAAGCTACAAAACAAATCCTATTAATATCTCCAACATTTTTAGCTATTTTTTCAATATCCTCTATTCCAGATAATGTATCCTTAACTACATTTGCTTGCTCATGGATTTCTTTTATCATGAAATGACCAAATCCTCCCTTTTCAGCCATTTCTTCAGTCCAATTAATAATATGAATCTCTTTATCAAGAACATTGTTATCTAAATCTTTTATGGTTACACTATCCTTCTCTAATGTAATGATTTCATTATCTTCGGGGAAAATAACCTTATTTGTGTATTTTAAGAATGCTGGAACATCTGATGCTATAAAATTTCCTTTATCGCCAATACCAACTACAAGTGGACTTTTTTTAGCTACTGCAATTATTTTGTTTTTGTCCCCGTTGAATATTGCTGCAATTGCATAAGACCCTTCAATTTTAGCTAATGTCTCAATCATTGCATGTTCAAAATCCATTCCAGTGCTAGTAAAATGTTCAAGTAAATGAGCTATCACTTCAGAATCAGTAGCAGACTTAAATTCATGCCCTTCCCTAATTAAACGAGCTTTAATTTCAGAATAGTTCTTAATTATTCCATTATGGACAATAGCTATATTATCATGACAATCTAAATGAGGATGAGCATTTATTTTATTAGGTTCTCCATGAGTCGCCCATCTTACATGTGCAATTCCCACATTTCCCTCAAGTTCATCTAAGTGTAAGTTTGAATCTACTTCATCAATTTTACCTGCACCTTTCTTTACATCGATCCCATCATTGTTGTTTAAAGTAGCTATTCCAACAGAATCATAACCACGATATTCTAATTTTCGTACAGCTTCTAAAAGAACAGGAGCCACTTCTTTATTTTTTACAATACATCCCACGATTCCACACATAATTTACACCACAATTAATACAATCAAAAGATTAAAAATTGACTCCATTAACAATTATTAATATTGAATACTGTTTTAGTTTTAAATTTAAAAAATTTATATTAAAATTTGAATAATTTATTAAATAAGTTATTTAAGTAAGTTATTAAATGATTTATATTACTATTAAATGATTCATATTATACTAAATATATTTATATTAAAATATTAATCAATAAGAACAATTAAAATCATTATTAAGATGTTTTCATTCATTAGATATTTAATCATACTATATTTGATAAGAATATAATAAGAAATTACTATGACTAAAAATTATATATCTTATTAAATACACATTAATTCTTATTTAATAAATTTCTATATTAACATATATTTCTTTATTAATTTATAATTTTCTATTAAAGAAGATATTAAAATATACTTGATATTAATATAAATGATTAAATACAAAAATACAATATAAAAATATATATTACATCAGTAATGTAGATTATATTAATAAAAACATATTATAATCCTATTCAATAATTTATTAGTAATAGTAATAAGTACATATATAAAATAAAAACAATACAAAATATAAGAATATTATGATAATTAGTAGATAATAATTTATTTATATATTAATTAAAGCTCTAAGTATTAAAAAATGTAATTTAAATATTTAAGCTATTTAAATTAATATTAATCTATAGTAAATTCTGTGATATAATGACAAACATAGGAACTAAAATATATTCTGGAAAAGCAAAAGACATATATAGCACCAATAATGAATATGAAGTTATAGTTAAGTTTAGAGATGATATAACCGCAGGAGACGGAGAAAGAAAAGATAATTTCCAAGGAAAAGGAAAATATAATTCATTAATATCATCTAAACTCTTTGAAATACTTGAAGAATCTAACATTAACACGCAATACATTAAACTGATTGAAAATTGCTCAATATTATCTAAAAATCTTAAAATGATACCATTAGAAGTTATATGTAGAAATATAGCTACTGGAAGTCTTTTAAAAAAGTTTCCTTTTGAAAAAGCTCAAAAACTCAAAGTACCTATAATTCAGATGGATTATAAAAACGATGAATACCATGACCCAATGTTAAATGATGATATAGCTATTGCATTAAAAATAGCTACGCAAGATGAGCTTAATCAAATAAGAACAATAACTTTAAAGATTAATAAAATATTAAGCGAATTTTTGAAAGAAAAAGGAATATTATTAGTTGATTTTAAACTTGAATTTGGAAAAGACTTGAAGGAAAACATTGTTTTAGGTGATGAAATAAGTCCTGATACATGTAGATTCTGGAACATTGAAACCTTAAAAACATTAGATAAAGACTCATTTAGGCAAGGTCAAAATCAAAATGAAGTTATGAGTATCTACCAACAAGTTTGTACAATGATTGTAGATGAAAATGACCTTAAAAAATGGAAAATTTAATTAATAAAAGCATTCATCATGCTTAAAATGCTTAAATTTTGTAATAGCTTTTGTTCAAACTTTTTCAAAAGTTTGTTTCAAATAGTTAAAATTATTAAAAATAGCTATTCATTTAATCAACATTTATTTAATACTAGATAAAATTTCTTTAAAACAATAATAGTGATAATTATGATATTTGATGTTGAAGTTAAGATTTCATTAAAAAAAGGAATGTTAAATCCAGAAGCAAGTACTATTGAAAGAGCATTAGATTTATTGGGATATAAGGTAGAGAATACTAAAACTATTGAAACCATTAAATTCCAAATTAAAGAAAATGATGCATCTAAAGTAGAAATAGAAGTAGAGGACATGTGTCAAAGACTACTCTGTAATCCAATAATCCATGATTATGAAATAAATATTTTGAATAGCTAAATTTTGATTATAAATTAATCACAATAATATAATTGAGGATAACAGAATGAAAGTTGGAGTTATACAATTTCCAGGATCAAACTGTGATAGAGATGTCTATCATGGAATAGAGCTTGCTGGAGGAAATCCAGAGTATATTTGGTGGAGTAAAAAAGATCTTAGCTATTTAGATGCAGTTGTAATTCCTGGAGGATTCTCTTATGGAGATTATTTACGTGCAGGAGCAATTGCATCTATTACACCAATCATTGATGGAATTAAATCACTTGCAAAAGAAGAAAAACCAGTTCTTGGAATCTGTAATGGTGCTCAAATACTTGCTGAGGTAGGATTAGTTCCAGGAATATTTACAGTTAATGAAAATCCAAAATTTAACTGTGAATGGGTTGATTTAAATGTCAGAACTAATAGAACACCATTTACAAAATACTTCAAAAAGAATGAATCTATTAAAATGCCAGTAGCTCATGCTGAAGGCAGATATTTTATAGATGAACAAGGTATGGATTTACTTAATGACCAAGACCAAATAGTTCTTCAATTTAATGATAAAAATCCAAATGGATCACTATTTGGAATTACTGGAGTTTGTGATGAAAGTGGATTAGTTTGTGCAGTCATGCCTCATCCCGAAAGAGCTTCGGAAGATATTTTAGGTTCAAGTGATGGTTTAAACTTCTTTAAAGGTATTTTAAAATAATGATTATAGTTTACTAGTTAAAGTAATCTTACTAATAAAGTAATCGGTGAAAATATGGTAGTTTATTTAATTGGTGCAGGTCCTGGAGATCCTGAACTTATTACCTTAAAAGCAGTTAAAGCTTTAAACAAAGCAGATGTTGTTATTTATGATAGATTAGCAAACGAAGAGTTGCTAAACCATGCTAAAGATGCTAAATTAATATATGTTGGTAAAAAAGCAGGTCAACATTATAAATCTCAAAAAGAAATAAATCAAATATTAATAGATAATGGCAAAACTAATCCAATAGTTGTTAGACTAAAAGGTGGAGACCCTTTTGTATTTGGAAGAGGTGGGGAAGAAATATTAAGTTTAATTGAAGAAAACATTTCATTTGAAGTTATTCCTGGAATTACCTCCTCTATAGGAGTCCCAACATCAATAGGATTGCCATTAACTCACAGAAAAATATCTACATCATTTACAGTTATAACCGGTCACGAAGACCCTACAAAAAAAGAGAAACAAGTGAAATGGGACTATACTGCAGATACTTTAATCATATTAATGGGAATTGGAAATATTAAAGAAAACACCAAAGAAATTATGCAACATAAAGACCCAAAAACTCCTGCTTGTGTAATAGAAAATGGAACATTACCTAATGAAAAAATCATATTTGGAACACTAGAAAATATTGCAGATAAAGAAATTAACACTCCAGCTATTTTGATAGTTGGAAATGTTATTGAAGTTTACAAAACCATTAAAAAATTTAAAGATGATAATACACAACAATAAGTAGAATAATATTAATAATAAATATAATATTATTATAACCATATTACTTGATTCCATTATATTTTATAACCTACTTACTATAACTCTATTAATAACATGGTGATAACAATGGTAGAAAATAACAATCAAAGACAAAAGACAATAGCTATTACACGACCTTTTAATAGAATCAATGAAGCAGTAGAACTTGTAAAATCATATGGGGCAGAACCATTTATTGCTCCCACATTAGAATTAGAATTAACTAATTCTAAAACCCTTAAAAAATTGATCAATAGCCTTGATAAACTTGATTGGATAATTTTCACATCCCCCACATCTATCGAATCAATTCTTACATTTTATCCTGATTTTAAAGGTAAACTAAATGAGAATTGTAAAATTGGAGCTATTGGTTCTAAAACAAAAGAATCTCTTGAAAAAGAAGGTTTAGATGTTGATTTAGTTCCTAAAGTTTATACTGCAGAAGGAATTGTAGAATCTTTCAAAAATATTGATATTTCAGGAAAATTAATAGGAATTCCAAGGACTTTAGATGCCAGATTAATATTACCCGAGAAATTAAAAGAAATGGGATCTAATGTGTTAATAGCTGAAGCATACAGATCAAGAATACCATTAGACACTCTTAGAATCGAAACATTAATCTCTAAAATAATAGCAGATGAAATAGATGCAATTACTTTCACCAGCCCCCTTACAGTAAAAAACCTATTTAAAATAGTTACTGACAACCAAAAAGATGAATTAATTAATAAATTATCTACTTCAACATTAACAGTAGCTATTGGTCCAATAACTTATGAAATATTAAATGAATATAATATTAGTGCAGTATATCCTGAAAAATATACTGTAAAAGATATGATACAACTATTATTTGAAACACTTTAATTAAGATAAGTTGAAATAATTTAATCCATTAATGGTACAATGAAAGAAAATTAGGAAAAATTAAAGGAGGAAAAATAAATATGGAAACTATAATATGGCCAGTTTATATAGATTCAACAAGATCTAGAAATCAAGGTAGAAAAATAGCTAAAAAAAATAGCATTCAAGAGCCTCGCTTAACCGAAATTTCAAGAGCAGCGAGAAATCTTAAATTAAATCCTAAAACAGAAGATGATAAATCTTATCCGAGATCATGGTGGGAAAATTCAGGTAGAATAATTGTAGAAAAGGGAGATTTAAGTAAAATTGAAGTTTTAATCAAAATAAGTTCAAAAATTAAAGAATCAAGAAAAAAATAAGAATAAAAATTAGCGTAAAACATAGTAAAACAAAATATAGTGAATAATACAAATATGGATACTTATGAATGAGCCATTAACAGAAATACCAAAAGAAATGGATAAATCATTTGAAAAAGCTAAAGAAATTATTCAAAATAGTGAAGACATTAAAATATACAGCCACATTGATTGTGATGGAATGTCTGCAGGAGCTATTTTGTCTACTATGCTAGATCGGCAAGAAAAGAATCATGAAAGCGAATTTGTTAGTTTAGATAAACTAGAAAATTTAGAGTTGGAACATGAATTAACAATATTCTCAGATTTAGGATCTGGACAGAATATTGATAAATTTGCAAAAAAATCATCTAAAATAATAATTCTCGATCACCACCCTCCAATAAGAAAGATAGAATATGGATCTATAGTTCCTTATGAGTTTTTAGAAATTAACCCTCTTTATTATGGAATAGATGGTTCCAACTATGTTTCTGGAGGAGGAATAAGCTATTTTTTAGCTAAAAAGTTTGATTATCTTGATTTAAGTTGGATTGGAGTTCTATCCGCAGTTGGAGATATGCAAAATAGTAGAAATGGAACTCTTGAAGGATTAAACTCCATTATACTCAATGACAGTATAAACCAAGGTTATGTTCAATCCATTAAAGACTTATCGCTTTATGGTCGTCAAACTAGACCATTATTTGTAGCATTATCGTATTTTAGCGATGTTAATCTCCCTATAACTAATAATAAAACTGAAGCTATTGCACTTATGAAAGATATTGGAATTAAACGGAAAAATGGAGATAAATTTGTAACTTTAAGTGATTTAACTGATATAGAAAAAGGAAAGCTATTTTCAGAACTTGTAAAGATGTTGTCTAAAGAAGTTCCAAAAAAATATGTTCATTATGTTCCAAAACTTGTAGCAGCTGATTCTTATGAATTTTTACAAGAGGAAAACAAAACTTTTCTTAGAGATGCATCTGAATTTTCGACAGCTATGAATGCATGTAGTAGAAATCAAAGAGAAGATATCGCGATTAAAATACTTAAAGGAGATAGAATAGCTGCATTAGATGAACTTGAAGTCATATCAAAAGACCATAAACGATACTTAGCTCAAAATATCCAAAAAATTGAAGATGATGATTTAATCATAGAAAAAGAAAATATACAGTATTTTGATGGAAATGGAATAAAAAGTTCAGTTGTTGGAACAATTGCTGGAATGATACTTAGCTATGGAAACTGGAGAAAGCCAATAATTGGATTTACCGAAGTAAGCGAGGAAAATAGTGATTTAAAAGTATCTTTAAGATGTTCAAGACTACTTGCATATGATGGAATACATTTTGGAAACATAATAAGAAAAATATCTAATTCTGTTGGAGGAAGTGGTGGTGGACACTCTGTTGCCTGTGGAGCATATATTCCTGGAGAAAAGAAAGAAGAATTTTTAATGAAATTTAATGAAAGTTTAAATGGAATAATTTAATAAACACAATAGTAAACATAACAGGAAAAAATAATCATAACACAAAAAGTAACTTAACACATAATATACAATATATTAAGGAGATAGCTATCATGAAAATCTTTAAAAAAAGAGGTGCAATGACTCATTTTCAGATATTAAGTGAAATATCCAAACAAGAGCCTCACCTTCGCCAAAAAGACCTTGCATTTAGACTTGGAATTACAGTTCAAGCAGTTTCAGAAAATATTAAAACACTGATTGATGAAGAATACATCAGTTCCAGTGATGGACGTTCCCCATACAAAATAACTCAAAAAGGAATAGTTAAGGTTAAAAAAGAAGCATTGAACCTTAAAAATTATGCCGATGATGTTTTAGAAACAATGAATTACTACAAATCCATATGGCCTGCAATAGCTACAGAAAATCTTAAAAAAAATGATTCTGTGGGTATTTACATGGATAACGGAGTTCTTTATGCAACAAAAAAGCAACAAAATGCAAATGCCATTGTGTTAAATGATACAAATATTAATGAAGATGTTGCTTTAACATCCCTTACTGGAGTAATAGATTTAGAATCTGGGCAAATTGTAATAATAACACTTCCAACTATTAAAGAAGGAGGATCAAAAGTAGCAGACTTAGATTTAATAAAAACTGTCTATGAAGATGGACTTGAAAAATGGGGAATAAATTCAAAATTTGATAAAGTAGGAATTATGGGGACAATATCTCGTGCAGTAGCAACAAAATTAAATTTACCAATAGATTTAGAATTTGCAATAACCCCCTCAAGTGTATCTGCAGCTAAAAAAGGACTAAATATTTTAATTTTATCAGTAGGAAACATGACCAAAAGTATTACAAAAGGACTAGATAATGAGAATATTAAATATAATATTGTTGATGCACATAAATAAAAAATAATAATAAAATAAAAAATAATAATAAAATAAAAAATAATAATAAAATAAAAAATAATAATAAAATAAAAAATAATAATAAAATAAAAAATAATAAAATAGTATTATATTTATTTTTAATCTATTTTACTAAATTATACTAACTTATTAGATATTTTATTCTTCTTTAACTAATTTTAATAATGCTGCTGCAATATCAATGGAATTATATCCATTTTCCATTAAATTTTCAATTATTTTAATATTTTTATCCAAGTTTTCATTAGTTATAATATTTACAACTTTATCTAAAACTAAGTTAGATTTAACTTTTTGAATATCACTTAATGAAGGTATTTTTTGTTGTTTAATTTTAGTTTTAGCATATCTTTGGATATCCCGTAGTTTGTATATTTCTTTTCCTGCAACGAAAGTAAATGCATAGCCTGTTTTTCCAGCTCTTCCAGTTCTTCCAATACGATGAACGTAGTATTCATTGTCATTTGGAACATCATAATTAAAAACTGCTTCAACATCTGAAACATCAATTCCCCTTGCAGCAACATCAGTTGCAACGAGGATTTCTATTTGACCCTTTCTGAACTTACCCATTACTTTATCTCTTTGACTTTGACGCATATCACCATGAATACCATCTACCTGGTATCCTCTACTTTTAAGATCTCTTACTAACCTATCAACTTTTCTTTTTGTATTACAAAATACTAGAGATAGTTTAAAGTCATATATGTCCATTAAACGGTCTAGAGTTTCAAGCTTAACTCTTTCTTTTGCTTCAAAATAGAACTGCTCAATTTCTGGTACAGTTACATGATGTTGAGATGCTCTTAAGTGTTTAGGATGGTTTTGAAAGTTATTAGCTAATCTTTTAATAGCTTTCGGAATAGTTGCAGAAAATAATAAAGTTTGTCTACTTTTCGGAGTATTTCTCAAAATATCCTCAATATCTTCTCTAAATCCCATATCAAGCATTTCATCTGCTTCATCTAAAACAGCTATTTGTATTCCAGATAAATCCAGTGTTCTTCTTTTAATATGGTCAAGTAATCGTCCAGGAGTTCCAATTATTATATGCACTCCTTTTTTAAGAACACGTAATTGTCTTCCAATAGGCTGACCACCATATACTGGAAGAATATAAAGCTTTCTCATAGAGGCTGAAAGTCGTCCTAACTCCTCAGCTACTTGAATACATAATTCACGAGTAGGACAAATTACAATAGCTTGAGGAGACTTATCCTCTATGTTAATCTTTTCTAATAGAGGAATTCCAAAAGACACTGTTTTTCCAGTTCCTGTTTGTGCTTGCCCTATAATATCTTCTCCTTTTAGTGCAACAGGTATAGTTAAAGATTGAATAGGAGTTGGTTCTTCAAAACCCATATCTTTAATTGCATTTTTAATGTTATCTGATACTTCAAAATCTTCAAATGATAATTGTTCCATTTTACTCTTCTTCCTTTTAAGTAATAATTCATTTAAACAATTTATAATTATTAAAAACAACATAAATAGTGTTAATCAACATATATTATGAATTATTAAATTAAGAATTATCTAATACAATATAGCTAACAATAAATCAAATAATAAATAATTGTGATAATATAATAATAAATAATTATAATTAGTTTAATATTAATCGATTAAACTAAAATTTAAACAATGAAATTAGAAATCTAATTAAAATACGAATAAATATTCCATAAATTCAATCAAATAAACATACATATATTAATCAAATAAAAATTATTAATAATTATGATTAAGATAATAAAAATATATTTATAATTCATGCTAAAATTAGTTATAATCAATAACATTTAAACTATGTAATTACTACCATTTATATTAATCGCTTTTAAAGATTAAAAATGAAAAATAAAAAAGAGTTAAATAAAGAAGAGTATTAACTTATTTAATTAAAAATGTTCACAGTAGCTTTGAAACCGACATTTATTACATTTATTTTTATTTTTTGTTGGAATAAATGGTTTTATTCCTTCAAATAAACCATTCATCCTATTTATTAAAAATTTAATAGAATTTTCATTATTTTCATCAAATTCATCTATCCAAAATATATTATCAGTACCTCTCTCTCGAAGAGCCACCTTAATTTTACGATTATCCTCTCCAATCATTGATTTAAAAGCTAAAGCATAAGCTAAAACTTGATTTATTAATGAGTGATAAGGTATCTTTCCTGGCTTATCATCAATTATTATAAATTCACTAGGCATCATCCATATTTCATCAATATAACCCATGATCCCATGAATTTCAGATAAAACAAAAAATTCTCGAGATATAATCTTTTCTTCTTTAGAATAGCCAAGTGTTTCACTAAATGTACATTCAACTGCAATTTCATTAAATTTATCCTCAAGTTTCTTATGTTCTTTAACCCCCTCAACCATAGCTTGAGTAGGCATAGTTTCAATTTTCTTAAAATGTTCTAAATACAAACTATATTCACAATACCCTTGTTGGTTCAACCAACTAATTGGAAATAAATTTTTTTCATTTAAAATTTGAATTCCTTTAATCTCAGCATGATTTTTAAGATTATGCTCCTTTCGATTTCTAACAAGTTTGTATTTCATTAACTCACCAAATATAATATTTAAGCAGATATGATAATTATTTAAATTATGTAGTAAGTATATGTAAGTATATAGTAATATATTTACTAATTAGTTTAATATCATGTAATAAGATGTAATAAGTCATTTAATTATATTAACTTATATTTTATTTAATATTTGAAATGATGCATGGTTAACAAATAAATTAATAAATTAATAAAACTAGATATAAATAACATGAAAGGAAATTCTTCAAAAAAATTGATATTTATTATTATAGCTATTATATTCTCAACTATGATGTTTTCAAGCCATTTTATAGCTAATACTAACAGTGTTTATAGTTTTATAGAGAACAATGAAACTACAAATGAAATTTCAGGTGAAAAACCTCTTCCAACTCAAAATAATTCAAATAATGAATCTAACAATCAAACAAAAGTTAAATACGAGGTAAAAGGTTATTGTGATTATATAGTAGATGGAGATACTCTTGATGTTGAAGGAGTAGGAAGAATTCGCCTTGTGGGAGTAGATACCCCTGAAAGAAATGAATCAGGATACCAAGAAGCAAAAGATTACATTAAAGGTAAATGTCTTGGAAAAACACTCTATTTAGATATTGATAATAAAAAAAATAAAGATAAATATGGAAGAATTTTAGCTATTGTATATGTTAATGGAGTTAATATAAATAAAGAACTTCTTAAATTAAATTATGCAGAAGTATTATACATTCCACCATCAGAATTCCAAAAAGGGTTTGGAAAATACAATTAAAGCTAAAAAAATAGCCCATTTTATATTTAATAGCTATTATTTAATAGCTATTATTTAATAGTTATTTATTTTATAATTATATAATTATAATAGCTATTCCTCAACAACATTTGTTTTTGAAAGTTTATTTAAAATTCTATCTTTAGATCCACCAGTTAAGTATCCAATTAAAATGTCTAAAATAATAGGTAACCAATATAACTTAGATATATTTCTTAAAATAGCTTGAAAAAAAGAAATAGAACCTCCTGTATTAGATTTGACCTTTAAAAACATTAAATGTTTCCCAACAGTAGTTCCTTTTATTTTTTCAAGTAAAACAAAGTAAACAATAATTATTATTGGCAATAAATAAATAAAATAATTGTAAATCAAAAACATAGAATGTGGAATTACAATAAATGCTAATATTTGAGCAAAAATCCATAGAAATGCCGAAATAACAAAAAAATCAGCAATATACGCTATAATTCTCTTTTTAAATATACTTACCATACATATCAACTCAGATGTTTAATTACTATTTAAATTTGTAATAAGTATTATTTAAATTATGATAAATATATTTAAATTACAATAGAATTGTAAATTTATAATAGAATATATAAATTAATCAATAAATAATTTAAAAATGTGAATTAAGGGCATGATATACAATGATAGATATTAATGAAATAATAAAACCATTTAGATTTTTAGAATATGAAGATCGTGGATCACTTATATTAAATGTTGGCGAGTATTTAAATAGTATTTTTGAATTAAGAGCAGATGAAGGTTTTGAAGGGAATGGATATGATTGGGGATCACTTGCATTAGTTTTCTTAAATGAAGAAGTTCCTCATTTAAAAGAAGATATTGGATTTGATCCTGAAGGAAGTATGTTTTGCGTTTACTCAAAGAATTTAAAAGCACTTAAGGAATTTGCTGTTAAATTTCATGAAGCATGTGAAGATGAAGAATTAATAAAAAACCTCTTTTTAAAAGCAGAATTGGATTAATAGAGTTAAAAAGTAACCAGGGCATAATATGAAAAAAGTAATAGGAATTATAGTAATAATAGTCATTATAATTATAGTCGGATTTGGAATATTTGGCAATACTCCAAATAATGATGTAAAAACAAATAAAAGTCAATTTAAAGGATATCAAGTTGAAATTTCAGGTACAACATGGCATGTGATCATTGTTTCTAATAAAACATTTTCAGATTATGGAAGTGGAAGCAAAACATTTAATATAGGACCTGCAAATAATGTTCATGTAACAGCGAATAAAAAATCCCCATCAACTGCCAATACTACAGCACCTCTAGATGTATCAATTTTAAAGGATGGGAAAGTAGTTAATTCTAGTTCAGGATACAATAAATATGCAACAGTAATTTTAAGTTATAAAGAATAAAGTTAAAGAATAAAATGATAAAGTTAAAGGATACATTTAACAAACTCTTGGAACTGGATCCGCAATTGGAGCTTCTAGTATTCTAACTCCTCCAACTGGAGTTTCAACTAAAACATGTTTATCATTAGTTACTTCACCAATTATTTGAGCTTCTTTCCCATATTTATCTTTAGAAATAGCTTTTAATGTTTCTTCAGCCAAATCTGCTTTAACTCCCATTAAGACCTTTCCTTCATTTGCTACTTCATATGGATCTATTCCAAGCATGTCAGAAACTGCTTTAACTTGCTCTTTAACAGGTATCAATTCATCTTGAAGAAGAACCCCTACATTGGACTTATTTGACATTTCGTTAATTGCATTTGAGAGTCCTCCACGAGTAGGATCTTTCATCGCAGTTACCCCTCCAATTTCAAGTGCTTTCTCAACAATTCCCCACATAGGAGCTACATCTGATTTAAGATCTGTTTCAAAACCAAAACCTTCTCTAAAAGACATTAAAGACATTCCATGATCCCCAACACTCCCCGTTATTATGATTTTATCTCCTACTTGGAGTGTAGAGTCCCTAACTGCTTTTCCTTTTTCAACTATTCCTATACCTGTAGTTACCATAACTAATTCATCAATTTTTCCTTGTTCCATTACTTTTGTGTCTCCAGCTATTACTCCAACATCACATTCCATACATGTTTCATTTAAAGACTTGATAATCTTGTCTAAATCATCAATATCGAATCCTTCTCTTATGATCATAGCATTTGTAATAGCTAGTGGTTTTGCACCCATAACTGAAACATCATTAATGGTTCCTGCTGCTGAAATCCTACCAATATCCCCTCCAGGAAAAAACAATGGATTTATTGTGTGTCCATCAGTAGTCACTACAATTTCATGATTACCTAAAGGGATTGTGGCACCATCATCAAGGGAATCTAAACCTATTCCTCCATTAACTTCTTTTTTAGTTATGTTATTCAAAATAGTTTCAGATATCAGTTTTCCCATAACTTCTCCACCAGCACCATGTGACATTCCAATTTTCATAATATCTCCTGTAATCCATTAATATTATAATCTAATATATTATAATCTAATATATTATAATCTAATTAATATCTGCGAATATTAAACTACACTTGTAATCTAATTAATACCTATGACTCTATTAATTTATATTATATTAAGTATAATTATATTATTTTACATTAAGTATAAATTTTTAAATATTTAAATTTGAGGTTCATGTTGAAGTTATAATAAAATTTATAAATCTTATGAAACATAGAATAAATATAACTTAGGACTAAATATTAAATTTGACTAAATATTAAATTTAATAAAAAGAACATTTATATATTAATAAAACCAATATTTTGTTATCATACTTTTTAAAAGACTATTTTTCTTTTATTTTTATAATTAATTTAAAGAAAATATCTTATAAAAATAGCTAAAATATCTATAGAATAAATAATAGCTATTTATCCATAATCTTTTTAATGAAGATTATCTATTTATAAAATTAAATAAATATCAAGGTGAAACTATGGCAATATTTCAAGGAAAATCCACAAGAAAAGCAAGTGGTGGAAGAAGAAGAGCAAATCGTGGAAAAAAGAAATTTGAACTCGGAAGAGAACCAGCTGAAACTAGACTCGGCGATAAAAGGTTAAGAAAAATAAGAACTCGTGGTGGAAACGAAAAACTAAGATTAGCTTTAAACAATAAAATAAATGTTGTTGATACAAATAATCAAAAATCTCAAACACTTGAAATATTAAATGTTATTGAAAACAAAGCTAACCCAAACTATGTTAGACGAAACATTATTACTAAAGGTGCTGTTGTAGAAACAAATGTGGGAAAAGTAAAAGTTACTTCAAGACCTGGTCAAGATGGAGTTATTAATGGCACTTTAATCCAAGAATAATTCCATTATAAATATTCTTATTTTTGATTAATTACATATTATAATTTTAAAATAGCTATTAAATACTTAATAGCTACATAAAAATACTATTTCTGTTTAATTGAATTAAGTTACAATTAATATTTTATTTTAAGTTATTTTAGCCATTTATTACTATGAAAATACCTATTTTAAAATTAGTTTTATTCGTATATCCTAATATAATAAAATATAATTATAAATATGTAAACTTAATAATTATAGATAAAGATAGAATATTTATATCTAAATATACATATATCCAAATATAATAGAGAATTTATTTCATAGACAATATTATTAATAATTATAATAATGATTTAAGCATTAATTATTCAAATTAAATGGTGGGAATTTGGAAACTGAATCAAAAACACAAGAAAATCTCGAAGAATTAATTAGCCAAAGAGCTAGAAAATTCTTGAATTATTTAAATCCAAGTTTACCTGAGAATATGGAGCTTGAATACGAAGGATTTTATAGAAGAGGTTTTTTTGTAACAAAAAAGAGATATGCTGTTATTGAAAACAATAAAATAATTGCAAAAGGATTAGAGCTTGTTAGAAGAGATTGGGCACCTATTGCTAAAAATACACAACAAGCAATTCTTATGGCTCTCTTAAAAAATGGAGATGTTGATGAGGCAGTTAAAATAATCGAAACTACTTTAAAAAATATAAAAACTGGAAAAGTAGACATTAACAACATGATTATACACACACAAATTACAAAAAAGCTTTCAGAATACAAACAAATCGGTCCACATATTGTAGCTGCTGAACAATTACAGAAAAAAGGAACTGAAATTAGAAAAGGATCCATTATAAGATACATTATTGTTAAAGGCAAAGGATCAATAAGTAGTAGAGCAGTCCCTATTGAAGAGATAAATGGATATACATATGATGCCGATTACTATATTGACAACCAACTAATCCCTGCAGTAACAAGAATTATGACTTCCTTTGGCTACACTAAAGAAAGCTTGACTGAATTAAGTGAAAAAGAAAAACAAACAAATTTAGATGCATTCTTCTAAATTAAATTAATATTATTTTAAAAATAAATTAATTAAAAACAGTGAAAAACTGTTGAAAAATATTATTAAGTTTAAAAACAAATATAAAGACTGTTGAAAAATTAAAAACAAATATAATAATAGATAATAAGATTGATAATAATAGATAATTAAATAAGGATTATGGTGTAAGAATGGATAAAGTAGTGTTCTTTGATATAGATGATACATTATTAGATACATCAAATTTTGCTAAAATAGCTAGAGAAGCTGCAATTAATGCTATGGTAGATAATGGATTGGATTTGACTAATGAAGAAGCATATAATTTATTAAAAGAAATCATTGCTCAAAAAGGGTCAAATTATGATAAACATTTTAATGTTCTAACAAAAACTGTCTATGGTGAAGAAAATTATAAATTAATAGCTAGTGGAATGATAACATACCACAACGTGAAATTTGCTTTACTTAGACCATTTCCACGTACTAATGAAGTTTTAATTCATCTTAAAACCAAGGGATACAAGTTAGCAGTAATATCAAATGGCATAACTATAAAACAATGGGAAAAATTAGTTAGAATGAACTTACATCCATTTTTTGATAAAATAATAACATCTGAAGAAGTAGGCTTTGAAAAACCAAATAAAAGGATATTTGAAGAAGCTTTAAATGCCATGAACTGTTCATCAGAAAACAGTATAATGATTGGAAATAAATTTAAAGAAGACGCAATGGGTGGAGTAAATGCTGGAATGTCTTCAATCTTAGTTAATTCAAAAGTCACAGATGAAGAAAGAAAAAAAATAATAGATGAAAACATAAATATACAAATAATTGATAATATTGATGAAGTAGATAGTATTTTATAAACGAATCAAACTTTTTAAAAATGAGAAATCAAATATTTCTCTAAATTCCTTAGGGAAATAATCTTGTTGCATTTTCATTTTTCTTACTAATTTTCATGATTTAACAAATTAGCTATTTTTAGGTTAACCAAAACTTTTTTATATATCTTAATAAAATATTAAGTACTATATATTTAAATAATGAGGAACAATATGGCGAAAAAAGTCTTAAGTGAAAACATAGAAGAATATTTAGAAGTATTATATGATCATAGTGACAGTGATAACTATGTTTCCACTACCATAATATCCAAATCATTAAACATAGCCCCTGGCAGTGTTACACAAATGCTTAAAAAGTTGGAACAAGGAGAATACATCAATTATGAACCATATAAAGGTGCAATGCTATCAGATAAAGGATATAAAATAGCTAAAAAAATTAAAAGAAAACACCGAATCCTTGAAAAGTTCTTATCAGATGTTTTAAACATTGACGAAAAAAATATACATCAACAAGCCTGTGAAATGGAGCATTCTCTATCAGATGAAGCTGAAAGAGCAATGTGTCACTTAATGAAACATCCTGATGAATGCCCAGGTAAACAGTTAATTCCAGAATGTGATTTTGATTTTAATAACTGTGAAGAGTGTTTAGACAATGATGAAAGTATAGAGGAAATTGGAATTAGGTCTGATAATTTACTATCACTTACACAAATCACAGCGAATAATGAAGGAGAAGTCTTATTTATAAGAAGTAACTCCAATACATTAGATGAATTTAGTGAGGTATCTGTATGTATTGGGGCGAAAATAGCTATTATTGAAAATAATGTGAAGGAATCAAATAAGATCATTATAAAAGTAAATAACCAAAAAAAAGAACTAAAGAGAGAATTAGCAAATAATATCTTCTTAAAATTAAATTAAGGAAAATATAACATGACCACAATTAATCTACTATCATGGAATGTCAATGGAATTCGAGCAATATCAAAAAAAGGATTCTTAGAATGGATGGATGAAGAACCTGGAGAAATAGTGTGTATACAAGAAACAAAAGCACAAATCGACCAATTACCTGATAAAATAACAGATATTAAAAAATATAATAGCTATTTTAACTCAGCAGAAAGAAAAGGATACAGTGGAGTAGGAACATACAGTAAAATTGAACCTAACTCAGTAGAAAAAGGATTAAATATTAAAAAATTTGATAATGAAGGTAGAGTTTTAAGATGTGATTATGATGACTTTATACTCCTAAATATTTATTATCCAAATGGAGGAATGAGTGAGGAAAGATTACAATACAAACTTGATTTCTATGATGCGTTTTTAGACTACAGTAATCATTTACGAGACCAAGGAAACAATTTAATAATATGTGGTGATTTAAACACTGCCCATAAAGAAATAGATATAGCTCGACCAAAAGAAAATGAACATGTTTCAGGATTCTTAGCAATAGAAAGACAGTGGATTGATAAGTTCCTATCTAATGGTTACATAGACACCTTTAGAATGTTTAATAATGAAAGTGAAAATTATACATGGTGGAGCTATAGAACAAAAGCAAGAAATAGAAATGTAGGTTGGAGACTTGATTATTTCTTTGTTAATGAAGAATTTAAAGATAATGTGAAAAATAGCTATATTTTATCTGATATTATGGGGTCTGATCACTGCCCTATTGGAGTTACTATAAGTTTACCTTAATTTATTTTCAGCATTCTAACCATGCAAAATGATTGTACTAATAAAACAAACATTTCAAACTTTAAAAAAAAGAGTAGTCTTAATATATAAAGTATTACTTTTTTCAATAATAATAATAAAAATAATATTTACTGTATATACTATCAGAAATAATAAAAATAATATAATTTATAATAAGGCTTTTGTCATTTAGCTAAATGACATAGTTTTTAATCAAACTTATTAATAATTTTAAGGAATATTTTTGTCATTTAGCTAAATGACATAATTCTTAATAATATGCTTTATAAATTTAAGAATACTTGAGAGCAAATATAATAATTAAAATGGAAAATAAACATTTAATCAACACATAAAAATAAGCAATTGAAAATGTCATGGACATATATTAAAAGATAGGAGAGTATAATGTGAATAAATATTTTCTACTGAGTTACATCATTTGAATATTTAATGATTCTACATGAGATTTAACTGAGCGGTCTCCAAATGCAACACCAAGTAGAACAACATTGTAATCTATGTAGGGTGAATAATATTTTTTATCCTTAATCTGTGAAATTGCTTTATCTATCAATTTATCTAAAGATTCAGTTAAGCTATATTTAATTTCAATAATGATTATAAGATCTCCTTTTTTAAGAACTGCATCAAGCCTCCCTTTAGAAGTTAAAACTTCACCCTCTATAAAAAACCCCATTAACTTAAACCATGAAAGTAACATACCATGATAAAAAGACTCAATTAAATCTTTTTTTTTAATATTACCATATAATAATGATGGAATACTGCTAATTAAATTGTTAAATGAATTTTGCAAACCATTATTATCTATTTTAATAATTTCATTTAAAATTTTACTGGATAAAGAAATAACATCCTCACTATCCTCATTAGTATAATCTGTAATTATTGAAGTAAATAAAGAATCATTAACTTCTTTGTTTGGAATATCTAAAGTGTATGAAGGAAGCTCACCTACAACAATATCTACTTCTTTAATAGTTAAATAACCAGTTTGCAATAATAATGTGGTGAAATCAAGCTTTTTTAAATGAAAATTAGGAAATTCTCCACGAATAATCTTATTTGAATTAAATAAAACATTTATATTGCTATTATTTCTGATAAAATCTATTAAAAAAGAAGGTGTTCCACTTTCAAACCAATAATTGTTAAACTGACCTTTGAAAAATAAGGATAAAATAGAATAAGGATTGTACACCCTATTTTCACCATCCCATGAATAACCATTATACCATTTTTTAATTAAAGACAACAAGTGAAGGTTAGAAATATTATTATCCTTAGTAAATTTAACTACATATTCTTTAAAATAATATTCTAATTCTTCTTGAGTATAACCACAAATATTAGGACAGGTAAGAGTGATATCAGTCACATTATTAAGACCTGAGAATATAGAAGTCTTAGAGAATTTAGTAACACCAGTCAAAAAAATAAACTGAATAAATTCGTCATTAGACTTTAAAACACCGTAAAAGTTATTTAAGATTTTTCTGTTGGCTTCTGCCAAATCATAATGTGTAATATTATCAATTATAGGTTTATCATACTCATCGATCAAAACCACGACATTTTGATTGTGTTTCTTATGAATTTCTATGATTAGACTTCCAAATCTACTTTTTAAATTAGAACCACAAAGTTTAACTGAGAAATCTCTAGCTATTCTTTCTATTAAATCATTTAAAGAATTTTT
Organism: Methanobrevibacter filiformis; assembly: GCF_001639265.1. GTDB lineage: Archaea > Methanobacteriota > Methanobacteria > Methanobacteriales > Methanobacteriaceae > Methanacia > Methanacia filiformis. The sequence goes on from NZ_LWMT01000098.1 coordinate 41,615, forward strand.
TAGCTCATCAGAACTAGTACTATCTACACTCAAATCCAAATGTATTACAGGATATGTTTCATCCCAATCCCATTTGTCATAGATGTATAAATCTTTAAAAAGTTGTTTATTCCCTTTAAAAAGCTCTTTTAACGTACTAACAAAAAGTGATTTACCAAAACGGCGAGGACGTGATAAAAAAAACTTTTTACCAGGTTTATATATCTCATGAATAAATTTTGTTTTATCTACATATATATAATCATTTTCAATTAAGTTAGAAAATGTTCCAATATCCAAAGGTAAATCTTTCATAGTTATCACTTATATTCTATTTAGAGTTTAAAATACCATTTAATTAAATTTAAATGCTTTAAATATTTAGGTTCTGTTAAAAATTTACCTCATTCTCTTTTGAATTATAAAAATTTCATACACCCATCAATGAACTCTTTTTCATTATTTAAATCTTTTTTGGTATGTTTTATCCATAAATATCTCAATAATTTCATTGTTTTATGACAATACCTTCTCTTTCAACATTTACATAAAATAGAAAGTCAAGATTAGAGTTATATTGATTTAAATGTCTCATTTTAATGGAAATTCTCTCACCCATATCCATGAGAATATTAAAAACTTTATTATAAATATCTCTTTTAATCTTAATATCATCATTCTCTTTTTTGTTATAATAAGAATATCTATATCTAATTCCCCGTTATCCTCTCCACGAGCAACAGAGCCAAATAAGATAATCTTCTCAATTTCAGTGTGATTTAAAGGATTAGGAAAATCAATAGCTATTTGTTTACGATTCGTTTTATCACTATTTAATCTATTTTTTATAATATAAATAATTTATTAAATAATATAAATACTATAAAGACAATAAAATTCAGTATTTAAAGGATTTAAAATGAATTTTTATCTTAATTTGACATTATTGAAAATTTATAGCTATGATATTTTACTTGTTTTTCTAATTTATAGTGTTTAACTGAGCATTGGACTAAAAATTGAGACTTGTGAAACTTATGCAAATAAAATATATATTCTTTAATTTATAGAATATTCTTGTTATTGTTTAAATTCCATTCTATTTGCTTTGAAATAATTTGAAATATATCCTACAATAATAAATAAAAAAAGGAATATTGTAATAATAGCTATTACATAATAATCAATTTTAATTCTAAATTTAGTATTATCTTTAATTCTTAGCTCTTTAGCAACAACAGGTTTAGATTTAGCAGCAGCAGTAGATTTTGCACCTGCTGAGTTAATGTTTGATCCTTCTTTTTTAAGTGTTTCACCTTTAGTTTTATCTTCGCCACCATTAATTTTATCTAAATTATTATCTGTTTTACCTTTATCAGTTCCAAAAACTCCCGTAACATTTGTATCATCTCCAGAGCCATTATTACTCTTTCCACTACCACCTATTCCACTAGTACCATTGCCATTAGAGCCACTACCATCCCCAGCAGCACCTATTCCATTATTACCCTTGCCATTATCTTTAAGATATAAATCTTCTTTTTTTATGGTTTTTTTATCATGAAAATTATCCACATAAAAATCAATGTTATTATCTTGATTTGATAATAAATCTAGTTCACTACTATAATTAACAATAGCTTCACCATTAATGGTAGATAAGGATTGTTTGTTTTTCCCATTTAAAATAGAAATTAAATTAACTGAAGGTAAATCAGTTACTACTTTACCATTTTCATCATAAAATCTAATAGCAAACAATCCTCCCTTCATATTTACAAGGTCCACTCGAATTAAATCTGTTTTAAGTTTATGGCAGATGTTTACAAAACCCCAATCATTTGAACCATACCAATTTGATCCTATAGTTATAGTAGCATAATTTGATTCAATTAATTCTACCTCTTTTCCAGAGTTTTTATATAAAACATTTGAAGATATGTCTTTGTGTGTAGTATCAACATATTTAAAACCAAAGCTAATACCCTCATGATTTTCAGTTATAGTATTACTTTTTATAGTTAATCCATTGTTAGTAGTTGAATCTAGTCTTATCCCATAATAATTATTTTTAATTGTGTTGTTTTTTATATTTAAATCCTTTATTGAACTACCCATATGAATACCAGATTCGTTATTATTCATAATTTCATTATTAACAACATCAACCCATACAATATTAGATAATATTATCCCATTTTTATTATTATCTATTTTATTTGAACTAATTACTATATTTTTTATATTTGCTAAATCAATTCCAATGTTATTTTTAGAAATATTATTATTTTTTATATTAATATTATTACTATCTATAGCTATTAATCCCTCAATTGAATTAATTATAGTGTTACCACTGATATTAATATTAGAACTATCTCTAATTGATATACCATAGCTATTAGAAGAGGTTAATTTATTTTTAGATATATTGATATTTTTAGTATTGTTTAAATTAATAGTAGATCCATATTCATTATACAATGAAAAATTAGATATTGTTGTTCCTGAAGCTTTAGATCCATTAATAGAAAATATAGCATTATTGTTGTTTGAATTTTTTATTGATGTTTCAACATTTGTTTTTATGTTTAATTTTTTGTTTATTGATAAAGTCAAATTTTCATATTTTTTCCCATTAAAAGCAATGGTATCTCCAGAAGATGCATTGTCTAAAATACTTTGTATTTGTTCATTAACATTAGTATATTTTGAAGAATCATCTACCTGAATAATTGCTCCTGATGCAACATTAGGTAATAAAAATATCAGAAATATTACTAATACTAATAATTCACATCTCATGAAATCAACCCTTTATTTATCATAAGCACACAATTTAATTTAGATTTATACATAATTAACTATTTACATCCCATATAACTATTAGCTATTTATATTTATTATTGATAATCTATTTATAATTATCTAAAGTGAGTTTAACACCATAAATATCTGTTTAATATACTTCCAAATATTTAGTTTCTTTTTTTCCATTAACATTAAAGACAACTTTATTTTTACCTTTTTTAGTGCCTTTAACTTTCATTTGAAGTGTAATTCCATTTTTAGAAGGTATTTTAATTTTCCACGTTTTAGTGTTCTTATTAAATTTGTTTTTATAATTTACAGAGACTAATTTAACCCCTTTTGGTAGCTGTACTTTTACTTTTAAATATTTAGAACTTATAGTTCCACTATTTTTAATAGTAGAAATAAGGAAAGTGGATTTGTTTTTCTTAATTTGCGGTTTTTTAATTTTATTTGATGAAGATAACTTTACATAATCTTCAACTTTTAAAGATAGTTCATTTGATTTTAAGTTAAATCCATCCCCAGTTAAAGTAGATGCTGTTTTATAAGTACTTGCCTTATTTGTTTTTAAATCTATTTTTAAAATAGCTATTTCTCCTGATTTCAATATAGGAATGCTCCAAAGACCTGTTTTTTTATCAAATTCTCCAATATTAACATTATAGCTATTTATGTTAAAGTTAGGAATCATTTTTGATATATTAATATTTTGAACTTTTTTATCCCCATTATTTTTCACAGTAGTTGTATATTGAACTAAATCACCATTTTTCACATTTAATTTATTAGCTGTTGTTGAAATATCAAGTGATTTTTTAGGTACATCACCATCATTTATGTTAATAGCATCTTTATACTTATAATAAGTATATACTTCATTTCCAGTCGTTTTAAATTCAGATTCTCTAAAATCAATTATTCCAGTTCCATTTACAACATAAACATTAGTGGATTCTTTATTAAGATAAACTTTCACATAGTGAGGTATGATATTTTCAATTAATGATTTGTTATCTGAATTTATATAAGATAATCTGTATAATCCATTGGATATTTGTTTTATTTCAGTCCCCATAAGTCCTGTACTTGTTTTTGCACAAAGGGAAATCAAACTTCTTATTTGTGTACCGAAAAAATTATATCCCATTTTTAAAACTAACCTATCTTCATCTGAAGTATTTACTCTTTGAACTTCAAAATCATTGAAGCCTCTGTTGTTCATTATATAATTATTATTGATTGCAATTGAATCATCAGTTTTATTAGCTCCATAACCCATGTATACTCCATGTTTCTCATTATTTGTCAACATATTACTTGATATATTCATGTTTGGAAAGTTACTATTGATGTATACTCCAGACCCTTTTTCATTATCATTTAGATAATTATAAGTAATTTTAATATTGTTATGAGTAGACTCTTCTCCTCCTTCAAAAATAATTCCATGTTCTTTATTCTTTGAAATATTGTTTTCAGTTATTTCGTTATTAGTAGTGTTTTTCTCAAAAATTATTCCATCTTTATTGTTTGTAATTGTATTTCCAATTATTTTTGTATAATTAGAGTTAACAGCATCAATAGCTATTTTAGAACCAGATATGTTATTTTTTTTAATTAATACATTTTTAGTGTTGTTTAAAAATATTGCAATATTGTCTTCTGATTTTGACATAAAGGTGAATCCAGTTATATTAGTACCACTTCCACCTTCATTTATTGTGAATATTGGCTTATCAGAGTTACTTGGACAAGATGAAAGTGTTGTTCCAACATCACTGATAATATTTAAAGCTTTATTTATTGTAAGATAAATATGTCCATAAGATAACCCTTTAAAAATTAAAGTGTCTCCATTTATAGCAGAATCAATAATACTTTGTATAGTGTTTATATTATCAGGCATCCCCGTATCATCAAAATCTATTGTGAGTTCAGTAGCCACTACATTTGATAAAGATAATAATAAACATAAAACAATACTAAAACAACACAATATATTAAATTTTGAAAATATTTTAATTCCTCCTATTACAAATTAAATTTGCATTAATCCTTATAATGTTTAATTAATTTGTTTTGTTAATAGTTTAAATTAACTTAAATTAACTTAAAGAGTTATTGAGTCTAATGAATCAATAATATGTTTAAATTAATTTAATTTAGCTTAAATTAATAGTACATAAAAAATAAAAAAAGGAAGTATAATGGTTGTAATTAATTCATATTAGTTTATATACCTTTTACTTTAAGGGTAGTGAATTTTACACCATTTAAGTATACAGCTATTTTATTGGTTCCTTTTTTAGTAATTTTTACAGTAAATTTAATAGTTTTAGTTTTTTTACCGTTGACTATAGCAGATTTTTTGTTAGATGTTTTACTTACAGCTACTGATAAATTACCAGTTTTTGTTTTTGAATAGTTTTTTAATTTAATAGTAATAGTTACTTTTTTACCTTTTTTAATTGTAGCTTTAGAAACTTTAACTGTAGGGACAACAATAGCTTGAACGTTTTTAGTTTTAATTTCTTTAGGTCCAGGAACATTTACAGGAACCTCTTTAATAACTTCTACAGGAACCTCTTTAATAACATTTACAGGAACCTCTTTAATAACTTCTTTAATAACATCTTTAGTAACATTTACAATAGTAGCATTTTCAGGAACATTTATAGGGACTTCTTTAATAACTTCTACAATGACCTCTTTAATAATTTCTACAGGAACCTCTTTAATAACTTCTACAACAGTAGCATTTGAAGGAACCTCTTTAATAACTTCTTTAATAACTTCTACAGGAACCTGTACAGTAACATATATGATTGGTTCAAGAGATGTACCAGGCAAATATGTTTTAACAACATTAAAAGCAGTTCCTATTTCATTACTCCAACCAGAACCTGTTTGCAAATCATAATAATTTTCTTTGTACCCAATACCATTATTAGTTATGTTATTATTAACAGTGATGTTAAGTTTACTACTATTTAAAATAAATTCAGGAATATTTTCTAAAAGAATTCCTATTAAGTAATTATCAGCAATAGTATTATTATCAACAAATATATCATTTACATCAGTAGGTTCACCGTGGTTTTCATCACCAGCTTTTATAATAAGTCCTATTTGGTTATTTGTAATAGTGTTATTTGCAATTATAGTACTATTAGCAGCTTTAACTAAAGCTATTGCTTGGCAAGTCATATTAGTTATAGTGTTTCCAGAAATTACAACATTCTTAACTCCTCCACCATAGAAGATTCCAAATGATGCATTATCTAATATGTTATTTGTAACAGTTATGTTAGCTGCATTTTGGAAGAAAGACATTGCATTTCTACCATTATCTTTGAAAGTAGAGTTACTAATTATAGTATTTAATCCTCCACCTACACCTAAAGCATCTCTAAATCCAATTACACTAACATTATCAATAAATAGTCCATTTACTCCTTGTTTTGCATCAATTCCATATCCAGTACTAATGTTATTTCCAGTTAATGTGAGACTTTTTAAACTTATATCAGTACCACCTCTTACAGTAATAGCAGTACTACCTACTAATGTTAAATTGTATATCTGAATGTTATTATACAATTCTGCTTTGTCACCTGTTTTAATTTCAAATATAGGTGCAGTACCATTAGCATTTAATGTTGCACCATTACCATGAATCTTAACGGTTTTGTTAACTACTAACTTAACATCATTATAAGTTCCATTATTGAATATTATCTCAACATCATCTGCAGCATTATCATAAAGACCTTGAAGACCAGCGATATCTGCACCTGAAGTTACGTTAATTTGTGCTGCAGAAACTGCGGATGTTAATGATCCAATTGCTACGAGTAGAACCATTAAGAATAATATTTTATTTATTCTTTTAATTTAATCAACTCCTCTAATATAAATTTAATAATATAAAAGTTAACAGAAGATATGTGTATAAATTATAAATAATGATTACATAACAATACACATGTAAATCATATATGTGCATATCACTACTGATTTAAATAATAATTTTTTGTAAACAATCTCCCATCATATAATGGTAGAGTTCGTTATGCATATAAATAGTTTTCGATTTGATGGAAAACATTCTATGCTATATCACTATTGCAATGTTAAGAATTTTTAATGTTTTAATTGTGCGTTGATAAAAATCTTTGTATTGCATGATTTACGGTTTGTTTAGATTCCAATATTTATATGGTTGTGTTTTCTTTGCAAAGAATTTATGTAGACTTATCAACATATTGAGTTTTTATAGTAGAAAACCGATTTTTTGGCAATATTAATAAATTCCAAATAGATTATTTTATTCTCTATATTGGGAATAAAGACATATTAACTAAATAAAAAAATATAATTATTGCCAAAAATTTCGTGCTTGGCTATATATTCTGCTGAATCTCCTGCTAAATTTAAAAATAGGACTTGTGAAAAATATTTAAAAGAAATGAGAAAAGATTAAATAATTTTTTCTAATTAAATTAAACTTTAAAAGTAACTTTATTGTTAGAACTTACTACAAGCCCTTTTACTTTTTTAACAATTGGTTCAATTGAATATTTACCCTTTCTATCTGTTTTAAATGTTACTATAACACAAGTTGTATGTTTTTTAGTAATACCTAATTTTTTGATTGTCCAATTTATTGTTTTTGTTTTTTTGTTAAATGTTGCTTTCATTTTTTTATTTTTATACCAGACTTTAGTAACTGTAAGTCCTTTAGTAACCTTGATTGGAATTTTAAAGCTTGATTTATCTGGACCTATATTATATAATATAGTATGTAATTTTACAGTTTTACCTTTACCTTTTTTAATATTATTTTTAAGTTTTATAATAGCTAATTTAGGTACTGTTAATTTATCTTCATCAGTTGATTTTATGTAGTTTGCATTACCAGCAAAAGTAGCTTTAATTTTTAGTGTGCCTGTTTTTTTAACTTTGTATTTATAAATAGCTATGCCTTTTGAATTAGTTTTATTTGTACCAACTAATTTATTGTTAACATAGAAAGAAATAGTTTTAGAAGGAATTGCTTTACCATTTTCATTAGTTAAATTAGCTTTTAGAACAGTTAATTCTCCGTAAACTACATTTTTAACTTTTAAAATAGATAGTTGTGTTTTATTTTGAGATTCCCGCGTATTTAAACTAGATAAAACAACTAATGTACTATCATCAGATTCTCCATAAGAACCATCTTCCTCAAATATAGCTTTTACATTGAAAGAACCATTTATAGTTGGTTTATATTGCAGTCTAGCTATTCCAAACTGATCAGTTTTATTAGTACCAACATATACATTTTCTATCCAAAATTCAACATATTTATTGTAAATAGGAGTACCAGAAACAGTTGTAAGATTAGCTATTAACTCTACAGTCTCTCCAGAGTTATTATCTGAATATCCAACACTTAGATTAGATGAAATATAATTCAGATTTAAAACTAAATATTCATTATCTACAAATGCCTTCATTGTGAAAACATTAGTTCCATTAACATTAAAATCACCAAAGGGCATGTGATAATCTAAATTATATTTACTTGCAGTCATGTTAGCTAATTGAAAAGAACCCTTCTGAGGAGTAATATCATTACTATATCTCGACCATACATTATTAAATGGACATATGACTGTGACATTAAATAGTGCTAATTTCAAACGATCATATGCAGTAGGTAAGTTAGTTGATATGTTATAAGTTAAAGTGTAAGTGGTTAATTTCGTGTAGTATTCAGTTGTATTAACATGATAATTCTTGTCATTAGAACTTAATTGAAGAACAAACCAATATTGGTTATCAAAATTTTCACCAGTATTTTTGATTTGATTTGAAGCTATAGAATTCGCACCCCACCAGTTCAAATTAGCATTAGTATTATTACCACCATTATTTAAATCATATCCTAAAGCAGTATTATTAAATAAACGATTATAGTTAATAATTGTCCCATTAGCAGCATTTGAAATAGTTATACCTTTTAAATTATTGAGAATATTAGAGGATAAAACACTATTATCATTCCCATTAATGTAAATAGCTTCAGTATTATTTGTAAAATTAGATGAGAGAATACTAGAATTACCTAATGTGAAAATTCCCCCACCTAAATTAGTTGCAACATTATTTACAAAATTAGAATTACTTACAGCTAAGTCTCCCTCATTATAAATAGCACCACCATTTCCATCAACAAATCCATTTGCTAAAGTCATATTTATTAAAGTTAGATTACCAGAACTTGTTACTTTGAACAATTGGTTAGTACCCTCACCATCAATAATAACCTTTGTTGAATTATTAGTATTTCCAATTAAAGTGATTGTTTTATTAATTATAATATTAGTATTATTTTTTCCAAAATATGTTCCAGGTTCTAAATAAATAGTATCATAATCATTAATATCTCCTATAGCTCCATTAATTCCTTCAATTGTAGCATCATTAATATATTCAGTTCCTGAAGCATTTACACCTCCAAGTGAAATAGATATTAATGTAATAAGCAATATAAAAATGAATATTTTCTTAATCATCTTAGCCTCCTCAAGTAGTATAAAACTATTATATTGATATAATTATCGTTATGTATAGTAATTACATCATATAAATATTTTCTATTTAATAAATTTATCAACAGATTACTAAATAGTTAATAAATAATTATTTTTCAATTTTAAAACCATTTAATTATTATTTTTACATTAAAATCATTAATATTGATTTAATTATAATTAAATTCAATAAAATCTAATCTTAACAGATAAATCAAGTTTTAAATCGATAAATTTAATCGAATAAAATTCAGTTTTAGATTATAATATGTAATTAATTTCATGTCCATCAATATGTCTAAACTGATTATGATATGCATTACAAATAACATAAACATATAATGAACTAATTGTTTCTAAAAAATGAATTTTCAATATATCAACATTATTTTATTGATTAATTATTAAATACCAAATATTCTAAAAGAGAAGGACCATATATTCCACATATCATAACAATTTTAACAATTTTAGAAAAATATATATTATAAATACTATGATAATATGTATATAGGTACAAATCGAAGTAAAGATGAAAATAATTATCCTATTTATTTTATGATATTTTAGATTTATACCCTCAAAAATAGATTTACACTGATTTACACTAAATTTTATTGATTATATTTTAAATCACTATAGAGTTGATGATAAATGAAAAGAAATATTAAATTACATAGCTTCTTAATAGTACTAGCTATTGTTATAACATTAGTTTCAGTTTCTAGTGTGAGTGCTGCGGCAAATACTCAAATTAATGTTAGTTTTGATAAAAATGTCACATTAGGAACCGATCTTAATGTTACTGCCATAATAAATAGTGAAGGTAAAGCAATAGAAGGAAAAAAAATAGATTTCTCAATTAACGGTGAACATTGTAGTGGACATGAATACTCAGATATAAATGGAACAGTTACATTTAATTATATTGCAGGAAATATAGGTGAGCATACACTTCGTGTTAGTTTTGCAGGAGATACTGAATATAATGCATATTCTACTGAAATTATTAATTTCAATGTTTATAACCCAAATGCTAAAAATGACCAGTTAGCTAGTCCTAATGATGGTATAAATAATATCAAAGAGGATTCAAAACCTGTTCAAAATAATACTCCTTTAAAAGTTAATTCAAATAGTTCTTTAAAAGTTAAAAATAGTCATACTGTGAAAAATGGTAAATTAACCATAACAACTATTTTAGCTAACCTTGGACCTGCTAAAAAAACATTTAAAATAACTTATAAAATTCCTAAAGGATTAACTTACAAAAAACCAACTGTTAGTAAAGGAATAACAGTTACATACAACAAAAATCCTAGAATAGTTACTTTAAAAGTGAATAATTTAAAAGTAAGTACTAAAAACTCAGCAAAAATCATTTTTACATTAAAAGCTAAAAAAGGAACATATAAAAATCTTAGACCAACTATCATTGGAACTTCAGGATTAGAAGTCAAATCTAACAACAAAATAACAGCAACTGTTAAATAATCTTTAAATAAATAGTTTAAGACATTAATAAACTATTTTTCTTTTATAGATTATTAAATACTTATTTTTAATTTTAAAGACTTTTATTTTATTATTATATTATTTTTAGCATATACAACAACTCAAAAATGTAAATTTCTAAATTTAGTTAAATAAGTCAAATTTGCATTTATATGGTTATAATCATTTATATCGTGAGAATAAATTTTAATATTTAATAAAAATCTATTTTAATTAAACTTAATAGCTATTTAATTAAAATAATCATTTTTTTTTAGAATAATTTTAATTTTTTCAAATTGGAAATCCCAATTTCACATTGTTCTTATTTTTCCCATATTAATTTTACTTTCATCTTGTAGTTTTTCAATGCTATAATTTTTATTTTATCCAATATAACTATTTCACACTGATAAATATTATCAGGCCATTCTTAAGTAATATTTATTAATATTATCCATGTTACTATTAGTTATAGTGGCGATATTAAATTAGTTTTACACTTTAGATCATACTAGTAATAACTTTAGTTAAATTTAAATGTTATAAATTATATATTTTTACTAGATATTCATTGTACTAGTTAACTAATTATTTCTCCACCATTATAACTTTTTAAGGAGAATAATTATATGAAAAAGAAAATGGTGAACGTTTTAATCCTTTAAACGACTATTTATTCTTGGAGTACATGGGTAAGCAAGGAGATGAAGAACAACTCCTATCTTTCCTTAATGCAGTCTTAGCTAAAACGGAATGTGATGTTTTGACTTCTATTGCGATTATTGAAAATACAAAGATTACACCAGACGTTTTAGGAGATAAAAGTTGTATTTTAGATGTTAGAGCAAAAACAGCAGATGGAACTAAAATAGAAATCGAAGTACAATTAGCTAATGAATACAACATGATAAAAAGATTATTGTACTACTGGAGTCGAGAATTCGTTGTTAACTTAAACTCTGGAGACAATTATCAGGAATTACCTAAAGTAATAGCTATTGGCATATTAAACTTCAGTCTACTCACAGTACCAGAATTCCACTCAACATACCACATATGGGAAGACAACAACAAAAAATGCAAACTAACAGATGATCTAGAACTTCATTTCATAGACATGAAAAAATTCAGGAAATTAAAAAATAAAGATATTGAAAATAATCCATTACACAGATGGCTGTCATTTTTAAATGAAAAAGAATCAGATGAAACAATTAAAAAGGTGATAAATATGGATAGTGGAATCAAAAGTGCAGACGAAAAAATGAAAGATCTTCTAAAAGATAAAGAATCATTAATACATTACCAAAAAAGAGAATTCGCAATAACAGAATACAACAACGCATTACTACGCAGAGAAGAAAAAGGAATCGAAATAGGTGAAAAAAGAGGTATTAAAAAAGGAATAGAAGAAGGAATAGAAAAAGGCAGAAGTGAAGAAAAACTAACAATAGCTATTAATTTAAAAAAGCAAGGTTTCACACCTGAAACTATAAGTAAAGCTACAGGAATTCCAATAAATGAGATTGAAGATTTACAATAAAATATTTATTCTTATAGTACATTGTTAAGCAAGGAGATGAAGAACAACTCTTATCTTTCCTTAATGCAGTCTTAGCTAAAACTGAATGCAATGTTTTGACTCCTATTGCGATTATTGAAAATACAAAGATTACACCAGACGTTTTAGGAGATAAAAGTTGTATTTTAGATGTTAGAGCAAAAACAGCAGATGGAACTAAAATAGAAATCGAAGTACAATTAGCTAATGAATACAACATGATAAAAAGATTATTGTACTACTGGAGTCGAGAATTCGTTGTTAACTTAAACTCTGGAGACAATTATCAAGAATTACCTAAAGTAATAGCTATTGGCATATTAAACTTCAGTCTACTCACAGTACCAGAATTCCACTCAACATACCACATATGGGAAGACAACAACAAAAAATGCAAACTAACAGATGATCTAGAACTTCATTTCATAGACATGAAAAAATTCAGGAAATTAAAAAATAAAGATATTGAAAATAATCCATTACACAGATGGCTGTCATTTTTAAATGAAAAAGAATCAGATGAAACAATTAAAAAGGTGATAAATATGGATAGTGGAATCAAAAGTGCAGACGAAAAAATGAAAGATCTTCTAAAAGATAAAGAATCATTAATACATTACCAAAAAAGAGAATTCGCAATAACAGAATACAACAACGCATTACTACGCAGAGAAGAAAAAGGAATCGAAATAGGTGAAAAAAGAGGTATTGAAAAAGGAATAGAAAAAGGCAGAAGTGAAGAAAAACTAACAATAGCTATTAATTTAAAAAAGCAAGGTTTCACACCTGAAACTATAAGTAAAGCTACAGGAATTCCAATAAATGAGATTGAAGATTTATAACACTTCATTATAATACATTAATTATAATACATTATTATTAATTATATAAGAAATCATATTCTTATTTTCTTATTTTTTAAGAATTTGGCACACTTTGAGCTTTTAACAGTATTTCATGTTAATTTTTCTTTTAAGCTTTATCCTGTGTAACAACTTTAAGTTTATAAATTCAAATTTAATTATAAATAAGTTAAGTTTATATCTACACGATTATAATTAATTATACTGCGATAATAGATGTTAATATTTAATAAAAATCTATTCTAATCAACATTAAGATATATTTTATTAAAACGATTATTTAAAAAATTTAAAAATTTTAATCCTGCGAAGAATAATATTTTTTTATGAAAAATCATTTATCAATGAATCATAAGTAGATAAATATAATACAATTAACAATGACCTAATTTTACTAATCAATTGATTTATTAATATATTTATACTATCAAATTGATAATAAATTATACGAAATAATATATAATACATTTCAATAGGAGAATTAATAAAGACATTAGTAAAAATATTAATACTAATTAATATTATAAAATCATTATTCTTTAGAAGGATTATTTCAAAATAGCTTTGATCAAACTTTTATTTCCTAAAGAAATTTAGAGAAATTTGATTTCTCATTTTTAAAAGTTTGTTTCAAAGATATTAAAAATAGTATAACCTTAGTATTATTTAAATTATACAATACATGTTAAATAGAATTGGATGATTTAATTTGAACTAATAAAAATATGGTGTTGACATGAATAGAGAAGAAAGTATACATAATCTTAATGCAGATGATTGGGAAAAAGCTTGGGTAAATGAACTTGGAGAAGAAAATAAAAAGAAAAAGCATTGGACAAAAAAAACTCCTAAGATACATTTTGAAAAAATAGCTATTAAAGATGAATACCATGACAAACTTATGGAAAAATTGATTTTGAATAAACATGACAGTGTAATTGATTTAGGATGTGGAGAAGGTGCGGTTACCACATTAATAGCTGAAAAGGTTTCTGAAGTTCTTGGAATAGATTCCTCAGAGATGATGCTCGATTTACTTAATCAAAGAATTGAGCATGATAATATTAAAAATATAAAAATACAAAATATGAAGATAGAAGAAGCGAATGTTGATACCGTTGGAAAATTTGACATTGTTTTAGCTTCACGTTCTCTTATGGGAATATACGATATAAAAGATGTTTTAAAAAATATAAATGAAATAGCTAATAAATACGTCTTTTTAGCTGTTTTTGGAAGAAGAAATTGGAGAATTGAAAAGAAATTCTTTAAAGAAATTGGAAAGGAATATCCAGATTTCGCACCTTTTGATTACTTATTTAATTTACTCATCAATTTGGAAGTATATCCCAACATTGAACACTTCGATCTTGTAGGTAACCGAAAATACGATGATATCGATGATGCGCTTAATCGTATGAAATGGAAAAAAGATATTTTAAGTGAAGAAGAAATTAATAAAATCGAACCATTTCTTAAAGAAAATTTACATTTAAATGAAGAAGATGGTAAATTAGAAAACCCTCTTGATAAATCAGACATAGTTCTAATTTGGTGGAAAAAAAATAGTTTTTAGATCCACTCCTCCTCTTCCCCCTCTTTAGAACTTATTTTTAAAAACTAATAAATTAATAAAAATAAAATAGCTATTTAAACAAATCAGTGGGTAAAATGAAAGCAAAAACCATACTTCCATTAATAGGTATTCTACTTATTCTAGGAGTGATTTTTACATATTACAGTGTAGAGAATGTATCTCCAGAGGGTGATATGACTATAAATGATATGGTTGGTAGAACTATTACTGTGCCAAAAGTTACTGAAAAAATAATTGCAACATCTCCTCCAATGACAACATTAGTTTATATATTAGATCCTGATTTAATTGTAGGTTTGAATTATGAATGGACTCCTGAAGAATTAACCCACATTCCTTCAAAATACAAAAATATAACCGTTGTTGGAGGATGGTATGGTAGGCAAGATGGAGACTATGAAGAAATGCTTAAAGTGAATCCAGACATCATAATTGAAACAGGAATGGGAGATGTTGATAAAAGCGATGTTGACTTAAGACAAGAACAATTTGGAAAAATACCTGTTGTAGGTGTTTTAGATACATCAAATCTGACAGAAATAGACTCATCAATTGAATTTATGGGAAAATTACTTAAAAAGGAAGATAAAGCTAATAAATTAATAGAATTCAAGAAAAAATACTATGATAAAGTAGAAGATGTTACATCATCAATTCCAGATTCAGATAAACGAAAAGTTTATTATGCTGAAGGACCTGATGGACTTAAAACTGATCCTTCTGGAACATACCATAGCCAACTTATTGATATTTGTGGAGGAATAAATGTAGCAGATATACCAGTCCAAGAAGGAGTTGGAGAAGTTCCTGTTACAATGGAACAAGTGATAAAGTGGAATCCTGATGTAATAATAACTACAGATGCCAATTTTTATAATAATACATATAATAATCCTAACTGGAAAGATGTGAAAGCTATTAAAAACAAGGAAGTTTACCTATCACCATCATCCCCATTTAACTGGTTTGACCGACCACCTGGTGCAAATTGTATAATTGGAATTCCATGGACTGCAAAAGTGTTGTATCCATATAAATTTAATGATGTTAATCTTAAAGAAATAACAAAAGAGTTTTATTCTGAATTTTATCATTATGAATTAAATGATGAAGAAGTGAAGAACATTCTTAAAAATAGTGGACTTAAAGACTTTTAAAACATACTAAAATCTCCATATGCCTCCTAGGGCACAATATTACAAAAATTTTGAGAATGAATTGAAAAATAATAATTTAGTAATAATAGTTAAAGGTAAAACATGACAAATATAGAATTTAAAACTATTGGAATAATAGAAACCCCTTTTAATGAAATAGAGGGAATGCCCATACAACCAAATGGAGCTAATGGAGTCAAAGGAAAAATTTATTTAAATAAAGAATTTAAAGAAGGTTTAAAAGACATTGAAAGCTTTTCACACTTAACTTTAACATATTTTTTACATGAAATTAAAGATTACTCACTTCTAGTTAAACCTTTTTTAGATGACAATACCCATGGCATTTTTGCAACAAGATCTCCGAAAAGACCAAATCCCATTGGAATCTCAGTAGTACGGTTAAATTCAGTTAAAGACAATGTTTTAATTATTTCTAATGTAGATATGTTGAATAAAACACCTCTACTTGATATTAAACCTTATGTTCCCCAATTATATGAAGAAACCTGTGAAAATTTAAAAATTGGTTGGTTCGAAAAAAAACATAAAAATGCAAAACATAAAAAATCAGATGATAGATTTAAAAATTAAGATTCCTACACTAAATTTATAGATTAATGATTGATTAATTTAATAGTACATATTAATAGCTATTATTTAACTAATCAATCTATATCCTCTTTAAAAAATCATGTAATCCCTATGGTAATGGATTATGTACATTCCATTAGCACCCATGATTTATGATCTAATCAGATTCTAAAGTTGAAATATCTCCTAAGTCTTCACCTTCTTCTTGAGCTTTAAGAACACGACGCATAATTTTACCACTTTTTGTTTTTGGGAGTTTATCTACTTGAACCATTTCACCTAAAACTGCTACAGGTCCAAGTGCATGTCTAACATGACGTTTTAGTTCTTCTCGAAGTAGGAATCTGTTTCCTTCTTTAAATGGCATGTCTAAGTTATAGCCTTCATTAAGTATTAGAAATGCTTTAATAAGTTGTCCCTTAACAGGATCTTCTTTTCCAATAACAGCAGTTTCATTTACTGCAGGATGACTATTGAATGCAGATTCCACTTCAGTTGCACCAATTCTATGACCTGCTATTTTTAATACATCATCAGAACGACCTTGTATCCAAATATATCCATCTTCATCTATTTCAGCCATATCTCCTGCTCTATAAATACCTCCAGGGAATTCTTCCCAATAGACATTTATAAAACGCTCATCATCATTGTGAAGACCTCTAAACATTGCAGGCCATGGTTTTGTAATAGCTAAATATCCTTTTTTATTTGGAGGTAATTCTTTCCCTTCTTCATCAACAATAGCTATTTGAACACCAGGTAATGGTTTTGTAGCAGATCCAGGTTTCAAGTCAGCAATAGGAATAGGTGATATCATGTGCATTCCAGTTTCAGTTTGCCACCATGTGTCCATAATAGGAGTTTTTCCCTTTCCAATCTCCTCATACATCCATTTCCATGCTTCAAAGTTTATTGCTTCCCCTACACTTCCAAGAATCTTTAATGAATCCAAATTATATAATTTAGAGTATTTTTTACCAAACCTCATTAAATGTCGAATAGCTGTTGGAGCAGTGTAAAACTTAGTTACACCATATTTTTCAATGATTTTCCACCAAATACCAGGATCCGGAAAGTCTGGAGCACCTTCATAGATTAAAGTTGTTGTGCCAAGAAGCAATGGAGCATAAACTGTGTAACTATGACCAGTTATCCATCCAGCATCTCCTGTTGACCACCACAAGTCATCATCATGAATATCAAATACATTTTTAAAAGTTGTAGCTATTCCAACCATGTATCCTGCAGTTGTATGAATTACACCTTTAGGTTTTCCTGTACTTCCAGAAGTATATAATATAAATAAGGGATCTTCTGATTCCATTACTTCACAATCACAACTATCAGTTTCACCTTCAATAAGACGATCATAGAAAATTTCATTACCCCTTAAATCTGCTACATCATTATAACGACCAGTATGATTTACAAGAACAACAGTTTGAACTGTAGGACATTGTAACATTGCTTCGTCAATAACAGATTTAAGATTTATAATTTTACCTCTCCTATATGTCCCATCTGCAGTTATAATTATCTTAGATTTTATATCATTGACTCTTTCAACTACAGCCACAGAACTAAGTCCTGAAAAGATTGTACTATGAACTGCTCCTATTTTAGTACATGCAATCATTGAAATTATCAATTCTGGACACATTGGAAGATACATTGAAACACTGTCTCCCTTTTTAATCCCCAAATTCAATAATGCATTTGCAACTTTATTAACTTCACGATATAGCTCATAATATGTGAGTTTAACCTCCTTTCCCCTTTCATTAATATATAAAATAGCTATTTTATTTCTTTTACCTGTTTCTATCCATCGATCCACAGCATTATATGCTAGATTGATTTGACCGCCATCAAACCATTTGTAATAAGGTTTGTTAGACTCATCAAGAATACTATCCCACTTTTTAAACCAATCAAATTGTTCTGCTTCCTGAGCCCAATATTTTTCAATATCTTTCCCTTTTTCTATTTCTAAATCCCAATCTTTTATATCTGATCTTTGTTTAACTTCATCATTCGGATGGAATAATCTTTGATTATTTGAATTAATATTAACCATAAAATATCAAACTCCCTATTTATATAACAATTGATAATTATAATTTTAATACCATATAAATTTTATGATGATTAGTCATGATAAATAGAAAATATCAAAAGAACTGTTAGAATAACAATAAATTAAAAATATACCTATAAAAAGAATTAATTTTAAGTTTAATAATGTTTACTCAAAAATTAAGGGAAGAATAAACCCCATGTTTCTTATAAGAGCCAATATTCCAGCTAACAACACCACCAAACCTATTACGAGTATTGGAAGCATCAACAACCACCCATTTACGATTAACAAGAACTTGTACCCAAACATGCCCTATAGTACGACCACTTACAATAAATTTACAAGTTCCATGAACATATCTTGCAGAAATACCACTTGCTCTTGATAAAGCAATAATAACATGGGATTGATCAACACAATTACCTTTTTTTAGACGAATAGATTTTAATGCACCATATCTAGTATTATAATAACCTTCATACTCAACATTATTAATAACCCACTCATAAATAGCTTTTGCTTTTTGTAATTTAGATTTTGAACCTTTAGTTATTTTTTTAGCAAGTTTTTTTATATTAGGATTCTTTGATTGAGCATTAGGTGAAGATATCAAATAAGACTTAGAGGTTCCAGATTTATAAGGACTAAATAATGAAATAGTATACCCATTATTATTAATTGGACTTGTTTTCTTAATTGAAACCAACATATATTTAGGTAAACCTGTTTCACCTTTAGATCTAGATAAATACTTAGATAAATAAAAAACTACACTTTGGTATTGCATCTTTTTACCATTTACATAAACATATTTAGGACTACTATGATGTTTTTTAGAGTAGTTTATTATATATTTTGAAATTTTATACCATTTATAGCTACTAACATTTTTTTTAACATCATGATCTTTAGGATCACTTGGTCTTTTAATATTATAATTAACAGTGATGTTTGAAGTATTATTATGATATCTTTTATAAATAGAACCTGAAGCTAAATACAAAAATTGAGGCAATGAATAGTTATATCCCTCAATTTCAACAGAATTTGGTAATTTCTTATCATAATTTGCAGTTAAGTAAACTGTCTTAGCAGCACGTTTAATAGCCTTCTGAGATACTTGCACAGGCTTATGTGTTTTATTATCATCCGATAATGATGCATCATTTGTGTTAGCTGCATCAGCAAAATCAATTAAAGCAAAACAAGCAACAAGAATTAATAACATTAATATAAACGAAGTATAACTCCTAATTTCTTTTTTATTAAATAAAAAACTCATTTAATCACAACAAACGAAAAATATTTTCCAACTAACACAATATAGCTATCCATGTTAATATAATTAATTTATATGTACCTAATATATCTAATATATAGTTAGTGCCAATAGATTATAAAGTTTTTTATAAATTAATTGTATAATAATTTTATACAATACATCTAAACTAACAATTTTAACCGTATAATAATTTTATACAATACATCTAAACTAACAATTTTAACTGTATAATAATTTTATACAATACATCTAAACTAACAATTTTAACTGTATAATAATTTTATACAATAAATTTTAACTGAAAACTCATTCTCAAAAATAAAAAAAAATAAAAAATAAAAATTTTAAAAAATAAATCAATATGATAAGTAATTAACCTTTTAATGTAGATAAATCAAAGAAATTCATTAATCCCCATCTGAAGAAAGCAACACCTTCACTTCCACCACTTAAAACAGCTTTAGAGTCTTTAGATAAAGTTAAAATTGAGCGTTTAGACAAGTCATTGTCACCTTTATATGTTTGTATCCCTCCCCAAACTTCAGCAGAACCAGAATTTTGAGCAAACCATTTAGAAGTACTGGTAATCCATTTACGCCCTTCACCATAATTACCTGAGTATATCATTGGTACGATAACATCTAAATATTTGCACAATGTTTTAGTATCTTGACCATAGTATTTAATATTTGAATTTGTTTCAGGCATTACTGCAGCAGATAAGATTAATTTAGGATTTTCAGATTTAACAACTTTGAAAACACCTTTAGTAAATTTATTTATCGCATTTACACCAGATACTCCATTTGAATAATTATATTTGTATGCAGTACCAGGATATCGAAGATAATCTAAATGAATACCTGCAACATATTTAACCTTAACATAAGATTTTATTTTCTTATAAAATTTTGAGAAGTAAATAGTATTATAACTTTTTGTTTTTTTGTTAACTGGATTAATCCATTTATCATCCTCATTAAAAGATTGAACCCAAATATGTACTTTTAATCCACGTTTAGTAGCTTCTTTAATCCATGCACTTGTTTTTGTTTTACCATGACTAGTAAATGCAAAGTCATTTAAAAATATATGACCAATACCATTAGCTTTTAATTTGTTAAAATCAATAGAATACATGTCTCCACCACGTACCCATATAGAATATTTGTTTTTAGGATGAACTTTATATGTTACTACAGGTTTAAAAGAAGCAATTTTAACATAATTAGGCAATCTTTTCTTAAGTTTAGTGAAGTGTAAAACACATGATATAGTATATACTGTATTATTAAAACTTAGTTTTTTAGATTTAAATTTAATAGATTTTGGCATTTTTTTATATTTATTGCCATATACAGCTACTTTTTTAGCCATAGTAACATAAGTTTTTTTAGTTAATCTGCCTTTAACTAAATTTCCTGAAGAGGTACTTGGTTTTTTAATAGTACCTCTTTTAATAGCTATTTTAGATGATAATTTCTTTTTATTTTGAGCATTGATTGTTTTAGAAGCCAAATACAGGAATTCAGCAGAATTATAAGTTTTACCAGAAATTTTCACTGATGAAGGAAGTTTCTTTTTAGTATCAATGTATCTTTTGACCCTATATGATGCATAAATAACTGATTTTTGAGACACATATGTGTTTTTCACTGTTTTTGGACTTCCAGCAGCTTTTAAATTATCATCTTTAGATTGTAAATTATTATTTGAAACTTTATCATCGACAGTCCCAGCAAAACTAAAACCACAACTGATAAAAAACACCAAAGAAAATAATAATAAAAAGCTAATAGTTTTTCTTTTTGTTAATTTGAATTTCATTATTTTACTCCAATACCATATAAACTATTAAATATTATTTAGATTAGTTATATTAATTATATCCCACATTCTTAAGTTAATAGAATAAATTTAATTATTATATAAAATTAATTAATAATTAAATATTTTTTATATAATTATAAATCTATTTCAGAAATATATAAACTCATTTCATGAATAAATAGACAATAAAAATAAGATGTATAGATAATTATATACTAAATCCATTATATTATAAATATTTATATAAACTAATATTAATAAATGTTTCTAAAATAACTAAAATAACTAAAATAAGTTTAAATAAACTAAAATAAATGAAAACAGGTAAAACAACATATAAAATAAAAAAGAAAAATAGATATAGAGTATTGAATTATTATTAAGGGAATTGATTATAAATTAATAAGATTAAAAATATTTGTTATTCCCCATCTAAATAAAACAAGACCTAATGAACCTCCATTTAATGCAGCTTTACAATCTTGAATTAATTCAGAAGTAGATAATTTTTCCACATTTGAATCAGATTTATAAGTTTGTAGACCTGCCCAAACTTCAGCATCATTTGAATTTGCAACAAACCATTTAACAGTACTTGTTATCCATGATGAATCTTTATTATAATTCCCTTTATATATCATTGGCACAACAACATCAAGATACTTTCCTAATTCATTAGTATCCTGACCATAATAATAAGTATTTTTTGATGCCTCTGGCATTACTGCAGCAGATAATAATATATTAGGATTTACCTTTTTAACTGAAGTATAAAGGAGTTTTGTGAACTCATTAATTGCTCCAGTTCCTGTTACACCATTTGAATAGTTATTTTTATACGCAGTACCAGGATATCTAAGATAATCTAAATGAACACCAGCTACACTACTCATTTTTGAATATTTAACTGCTTTTGAAATAATAGTGTTAAATAAGCTGTAATCATAGCTATTGTTATTCACATTAATAGGATTAATCCATTTCTTAGAGCTTGTATTATAAAATACAGTTATCCATATATGAGTTTTAACACCTAAATTGTTAGCATTTTTAATCCATGCTAAAACCTTAGTTTCACCAAATTCCTTAAAAACATCCTCATGTAAAAATACATTACCAATTCCTGCAGATACTAATGTTTTTAAAACAACGTTATTCATGTCTCCAGAATGAACCCACATTGCATTTTTATTAGTAAATTTAACTTTCCCAATAATAGAATCAGACCCAGAATTAGTAGAATTGCTACCAGACGAATTATTAACTGAATTTGAAGAGTTTGTACTAGATGAATTACTTGTATACAAAGGTAAATAATTATTAATTGACTTAGTATACTTTTTATCTAATCCTACTGATGTTGGAAATTTTCCATTTTTACTATACCAATCTCCAACCTTTGCAAGACCCCAAAGGATAGTTTGATATTGAATTTCACCCATTGAGGAAGTTGCATAGTTAGGCGCAGTATTTTTAGATTCAATATAGGTATAAATATTTTTAGCTAATCTGAGATACTCAGATTTACTTAAATTATAGCTTATTGACTTACCACTAGGTTTTGTAGGATTTTTAGCATTAATTTTTATAGAAACTTGATTAGTAGAGTTAGATGATTTAACTGTAATAGCTTTAGATAAAACATGAAAAAAATCTGGCATTGAATATTTTTCACCAGAAATAGTTACATAATTAGGTAACTTACTATTTTTATCTGTGAAAGTTTTAACAGTACTTGATGCTTTAAATATATTAGTTAAAGACAATTTAACTTCATTAACAGAAGATCCTGATGAGGGATTAGAACTTGATGAACTTGAAGAAGAATCACTTGAGCTAGTTTTTGT
The DNA here is from genome assembly GCF_001639265.1 of Methanobrevibacter filiformis. Lineage (GTDB taxonomy): Archaea > Methanobacteriota > Methanobacteria > Methanobacteriales > Methanobacteriaceae > Methanacia > Methanacia filiformis. The sequence continues at coordinate 65,300 of NZ_LWMT01000098.1, forward strand.
GTATGTTGGTAAATTTTTGTTTAAATCACTTGTTTTTTTAACATTTAATGTTAAATATACAGGTAATTTCTTCCCATTTTGGTTGTACCAATTTCCAATCTTTATAAACCCATACAATATAGATTGATATTGAATATTACCATAGGGAGACGATACATAATTAGGAGCAGTGTTTTTACTATCTATATAATCATATACCTTTTTAGATAAGGAATTATAAGTAGACTTGCTTAAATCCTTATTTATTGAAACGCCTGATGGTGAAGTTGGATTTTTGGTATCATATTTGACTGTTACTTGGTTTTGAGAGTTTGAAGATTTCAGTGATATTGTTCTTGATATTAAATACAAATACTCAGGCATAGAATAATTATAACCTGAGATTGTCACATATTTCGGCAACTTGCCATTAGAATCTACATATTTTTTAGCAGATGTAGAAACCTTAAAAACATCATCTTGAGATATTTTTGATGGTTTATTACTTTCAGCAGAAAATTCAGCAGAAAGTGTTGAAACACCCAAAACTGCAGTTTTTAGCACAGTTGAATTAGCATATATTAAAGACTCAGATAAACTACTATTATTGTCATGGTTTGTATCAGCCGCGAAACTAATACTACAGCTTAAAATACAGACTGTAAATATTAGTAAAAGATATTTTATTGCTTTTGATAACATTTTATCACTAAATTAATCAATAGATTCTTTTTAATTATAAGAACATAAAATATCAAAACAGTATTAATTTTATGCTGATTAAAATTATAATTAAAATCTATAGTATATTATATATTCTATATATTATATATAATTTATCATTATTTTTCTAAATATTATAAAATAATAGTAATTAAACTAAATATATATTAATTAATATTAAAAAATTAATATGAACAAATAACCTTATAATTTTATAAAATATATGACAATATATAAATTAGTAAATAATTAAACAAAAAAGAAATTTATGATATTAAAAATAAGTAAAACAAGTAGTAAACAAATTAAAATAAAGTAAATAATTAATTAAAAAAGAAAAAAATAGTTAATTTAATAAAGAAATAAATAATAAAGAGATAAAAATCAAAGGAATTACATCATTGGAGGCATTCCACTATGATCCATACCATCATCACCAGCACCTTCAGATTCAAGGGCGCCTCTTGCAGCAACTAAATCATCTATACGTAAAATCATTTCAGTAGCTTCTGCAGCAGAGTTTATAGCATGTGTTTTAACTCTTTGAGGTTCAACTACTCCTTCTTCTTTCATATCAGCTATTTTACCTTTTAAAACATCTAATCCTATGAAGTTGGATTTTTCATGTGCTGCTCTTAAATCAACAAGAATATCTATGCTATCTAATCCTGCATTTTCAGCTAAGGTTCTTGGAACAACTTCTAAAGCTTCAGCAAAAGATAAAATAGCTAATTGTTCTCTGCCATTTATAGTTTCACCATATTCTTTAAGTTGTTTAGCTATTTCAATTTCTGGAGCTCCTCCACCAATAACAACTTTACTATCTTCAATAGTTGCAGCTACAACACCTAATGCATCATCTAATGCTCTTTCAATTTCCCCAGTAACATATCGAGTACTACCTCTAAGTATTATTGAAATTGCTTTCGCATCTTTTAATTGTTCAACAAGAATAACTGTTTGATCAAATATCTTCTTCTCATAGACGAGTCCAGCACTACCTAAGTTATCTTGTGTGAGATCATCAATATTTGTTACAAGTCTTGCTCCTGTTGATTTTTCTAAACGTTTAATATCTGATTTTTTAACTCTTTTAACTGCGAAAATTCCTGCTTTTCTTAAGTAATGCATTGCAAGATCATCAATACCTTTTTGACAGAATAAAACATTAGCTCCAGAATCTATGACTTTATCAACCATATCTCTAATCATTTCTTCTTCATTATCAAGAAATGCTTGCATTTGAGATGGATCAGTCAAATTAATCTTTGCACTTGTTTCTGTATCTTTAATTTCTAAAGGATATTTTAATAAAGCTATTTTTGCATTTTCTACCTTTTTAGGCATTCCTGGATCAGATCTACCTTTATCTATTAAAATACCATCAACTATTTCAGAATCTTCTACAGAAGCCCCAGATATTCTTTGAATATTTATATTGTCCTTATCCACTTTACTATTTTCTTCAACTTTTAATGAAGCATCAACAATTAATTTAGCAAGAGGTTCTTTAGCTATTTCAGACCCTTTACCAGTCATTGCAGTTAATGCTACATTGAAAAGAGTTTCAGCATCCTTAGCATCAATTGATATTTCGTTTAATATTTCAATTGACTTAGCTACTGCTTGTCTATAACCTAAAATAATAGTAGATGAATGAACTCCCAGTTCAAGTAATTCTTCAGCCTTTTTTAATAATTCTCCAGCTATTATAACTGCAGTTGTTGTTCCATCTCCAACAGCATCTTCCTGATTCTTAGCTATTTCAACAAGCATTCTAGCAGCAGGATGAACAATATCCATCTCTCTAAGAATTGTTACTCCATCATTAGTAAGAATAACATCCCCTGTACCATCTACTAACATCTTATCCATTCCACGAGGACCTAATGTTGTTCTGATAGTTTCAGCCAGAATCTTACCTGCCATAATATTCATTCGTAAAGCATCCTTACCTAAAAACCTTTCAGTCCCTTCAGGAAGTATATAAATTGGTTGATTTTGATTTTGTACGATTGTATCACCTTAGATTAATTGATTAAATTAGTTAAAATATTACATTAATTACTTAAAATATTATTTGATTAACAAATTAGTTAAAATATTACACTAATTATTCAAAACATTATATTTGATTAATATAATTAGTTAAAATATTACACTAATTACTTAAAATATTATTTGATTAATTAAACTATCCAATTATATTAATTATATGATAATTATAGTATTTAAATTACTTTAATGAAAAACTAACATTAATGGAAAAAATACTTTTTAAAATTTATTTTTTAAAAAATAATAGAAATAAATCACAATATAATAATATAATTTAATGATAATAAGTTAATGATTTTTTATACAAAAATTATAGCAGTTATACAAAAAATTGTTACAAATATTTGATAAAAAAACTATTTATTGATATAGCTTTTAATAAAATGGGCTATGTCAAAAACTTCATGGTTGAGATAATTTTTCCTCTTTCTTGCTCCCATTTTATTCTTTGAAGATCTAAATAGGTTGTTATTCCTTGTTCTGTCTTGTATATTTTTTTCAGGTGTCTTGGTA